>JBGSNS010000134.1:0-18534 GCA_041739515.1 Bdellovibrionota bacterium
TGCATTCGGAATTCCCTCAAATCCAAGTATCGCAGTCGTTTCAAGAGAGGTTAATTCTAGTGAACCGTACAGGAGACAACCTGGATCGAGGTCGATATGAGATCCAAAGGTATTTAAGCCAAGAACGCCGATGGCAAAAAAGGTGGTAAAAGTTGTGCCGAGCGCCGCTTCCGGCGTGAGTTTCAAAAATACTAGTCCTCGCATCATTGCAACGCTCAGAATGGCCGCAACCAGTGCGCCCGAGAGCACATACGCAGAATCGGTGCTTGCAAACAGTACCGCACCAGCGACTACCCCAGGTAGGACAGCATGACTGAGAGCATCACCGAGAAGACTTAATCGACGCAAAAAAAGATTAACTCCGATGATGGAGACCGAGAGCGCAGCGCAAAGAAGTGTGGCGGTTGCCCAAGCATCCTCGGCGGTAAATAAACCTAATAAAGTGGGGATACCATCAAGAATATTTGCGTTGAAGAGCATCATACGAAATCACCCCTCAACGCGGAAATTCTACAACACGCCGATGTTGGCGATCGACGTACGCCCGCACAATCAAAGCTAAAGCGAGTAACGTAGTCGCTGTCAGCGTTACCGACGCCCCTGTGCTTACATTCTCGATGTATATTGAAGCTGCAGCTCCGATTGCTCCACTGATCGCTCCAATGGTAGTTGCGAGTAGCATGTAATCGAAAAACGATCGGGCCATGAATTTTGCGATACTAGCTGGGATCACTAGGAGTGAGCAGGTAAGAATCACTCCAGTGGCAGGGAGAGCGATGGAGACCGAAATTAAAAGCAATGCGGCAAACACGATTCTCGCAATAGCTACTGACGGCCTAAACGCGACCAATCCGGCTGAATCAAAACACAAAGCAGCGAGCGAACGTCGTGATAAGAGCACACCGACCAGTACCACCGCCGCTACGATAATGGCCCACGTAACGTCGGCTCCGGTCATCAGCGATGCTTTTCCGAAAATAAACGACTCTAAACCTGCCTTATTTGGCAGACTACTTACCTGCACATAGCGCAAGCCGATCAATCCGAATCCGAAGAAACCGGCAAGAACTACGGCGAGCGCCGCGTCGGGTTTTATTACCGGCACCGTCAGTAACGCACGAATAACGAGAAGTCCGCAAAAACTCGAAAGGCATGCACCGAAAAAAAGAAGTGAAAACTCTCTTTGACCAAACCAAAAAAATGCAAAGATTACTCCAATCAACGTGCAGTGTGCCAACGCGTCCCCTAGCAGCGCTTCTCGTCTTAGCGATGCGATAGCTCCGACTCCTCCTAGTATGCAACCGATAACGCTGGCGCCGATGACAACTACTGCGAGATGCGACGCGGGAAGTCCAAGCTGCAAAGCTGAGTATATCGACTGAAATACCGACATGCCTACTTTTCCTCACGATAATTCATGATCGGACGGGCAACTTCACGGGCCGCTTCATGTAGTGAAAGACGTGGTCCATAGGTAGCTTTGATGGCTTCGGGACGGAATACATTCGAGGTCGCGCCAGCGCAGATTAATCGGGCATTAACCATCAGTACTCGATCAAAATACTGCGGGACAGTTGATAGATCATGATGCACCACAAGCGCAGTAGCGCCATTCGCACATAGCTCCTTAAGTGTTTGCATCACGATTGCTTCGGTATCGACATCGATTCCAGCAAGTGGCTCATCGAGCAACAAAAGCGAAGGATTTTGAACTAGCGCGCGCGCTAAAAAAACTCTCTGTTGTTGTCCGCCTGAGAGATCTTGCAGCGGACGGTTTCGCAAATCTCCGATACCCATTCGCTCCATGGCTGCCACGACACGAGCACGACGGGCATTTCCCATCCCTTGCCACCACGAGACCTCATGAAACATTCCCATCATTACTACATCGAACGCCGTTGCTGGAAAATCCCATGCCACGCTTTCACGCTGCGGAACGTATGCGATTAGATGTCGATGGTCAGCGAACGTAGAGCCGAAAAATTTTATCCAACCACTACAGGCTGGTAATATTCCAACGGCGGTTTTAAGAAGTGTCGATTTCCCAGCACCGTTGGGACCCAAAATTCCAACCAGCGAGCCACTTGGGATTGTAAAATCAATATCAGTAAGCACTAGGCGTTCGCCGTATGCGACGCTTACGTTATGAAATTCTAGCGCTGGTACGGAAGGCGAACTACTCAAAGAGTTCCTCCTAGTGCAGTCACAATCGATTTTACATTAAATCGCACCATCCCAGTAAAAGTTTCAGCACCACTACCAGGTTCTCCCAGTGCATCGCTATACAACGGGCCGGCCATAATAACGGAATGGCCTTTATATTTAGCGCCATCCGTAAGGGCTTGAATTGAGCGCTCACCAACGCTGGACTCGAGAAATACGGCTGGAACTTTTAAATTAACCAAAAGATCGATTAATGATTGAATGTGACTTAAGCCCGCTTCGCTGTCGGTTGATACTCCTTGAATGCCGTGAACTTTTAGTTTGTATCTCTCTCCGAAGTATCCGAAGGCATCATGCGCGGTGACGAGGATCCTCTGCTGCTCAGGGATTTTAGCGATTGCATGGTCTACTTCGGTATCGAGTGAGGCGAGCTCGTTTGCGTACTGAGCTCCGCGAGTTCCAACTTGAGTTTCTAGTTGGGGAAACGTTTTGGAAAGTTTCGATGCAAGGCCAAGCGTTACCTCACGCCATAACTGCACATTAAACCAAACGTGTGGATCTGGAATGTCGGAGAGCGTACGGAGTTTATCATTCGGCAGCACTTCAGCTGCGGCGAACGTAGGTTTGCGCTTTCCAAAATTCTCAAGCGCTTCAGCCATCCGACCTTCAAGATGCAGCCCGTGATAGACAATCAGATCTGCGCGGGAAAGTTTTCGAATATCTCCTGGGGTAACTTTATACAGATGAGGATCGACACCTGGACCCATTAACGAAATAATCTCGACTGAATCACCAGCTAGTTGATGGACCATATCGTGAAGAAGGGAAGTGGTGGTGGTGATTTTCGGCTTTGGCAGAGGATCTGCCAGTGTGATTACGGCAAATAATAATTGGAATGAAGGGAGGAGTTTGAATATGCGACGCATAGCTCCCTATTGTATGGCAAAATACCAGCGCACGTCATCATATGGACGTAGAGCCTCACAATTAGGCGCGCTTTGGTATCCTATTCCGGTTGGGCCTCGGCAATAGCCCCACCATGCTGAAATCCATCCTCTCCATTCATGAATAATTTGGTATCTCGATCGTGTTGTTTAGCAATTAAGAGATAGATCGAAGGGACGACGAACAGAGTAAAGGCGGTCCCAATTGTCATTCCGGTTACAAGCACGTACCCGATGCTGTTTCGCGATGAAGCTCCAGCTCCGGCTGCAAGAATTAGTGGGAAATGGCCCGCCACAGTTGCCACGGATGTCATCAAAATCGGTCTAAGTCGAGTGGTAGCAGCTTCTACGATAGCGCTCAATTTATCCGAGCCGCCTTCTTGTAACTTATTCGCAAACTCGACGATTAAGATTCCATTCTTAGAAACCAATCCGACGAGTGTTATCAAACCCACCTGTGAATAAATATTAATCGAAGTAAATCCGAGAAATGAAAATGTGAGAGCTCCCGCTAGTGCCAACGGAACGGATCCGGCCAAAATAATAAACGGATCTCTAAAGCTCTCAAACTGGGACGCTAACACTAAGTAGATCAAAATCAGCGCGAGGATTAAACTGCCAATGAGCGCAGAGCCTTCTTTTCTAAGCTGGCGAGACTCGCCGGTATAATCGACCTGATATCCGGGTGGCAGGATCTCCCTGGCGGTATTCTCCAAAACGCTCAATCCCTGATCGAGGCTAGTGCCTGGCACGAGAGCTCCGATAATTTTGGCTGAATTAAGCTGCTGAAAACGGTTTAGTTGCCTAGGCTCAACGGTCTCTTTCAACGTGGCAAAAGTGGATACAGCGACTAATTGTCCGTTAGGTCCTGAAACGTAAAAGTCCCGAAGCTGCTCAGGGGCAAGACGAGACGATCGTTTAACCTGCGGAATAACTTTGTAACTTCTACCCTGGATACTGAAGCGGTTTACATAGTTACCACCAAGCATCGCACTTAAATCTGCTCCGACTTGCTGCAAATTTAGACCTAGCAGCGCGATTTTATCGCGATCTAGAATTAGCTCTGCTTGTGGCTGATCAAATTTCAAATCAGCATCGGCGAATTGAAACTTTCCGGAGGCGAAAGCGGCCCCAACGATTTGATTTGCATAGCCTAGAATATCTTGAGGTTCCGCCGTCGATGATACGATGAATTCGATTTCGAAATCGCTACCTCCAGGAAGCGCAGGTGGTGTGGCGATAATCACGCGCACGCCAGGAATCGAGGAAACTTTCCCCCAAGCTTCGCCTTCCATCTCAAGAGTCGTCCTTGATCGTTCACTCCACGGTTTGGTCACGAAGCCTGAGAATCCACCCTGAGCGTTGGTGAGCTGAAAAGTATTTGCGTGTTCCGGAAAGGTCTTGAATGCCTCGTATACTTTTCGAGTATACATAGAAGTTTGATCGAGAGATGAATTCGGTGCTGCCTGTACAATTCCGAATACCACACCTTGGTCCTCGCGAGGGGCGAGTTCCTTGCTTGAAAACATATATAGCGGCAGCACCATGAATATCGCTATTCCGGCTACGGTCAGTACTACGCCACGATTAGCAAGGGTCTCACGAAGAATGGAGCCGTATCGCTCACGCAGACGATCGAAGAATTTATTGATTGATATTTCAAAGGCGGATGAGTGGCCGGCGACCAACAACTTAGAAGTCATCATCGGCGACAATGTGAGAGCCACAACTCCTGAGACAACAACTGCACCAGCAAGAGTAAACGCAAATTCCTTAAACAACGTCCCTGTAAGACCGCCCTGGAATCCGATCGGTGCATACACCGCAGCGAGCGTAATCGTCATAGCGATGGTTGGACCGATTAATTCTCTAGCTCCCTTAATCGCAGCGTCAAACGGTTGCATGCCGGCTTTTACGTGGCGCTCAACATTCTCGAGCATCACGATCGCATCATCGACCACAAGCCCCACTGCTAAAACGATCGCAAGCAAGGTGAGGAGATTGATCGTAAACCCAAATGCTAACATTAAAGCGCACGCACCGATTAACGAAAGCGGAATGGCAACCACCGGCACCAGTACTGCACGCAGAGATCCAATAAACAGGAATATAACGATGATCACGATCCCAATGGTTTCAACTAGAGTATGAAACACCTCGCTAAGGGCGTCGTTAATATACGCTGTGGCGTCGTAAGGAACTCCGAGTTTCATTCCAACTGGGAGTTGGCGCTCGATTTGTGGCAACTCTGCGCGGATCGCTTTGATTACATCAAGCGAGTTAGCGTTTGGCAGAACCCAGATTCCCATAAACGTCGCTTTCTGACCGCCAAACTGAACGTCTTCGTTGTAGTTCTCAGCTCCGAGCGAAACATCAGCGATATCTCGCAGTCGCACCACGGTATCGCCGCTTCTCAGAACAACCAATTGTTCGAATTCTTCTTTAGTCTTTAGGTTGGTATTGGCAACCAGATTGACCTGCACCATGTTACCCTTGGTGGTACCGAGTGCGGCTAGATAATTGTTGTTTCGTAGCGCTTCCGAGACTGCATCAGCGTTCAGATTGTAAGCGGCCAACCGATCAGGTTTAAGCCATATGCGCATCGCAAATGTTCTAGCGCCTAAGATATCTGCACGCTGCACGCCGCTTACTGAGGATAGACGTGGCTGAACAGACCTAGTGAGATAGTCAGTAATTTGATTTTGCTCAAGCGAATCAGAGGAGAAGCTTATGTACATCGAGGCAAACTGCGCATCACTTGTCTCGACATTAATAGTGGGCTGTTCAGCTTCGGGAGGAAGTTCGTTTCTAACTTGCGAAACTTTCGATTGAATCTGAGTCAATGCTGAATTTACGTCGAAATTTAGTTTTAGGTGGGCGGTTATAGTACTTACGCCCTGCATGCTTGCGGATTCAAGAAAATCGATTCCGTCAGCACTGGCGATCACGCGTTCAAGAGGAGTGGTGATGTATCCCCGCACCAAATCAGCGTTGGCTCCGACATACGCGGTGCTAACTGTGATTTTCGCTATGTCACTCCTAGGATACTGTCTAACCGTTAAGGTTTTGATCGCTTGATACCCGAGTAATAGAATCAGCAGATTAATGCAGATGGCTAAGACCGGTCGCTTGATAAAAATATCGGTAAACATCATCACAATATCCTCGCTGAGACCAGCGCTACCTCAATTATCCTCGACCTTTGGATTGAACGATTCACCGGGTGAGACTACGTTGTTTTCGACTACCGCCATTTTTGGCATCAATTTAAAAGCGCCAGAGCTTACAACCTTATCGCCTGCGTGCAGGCCCGTTACCACTTCTACCAAGTCCCCTTTAGTGTCGCCCAATTGCACGATACGTTGTTCGACACCGTCGTAGGTTCCCCCGTGCTCGTCATCCAATTTCGAAACTTCGAAAACAGAATTGCCATACGGGGCGTAGCTCACCGAGGAAACTGGAATAACTAGGACGTTTTCGCGCGAGCCTGTAACGACTGTGACAGTACCGAACATCCCAGGGCGAAGCTTACCTGCGGCATTCTCAAAGGTAGCCTGAACGCGAAAGTTTCGCGTGATTTCGCTGACCTGCGGATCGATTGCGTTTACCATTCCGGAAAATACATCGGGCTCTGCTCCATCTAATGAAAGTCTGACGGATTGACCGACTTTAATGAGCGGAAGATCTTGTTGTGGAAGGGAGAAATTTCCGTATATCGAAGTCAGCGAATGCAGGGGAACTATCTCCGTTCCCTGCATTACGAAGTCGCCCACATTCACCGTCCTGATCCCGGTTTGCCCAGCAAATGGAGCTACTACAGTCTTTCGCGCTATCTGAGCTCGAATGGCTGCTGCATCCGCCTCTGCTTGCTTGGCTTGTGCTTCTGCTCCATCGAGATCGGATTGCGATGCTGCATTCGAAGGTCGCAGCGTTCGAATTCTGCGAAGGTTGATCTGGGCCAATTGAGATTTTGCCTCAGCGGATTTTAACTGTGCCTCTTCGACCGCTGTATCAAGCTGGACCAGCACATCTCCGGCATTAACTAAAGAACCGGATTCGAAGTTAACGCTTGCTACTTTGCCGGATTCCTCGACGCTCAAAGTTGCGCCTTGAACTGCCATCAGCGAAGCAATCGCTGAGACTGACGTTTCTATCGTGCGCGGTTCAACCACGAAGGTCGTTACACCCTGAGGCGGCATTTGATGCTTTCCGCCTTCAGAGATCGCTTTCATAATCGTGATAGTCTTGTACCCGGCAAGGAATACGACGACGGCTAAGGCGATCCAAACAGCGCGGCTACTAAGAATTGATTTCATATAAGGAGGCACTGACTATACATAGTTAATCGACCAATTAACACAAGCGTGCGACAAAGTTAATGCGAGCGAACCTTAAGATTAGAGGTTCGCTACGAACGCCGCTAAGTTTTCCATCATTGTTAGGGAGTATGAGCCACCCACGAATAGCGGTAAGCGATGTAGCCAAATTTTGGGCCCCGCTCAGTTTAAATTGGCAGCTGATGGCTTTTGAGGCGCCGTTTCTAGCCGCGTTGATGGGTAGCCTTCCTGATAGCAAACTAAATCTAGCCGCCTTTAGCGTAGCATTTGCATGGTCGCTCATTATTGAATCCCCTGTGATGGGGTTATTAAGCGTGAGTGCTGCCCTATCGCGTGATCGACCTAGCTTCTTGGCGCTACGCACGTTTATGTGGATCGTAAACGGGCTAGCAACCGTTTTGATGTTGGCGTTTATCTCGCCCGTCGGGTTTGATTTCGTAGCTAACGAACTTCTCACATTGCATCCTGAAGTTGCTGTTCGAGTTCATGACGCTGTCACCGTAATGTTATTCTGGCCCGCCTTCATCGGCTTTCGTAGATTCTATCAAGGGGTTTCAATAGCCGGAGGACGTCCAAAGCTAGTGGCTCAAGGAACCGTCGTACGATTAGTTTCGATGTGTATAACCGGATTTGCGTTGGCATATCTTAATTTTCCGGGTGCAGTTGTTGGTTGCGGTGCGCTGATTGGTGGAGTTGGCAGCGAAGCGGTGGCTGCGTGGATATTAGCCCGACCGCTCATAAGTAAACTCGAAGATGGTGTGACCGGCGCTGCTCCAACCCTTCGATCAATTAACGACATTTATTTTCCATTAAGCATTACGATTTTTCTCGGAATGGCGTTGCCGCCGCTTGCAACTTTTGCGCTTGGACGTCTGCCCAATTCGATCGACTCGTTGGCAACGTATCCGGTGCTTAATGGAGTTTGGTTCTTTTTTTCAGCTTCCACCTTGGCGGTTCAGGAAACTACGATCGCTTTAATGACGCGTACTTCTGGAAACGCGCAAGCCGCGTTGCAAAAATTTGCGCTCGGTTACGGCGCATTAATGTCAGCGTTGCTAGTGGCGTTTCTGTTCTCGGGTCTCGGTCAGTGGTGGTATTCCGGAACTGGAGCGATGCCGACAGAGCTTATCCCGTTACTGCTAGCAGCTCTCGGAATAAGCGCAGTGTTTCCGTTTTTAAGGAGTTGGGAGTGTTATCAACGCGGTCTGTCGATATGGGCACGTAAGACAGCGCTTGCTACGGTGGCAGCGGCGTTGGAGTTGTTTGTAATTGTTTTGGTGATAGTAGTTCTCGCTATGAAATTCACACTTCCCGGTATCAGCTTGCTAGCCATAGCGATTCCGATCGGAGCGGTAGCAGCGATTGGATTTCTTTGGATGGCGATTGAGAGAAGGATCTGAAACTAGATCTGGGACCTCGAGGCGTTTCCTCGCAGTCGTTTTAAGTCCTTTGCAAATACGAGCTAAACGTTTTCGGATTCGGCGAGCCCTCTTTGAGAACAGTTACTACAAAGTACCATGCTAGACTGCGGAGCAACGCTCCGCGCTCCCAGGCGTCGCCTCGCAGTCCCAGGTGATTTGAGCAACTACGGTCGTACAAACGCTGAAAACTGCGAGAGATTATCAAACAGCTCTTGTTTGGTAATAATCCGTGGAACTTTATGTTGACCGCCGAGTTTCCCACGAGATTTCATCCACTCAGCGAATGTGCCCGGATTCACGATATGAATAACAGGTCTGTTTAATCCGAAACCTTGCGCGCGATGCGCTTCGTAGTCCTCATTGCGCGCACACAGCCGTCTATCGATCAGTACGGAGAGATTCTCCCCGATCTCCTTTATGCTTCCGGCTGAAATCTGGTCTGATGGCTCAAGAACAATTAGATGTCCTCCAAGCTCAGCAGGGGTTCTTGGAAACAACGCTCCCGCTGCATAGTCAGTGACCGAGATTCCAAGCGCTGCGGCGGATGATGTGACTGCTTCTTCGAGCTCGTCTGCGGTAATATGTTCGCCGAAGGCTGAAAGGTAATAAGCTGTGCGACCGGTAACCAATAGCCGCAACGGGTCACGCTCAAGTACGCGTACCGTGTCGCCGAGTAGATAGCTCCATAAGCCAGCGCACGTGGTAAGTGCGATCGCGTACTCCACTCCAGGTTCCAGATTCCCTGCCCATAATCTGCGCGGAGACGCTTCTTTAAGTTCATCAAGCGGAACGAACTCATAAAATATGCCGTGATCAGGTACTACTCGCATTCCTTCACCGGAACCGAAATCTTGAATAGCTATAAACCCTTCACTTGCTGGATATACTTCACGGAGCTCGGCGCGTGAGCCAGCGATAATATCTGTAAATTGTTTTTGATATGGAGCGAAGTTTACACCACCATGTACGATCATCTCGAGATTCTCGTAGAGAGACGTAATTCTTCCGCGCGACTCTGGTCGCAAAGACCAAACTTTATTCAAGAAAAGCAGCATCCAGCTAGGAACACCACTGATCATTCTAATATCCTCAGTCAGCGAGAGGCGCGCTAAGGTATCAATTTTCTCTTCCCAATTTTTGAGTAATGCGATCTCTGGATCCGGAAAATAACGTCTGGCGGCCCACCAGGGCAGCGTCTTCACCGCGATTCCGCTTAGATCTCCACTCCAGATCCCGGGAGCTTCCTCTACTAGATCGGTGCTGCCGCCGAGTACAAAACTTTTGCCACCAAATAAATTTGAATGAGGTCGATAATTCACATGATGACATAGTAGATCTACTCCAGCTTTAACGTTGGATGCGATCATTTCATGACTTAATGGGATGTATTTGGTTCGTCCCGAGGTGGTGCCAGAGCTCACAGCAAAAAAAGGAATGCGTCCCGGCCACGTTAAATAATCTAGGTATGGGAAACGGTCTTTAAAGTACTCATCCCAGAACTGCTCGTAGGTTCGAAGTGGAACGCGTTTTTGAAAATCTTCCACGGACACGATCGACTCGAAATCGTGGGCTCTACCAAACTCTGTGCGCTCAGCCCGTTTCACTAGTTTAAGTAGTTGCTCTGACTGAACTTGCGCTAAATTCATGCGGGTGAGCTGTGATCTTCGGCGACTAGCGTACCAACGGAGTAGGGGAGTTGCGTTCAACATACGGTTAATCCGCAATCCACAGCTATTTTGAAGTTTCGTCAACTGGTGGCGATGGTAGGGTGAGATCGATTTTAAGTCAGTTAGGCGATTAGGCTATATACCTTACTTTCACTTAATGCCGATGCACTCATCTCGATTAGGGAAGCTTTTTGACGTTCCGTTGCATACGGCGTTACTACGGTGGCTGCGATTTTTCGTGCAAGTTCCCGTGCCTGGTCAGTATCGCGCAATGAGGTTGGCACTGCGGTATCAAAGCTGATTTCCTTAGGCGTGCCGCTATCCTTGGCTTTCTGCGACGCGCTCTCGTAGCTCGTTAGCAAACTTGAAATTGAAACGAGCGCATCCTTCACTACCTCAAGGTCAGCCTCAGCGTTGCTTGGTGTCTGGTCTGAAAATCTAGCACTAGTAGTGGCAGCACCTGCAAAAGAGGCCAGTCCGATCGCTTCGTGTAAGTTTGAACTATTCTCATCGAGGGTAAGAAGCCTGCCTACTAACGCATCAACGCCGTTGTATGTTGCGTTACTAGTTATTCTAGAGATTTCACTCTCAATGCTGCTCGCTTGATTTTGACGTAAAATAGTTCCATCGCCGTAGGCGCGATTTTTTGATTCCTCTAAGAGAGAAACCTCTTGTTCACGCAGCTCAAGCACAGCCGCTGCCGCCTGAACCGCTGTGTCAGCGATATTCTCGTTAATGCTGTCCACTTCGCGTTTGCCGGCGGAACGCGATACCGGCGTGATAGTTGAGTCAGTGTTGAGTTGATCGGTAACAGCTGCCCGCTCCGTGCTTCGCGAGATTGGCTCAGAGGCCGCACCATCTATCCTTAGACGAAGCGCCATCGCTGATTACCTCAATAGATCAAGCACGCGATTGCTATCGACTTTGCTGGCCTGAGCGTAGAGTGCTGTACCATTCTGCGAGCGAATCTTTGCGGATATGTTTTTTGCCACCTCTTCAGCGATATCGGCGTCCCGGATTCGTGATTCTGCGCCCTGCACGTTTACGATCGCAGCGGAATTATTCGCTGAAGCGGTCTCAAGCCTCGCTGATTGAGCTCCGATCCCGCCACGCGCAGCGCTTAAGCTACTCGTCAGAGACGACACTGAGTCTAGCGCAGTTCTCGCTGCATCGATCGAGCCGATGGATTGCCCAATGGCGCCGGCAGCTAATGAAGCTAATTGTCCTGGATCAACGCTGAGTTGCGAATCCGCTGAAGAGTTCGTTCCGACCTGAATAGAACTAGATCCTGAGAAGACGTTCTTGCCGTTAAATTGCGTGGTCTCGGAAATTCGCTGAATTTCCTGTCCTAGCTGCTGGTACTCTTCGTTGAGTGCACCACGTTGACTGTCGCTTAAGGTACCGTTGGCGGCTTGGACCGATAATTCTTGCATCCTAATCGTAATGTCACTGACCTGATTAAGGGCGCTATCCGCTATATCAGTTAGCGATTGTGCATCCGCTATATTTCGATTGGCCTGCTTTAGTACGACGGCATCGCTTTTAAGCGCTTCTGCGATCGCAAGTCCTGCGGCGTCATCGCTCGCTCGGTTTATCCGCTTGCCAGAAGCTAGTCGCTCCATAGACTTATTGAGATCGTTTCTAGCTGATGAAAGCGCTGATCCGATTTTATCTTTAGATGATGTGAAACCTGAACTCATAAAGAAGACCTTTTTTAAGCAGTCAGAGAGTAAATCGGAATTTTTATAACGAAGTTAAGGTTACGGCTCTAAGATCCGAGTATTTCCGGATTTACTCTACGAGATTCCTCGATGGAGAGCTTTTCACAACGTGTCGATACTACCAACAGGATGGCTACTATCATTGCTTCTAATGATCGGTATCTGGGTGAGAAATTGGCCCAGTTGGCCCGTGACGCCGGGAATCGTCCCATTCGATCCGCAGATATCGCGCGCATTACTCTGGAGCTTAAAAAACCAGGCACCTTGGTCGTTCTCGATATGGACTGGGAGCCTATTCAAGCGGCTGGAGTGTTACGGCAGCTTGTAAATGTCGGAAAGATTACCGGCAATCGAGTGGTCTGCATATGTCCGAATGCGGACGAAAAACTTAAAGCGCTTGCGAAGTCTAGTGGATGTTACGAATGGTTTATCCGATACGACCTCGAGACCAGCGTGCGAGATTTCTTAATTGAAAGCGCACTTGTAAAAAAGAAAGAAGGATAACTCGCTTTGCTTAAGCAAAGATCGTTATCCCTCCTTCTTGCTGCTAGTTTGCTACAGTCTTTCCCTCGAATTTGTACGCTGCGTATGTGCAGTTTGGTTGCGCATTGGCATTGGCTAGGAATTGACGCATGGTTTGTGGACTTGGATTTCCATTCGTACCACTCCAGTGAGAACCAGCCAGCCAATCCGATCTATCGTTACTGCTTCCAGCGGTGCCATCGGCGTATATGAGCGAACATAAATTATACGAATGCCCGTTCAATGTCTCACTTGAAGCTATATGAGATCCGAAATGATACTCACGCCCGGTTTCTAGTCTCCAAGTGCTCGGATAGTTAACCGTCCACAAGTAGCCGGGAAGGTTTCCAACTGCTGTCACATACGGTTGTGCGATATTAATTCCCACCGATGCAAACGGTACCTGATGCTCGTAAGCTCCAGCACTCGGGAACGTGACACATCCGGGTTGTGAAGTTACATCCTCTCGCGCACCCCAGATACATGCGTTGTAGTATGTAGTTCCCGGAGTATTCGCAGTCACTTGTTGAAAGCGATACGAAGGGTTGCCTGCGGCTGCAATTCCACTCGATACGGTGCTGAATTTCAACGGCTGAATGGCTGCACTAGGTGCCCCGATGACAGTTGGCGTAGTCCATCGCCGAGCCTGCACACCAAACGCCCCCCCGCTTGTATTTAGCGCTGAGTTATATCCGCCTCTGTTCTCTAGCAATCGTCTTCCTCCGATCGTATCGAACCCTACCTTAGCACCTAGACTTACGAAGTCTTGGCTAAACTGTTCACCGGAGTTACGGTCAAAGTCGTTTCCTCGCTCACGAAGCGTGATCGAGTCTGTCGTGCCCGTAGAGGTGCGAGTTCTAGCAACGGTCACAGTAAACGGCTGATCTATAAGCGCATCGTACGTGATTTGCTGTCCGGACCTGTTCGCGACTACTCCATTATACTCAGTAAACGCCCAGCTATACGTTGCTGCTCCCGTGTTCGCTCCGGTCATCGCAAGCGATGGGTCAACTATGTTGAGCTGATAACTAATCCGTCCGTTAGGAACGTGAGCTAGTTTTGTGACTTTGAACGTAAATCCGTTAGGAATTGCCTTGAAAGCCTTAAACCCAATCGGTCTCATATCTTCAGCGTAGAAGCCATCACGCTCGTTGATGCATGATTGCCTGTTACGTAGAAAAATTAAGTCCGTTCCAGGAGAGCTTATCACCGTGTTTCCGAGCGCTCGCCCTTCGTACCGAGTATTCATCGCTCCTAGCGCATCCGAAGCGAGGTTCTGGGGGTTCGCGCTAGAGATTAAGCCCGTGGTGAGAAGTAACGAATCACACGGTCCGTACTTAGAGAACTTATACATCTGATACGTTACGTACTGCGTACCAAGAGTGGCTCCTGAGTTCGGCACTCGGTACCCGTATGTAAACATCGCCAAGCTGTCGTAGCCAGTCGCTGAGTTGCCTTGAGTCTCAGGAACCGAGGAGCCAAACCCTACTGAGGTTCCAGGACCTGGAATCAAGCTACCAGGACCTGGGTTCTGAGTTCCTGGAGCTGGTAGCGATGTCTGTCCTAGTGCTACAGGGATTACAAGCGAGTTATCGCTGTACCGGTTGTTTAGAAAGCTTCCGGTGTTACCGTTCATCCGCACACCGCGCGAGCTAAATACGTCGACGATATCGTTCTCATAGAGGCTTAGCCCACCAGTAGTTGCTGGGAACAGCGCTCTAGCAGCTTGCTGCACCGTGGCAGCGAACTGCGTCATGTTCATCGGCTGCCCTGGGTCGATTAACGACATCGTCTTCCAGAAGATCTTGTCTGACTTCTCAGCACCTAAGCCAGCTTCCTTAGAGATATCGTAGAACACACCAGCTACGAACATTCCGGCAAGCGCAGCGTTCTTAGGACCAAAGTCAGCGGCTGCAACCGCTGTCCGGTTGCCAGGAGCTGTCATGTCGTTCATGTTGGTCATGTACGGGAACAATATCGTATCGTCCAAAGCAGCTCCTGAAGCAGGAGTGTTTGTGAACGGATTTGCGGTATCGGAATACATCATCACGTTATCGATTGAGCGTCCCTTGTTGCACGGCACGGTCGATGGGGTGTCGCACGTCCTATTGTTCCAACGGCGCATAACTCTACTTGCGTACTTATAGAGCTCGGTGCGACCTGAGTACCGGTGCGCAGCCCAGAGCTTAAAGCCCTCAAGGATTGCGGGGCGCACGTCGTTTCTCCACGCGTTTGCTGCGGAGATATTTCCAAAGTTTGGATCGATTGGCCAGGTAGCGCCGCTGCTTGAAATCCAGTTAGCGACTAATCCCGCGTACTCACCGACTACGTACTCAGGGTCGAAGGCGAACGAATTTAACGCATCTGTCACCTCGCTACGTTGTTTCGTCGGCACGATTAACTTGTTGTCTACAATCGATGTCGAGAATGGTGCAAAAGTAGTTAACTCCCTCACCTCTGCGGTTACTGGCTGATTTAAAAGTTTGTTCGCAGCAGTTGCAGATAATCCCAGAGATTGGATATGCCCAGACTTAAGAATCTGCATTCTGTAGTTGTTAATGTAATAGTAGAGATGCGCCTCTGAGCTCCAAATGGAGCTTTGTCTGGCAGGAACGTGCGCACTTCCAGCAGGATTTAATCTAAAATCATTGGCTGCATTGGAAAATCGCGGAATCAATGAGTTCTGTGGAACTGCTGTCTTAACGAATTTTCCGTCAAGCACATATGCCCTAAGCGTTGAATTATAATTGGTACCAGTTTGAATCCCGGTAGTTGGATTAAATTGTCCGAGGTTGCCGACGCAGATCTCCTTCGTTAAGGAACCATTTTCGGGACCATTCTGGAACACAGAGACGGGTGCTTGTCCGGCAGGACACACCGACTCGCAGATTCCCACCTTTTCACAGATCCAATCCGCGAATTTAACGTAGGCGGACTTCCTTATCGATTCAATTGCGCTAATGAATTCGTTAAAGACAAGTGAATCATCGAGCTTTAGAATAGCGACATCGTATTCTCCGGTAATAGGGTTGTAATTCTCGTGCTTGATAATGGAGGAAATTCTGCGAAATTGTTGATTTCGCGGAACGGATCCCCCAGCTACCACCAGAAACTGATCAGCTGAAATGTCGTCGAAGCAGGATGCAGCTGAGATTCCGTGCGCTTTGTCGAGAAGATGTCCTTTGCAGGCAATCTCACCGGAGCCTATCAATCGTAGTTGAATCGATGTTGGATCATTAAGTGTCGGTCTCGGGGTAGGGGTGGGATGAGGATTGCAGAAGGTTCCGCTGGCTGAGCAAACCCAGTCCGAGTACTGACCGAAACCAACACTTGCGAGGTCAGTGATCGGATTTACGTAGCTATTGAATATTAAGTTTGGGGATATTTTTAAAATGGCGACATTTGCAGTTGGTGATGGCGGAGAGTATACTGGGTGCAGATCTATACTTCCGATGTTTCTGATTTGCTGCGTAGAAGATAGAGTGCCTCCGGCAATAACAGTTAGACTACTAGGGTTATATCCGTATACGCACGATGCTTCGACGATCCCATATCCTTGTGACAATATGTATCCGGTACAGAGTTCATTTGTTCCATTCAGCATAACCCGCAGCGACGAGGGTGATTCCGCCAACGAAGCTGATGCGCTGAAGATGGTGACTGCTACCGCTGCGACCAAACTGTTTAATAATCTCATATCGTGTCTCTCTTCAAAAAACCTATCTAGCTGCGAGCGCTCGTTATGGTTGAAGCCGCTTGCGATGTAACCCCGTATCTCTTACCCCCTATACTTTGCGTCACTAACTCTCCCAAAGTTACGAGAGTCCCAATAGTTTCCCGTATGCTTCTTCGTAGAATTCAGTGGATTGATTCGTGAAAGACATCCGTGAATTTTGTAAGGATGATAATTTTCACTAGTCGACTTAGGGGATGCAGTGATGAACGATGAGACGTTACTCATCGTTGCTGAAAAAGTATGGGTCTCACCGATTGCCTGCTTCGCAGTTAACAGAATACAGACAAGTAGAAGCATGTTGGACGGGGTCATTATTCGCGCAAGTTGCGCAGTAATGGGTTCGCGTCGCGAGACGTTGGAATTAAGGAATTTGTGACGAGGGGGAAAGGGGATGACCTTCATGTGAACAACCTCAAAAAAACAACCGAAACGGTCCAGCACGGCCGTTTCAATCCAAGGTTATGGGGAAGGTAGTCTGGGATGTATCCTTCTATCTTTCGAAGGGTCAAAAATGCTTCAGTTTATTTTAAAGAATTAGTAGAATACTACTTAACCTACTGAATTTACAGAGTTAAACCTTGCAACTTTGACCGAGAAAGCCGCTGAAAACGAATTTTAGATCATAGTTTTTTCGTTTAATAAACGAGCTCCAAGACCTGAAATTTTTTGGTGACGTGAGTTTGGAAACTGCTTTTAGAGATTAGTATTTAGAAGTCGGGTCGATATCACAATCGAATTTGGTAGAGCTTGAAACCTACTTTTTCAACACAACGGAAATAGTCAGACAGGCTCCTCGACGGAGCGGAAAGCCTTGGCAAAAAGTCGGATCCTCGAATCTAATTTTACGATCGTGGAAACTGGATATGGATGCATACTCCTGCTGGGCTCAGATTCTCTGCCCAGATTCGCCCTTTATGCAGATCCATAATATTCTTGCAGATCGCTAAACCTAAACCGTATCCCAGTTTCTGCTCACGGTTTTGAGCCTGGGCAAATTTATCGAAGATAGAGGAAAGTTTATCCTCGGGGATGTTAGATCCTTCGTTGGCGATCTTGAACTCAATCATTCCATCGTGTTCTTGCGAGATAGTGCAACTAATTAAGCCGCCCTCAGTAACAAATTTTCCTGCATTCGTTAATACGTTTCTCAAGACTTGGCGTATTCTAAAAGAATCTCCAAGTATGGCCTTGGTTGGTGCGATATCTAGCTTAACTTGCACTTTTGTAGCTTTTTCTTCGAATAAAGCGGAAACCTCTGCAATCGCCTTTTCAAGCACCTCTCTGGGATCGATCTCCTGCGTTTCGAGTCTGAACGTACCGGACTCCATTTTATGAATATCGAGTAGCTCCGTTACTAAATCCATCAGCAGTAGAATTTGCCGATTCAATACCTGCACCAATTGAGTACCGGATTTTGATGTGTTTTCACCGAGACAATCCGGAAGCATCCCGATACCACGAGCAATTGAGCCAAGTGGGCCCTTTATATCGTGCGCAGCGATATGAATGAACTCCTCCATTTGATTCTTACTTCGTAAGATAGCGAGATTCTGAAGTCCTGTAGTAAAGCCGAACAAAGAGAAAACTAGGACAGTTGGAAACGTAAGATACATCAGCAGGGGAAATTCCTGCTCCCAGAGATAAGCGAGATGCTCAAAGAACGGCAGCGCCTTTGGATTGATCGCGTAGTAAGAATAAAAGAGATATCCAATTGGAGCTCCGAGCCCTAGAAAGGCAGCAATTGTTGTACTGCGCAATAACCTTTGCGTTCGATCCGCTACGATAGCCATCACATATCCCGTAAAAGTTTGGCCTAAGAGCCAAGCGACAGGCTATCAGAAAAACTTCACAGCGAAAAAGATCAAGTTTTCAATAAAGGGGCAGTTCCTGAGTGATCCCCACGAAATTTGAGTCGGTATAGCGCCCGCATGAGCCGATCAATCGGTGCGACGTAGGGCTGTAATATTCTACACTGGAGCTCGCGGAGAACGCGGAGATCTTCGGATTTACCTCCGCGTTCTCC
>JBGSNS010000135.1:0-11277 GCA_041739515.1 Bdellovibrionota bacterium
GTAGACCGTGTAATGGCACGCTTAGCGGTGCTTCTCGGGGTGCAAGCGGATTGGAGTGCTAGAATCCATCAGCAGGCTGCTATTATCAGTTAGATTCATTGACTAGATTGCGAGCTAAACCCTCAGACTCTATTCTACACGAGCCGATTGTTACGGGTAAGGAAGCTTATGCATCACTCATTCTATCGTACTCACACAAAAGCTAACTCAGGATTCACACTCATAGAGCTGTTGGTTTGTATCGCGCTTATCAGTGTGTTGTCGTTTCTAGGGTTCTCTTCATTTTGGACTTATAGAAGCACTGCAGCGTTAAGCGTCTCTCATCAGACTTTGCGCAACGCGAGAACGGCGCTTGAGGCCGGAATCAACGGCGATGTGCAACCCCCTGCGGTCGACGCGACTCAAACCACTCAAGGGGCGATCACTGATGCTGATATGCGGGAATATCTTCCCGGGATGCAGGTGCCGAAGAACGTGTCCCTATACGCGAGCTACGATCCCACTTGCAACGATGGAACCTGTGAATCGGATCGCTTGGAAGTGCGTCATTGTCTTGGAAAGGAATATATCACTTGGTTTAGGGCCGGAGACGGTGTGGGGCCGAATCTGCCGATTATTTCGACCGGACCGTTTGCCTGCCCGTAGTCGCGGAAGTTTGCAGTTTCTCCTGCTTATCATTTGATCCTACCCGCGAACTCCTCTAGAACGGTGGGATGAAAGATATTTCGCTGTGTGGCTTAGGAAACGCTCTTGTAGATCTATTCGTTGATATCGATGAATTACGTTTTTCGGAATTAGGCTTTGAGCGCAGCACAATGCGCTTAGTATCTGCTGCCGAACAGGAGCAGCTGTTAGAAACCCTTCACGCGCACAATCCGCGAAAGGTAAGCGGTGGCTCGGTTGCTAATTCGCTAATTGCGTTTTCACAATTAGGCGGAAAAGCCGCATTTCTCTCGAGCGTCGGAAGTGATTCGTTGGGCGAGTTTTATCGCAAAGAATTTGAAACCCTCGGGATAGAATTTCTAAGCAAAGCGACTAGCGCCGGTCCGACCGGAACATGCGTGGCGTTAATTACTCCGGATGCTGAACGAACGATGCGCACCTGTTTGGGAGCAACGGCAGAACTCGGCACGAACCATCTAGACGAAGGAACGATCGCGCGTTCTGAGTGGTTATTTGTCGAAGGTTACGTGCTTAGCAATCCTGAGTTGGGGCATGGCGCTGTGCGTGAAGCGGTACGAATGGCCAAAGCTCACAATACTAAGATAGCGCTTACCTGCTCAGAAGCTTGGGTCATCAACGGATTTCGAGATTTCTTCGATGAAACGCTAAGCGCGTGTAGTTTGGTATTCGCCAACGAGGAAGAGTCTAAGGCGCTAACCGGGGAGGCGACTGCCCAAGCGGCATTCAAGAAACTTACTCAATCTGTTCCAAACGTGGTTGTTACGATGGGCCCGGATGGAGCATGGGTAAAATGGGGAACTGCGGAAGCACACATCAAGTCGGTGCCGTGCACCCCACGTGATCTTACAGGTGCTGGGGACATGCTGGCTGGAGCATTTCTTGCGGGAGTATTGCGCGGAGAATCAGTTGAAAACGCCGGCAATAAGGCTGCAGCTTTGGCATCTCGTGTAATCTCTCAGATCGGGGCGCGGTTGGAGCGGGTGTAGGACCTGGGAACGCGAGGCGTTGCCTCGCTGTCGTTTCAAGCCCTTTGAGGTCGCGGATTTATCCAAAGGACCTACCGCCGCATTATGGCGCGATCGTGTTTCGAAAACAGTTCCGCAAAGTTGGCACTAGACTGCGAAGTAACACTTCGCGGGCCCAGCGCCGCGCGGTCCCAAGGCCTTGCCGCTCCAGAAAAACTACAACCCATCAAGATCAATCGGCTGTGGATACTCTAATACGACCCCCAACGGTCGCGGATCGTCACCTACTCCGTGCTGATTCGGGATCCACGTAGGTGAGACATGCAAATGAACCTGTGAGCGTCTGCTCTGTCTGTGTGGCCCATTACAATTTAGACTCGTTAACGGGGAGGTAGAACCATCATCGACGCTGCGGTTGCGATCTCCCTCAACCACAGACACACGCTGATGCAGACCAGGCGGAGCTAATCGTCTTAATACGATTCCATCCGCTCGACATGTTGCGGTCACCACCGCGTTCGATCCGGTCCAACGCACAAGCAGCCCGTCCTGCATCTCCCAAAGATAAACACCGCGCGGAAACCACATCGCGATCAGTGCGATGAAGGGAGCAGCAACCAGAACCACTCCTGCATCGAAAAACGAAAAGCCGAAATTAGTATCTGTGTGCCGCTCAATTCCGAACGCTGCGATGGCCCCATACAATATCGCTACTAGCGGAGCGTGCGTATGACATCCGATCAGAAGAGCTACACACGCGGCTAAAATGAAAGTACCTGTTCCCCTCACCATAGATAGCTGCCGTAGATCGAGCGCAAAAACCAACACTCCTATCAGTCCAAGCTCAACTAAGAGAAACACCGGCCAGCTTCCAGGATTATCGTTCCAAGCTCCGATAGTTATCTCAAGCGCTTGGGCGAATGGAGGTAATAACTCGCGGTATCGATCAAGACCTACGCCAAACAACGGGGCGTGAGTCCACTGCGCGAACGCTGCACGCCAAAGGGTAGTTCGACTGAAAAGCGCAGTTTCGACCGTGTCGTACCGCACTGACTTAGAAATACGTGCCAGTCCAGGTGGCAATGATTCGATAACGGAAATGGATGCGAAATTCGCAACAACTAGAAGGATCATAGCGATTCCGCTGATCGCCAAAAGCGGCATCAATATCCGTGGCCGACTGGATCCGACCATCGAGTTACTCCGTCTAGTTAATATCTCCGCAACAAACAGGACACCAACTAGCATCAATCCTGAACGAGAACCGGTAAGTAACAACGCCGCCAATGCCAGCGCGCCCCATATCCAATCTCGCGCACCGGCACGCCGAACCACGAAGAATCCCGCCACGATCGCCAACACCGCACCAGCGCTATTCGGATCAACAAAAGTGCCTGATACCCGTAGTTGCTGAGCAAAAAACGAGCTAAGCCCCCAACCGAAAAACTCAGGGACTCCTGGAACTTTAAGGACGAAAAATAGCTGCGCTAGCATAACCAAAAAAGTCACCCCGAGTGCGGGAAAGACCCAGCGCTTACACTTTCTAAGGATCGCAGGTCTTCGCGCCACCTCATTGAGCAGTAGAAACGAACTCACAAGCTCGAGCTGTCGGCATAGCCGTGGTGACTGCAGAATCCACTCAGCTATAGAAAAGGGTGCGTTGAAAAAACGAAACCCTTCTGCGATCACCTCCGCCGCTACCCAAGCGCACATCAGGAGCAAGAGCCTCGGAAACGGACTCGGTTTTTCCGGCTCCGATACGGTGCACAATAGTAGTCCGCCGGCGACGACCAGCGCTGCCGAGATGAATCCTCCACAGAAACACAGTAACGTCGCTATCGCGGGAACGCTTAAAACGAGAACACGTCGGGCAGGAGTTAGGAGCGCTAAGTGAAACAAAACGAACCCACCACTAAGGTAGGCTCCAAGTTCAGGAGTCCGAAATGAGATCGCAGCGAGCAGTAACGCCGCACCGATGATAATCAACACTCGATTGTTGCCCGAGCCAGAATTCACTTCTAACGCTCCCGTCACAAATATCTTAGAGCACCGGGTACTCGATTCCGAGATCGTTACCGATCGCCTTTGGCCCACCGGCCCAGAACAACGCCACCTGATTTTCCTTCACTGATGCCGGAGGCGACATCGGGTCACTTGCAACTTCCCGTAGAATCTCCGCTTCACGTCCACCCAATCCCGCTCCACGCAATATCCCCACGGGACCAACACGAGACATGTAGCGACCACTCCCTTGCAGCGCCAACGAAAGTGGCTCTTGCGAGGCCGCCGGCAATCCGGCGACGTTAAAACCACCAAGGGTCTGAACTCTGGCTCGCTCGCGCTTTCCGGTTAATGGAACGAAGAACGCCCCTACCGCCTGACGGTTACGCACAGAGAGCGCAATCATAAACCATTGGTCAGGCGTCACCAGGACTTCGCCAAATCGCATCCAACGCGCACCGTCCGGTCCGGGCCACGAAAGCATAAATCGAAGACTCCCAGAATCGTTGATAAGTCCTAGCGCAAAGCCGTCGCCACGGGCACTCAGCGATGTTTTTGACAGCAACACCGTTTTCTCTCCAGGAGCTGGAAGATTGCGAACTTTCCAGGTCGAGTAGACGAGTAAATCTTTCCCTTCGGGCGCATGAATCGGACCAGACCCAGCGAAGGTCAATCGAGAACCGCTGGTTTCAAGTTTTCTTGAGCTCTGTTCCAAGGCGGCAAAATACGCCGCAGTCGTAGATTTCGGACTACTCAGGCTCCAAACCAACAGGACGGGGAATGCAAAAGCTACGACAAATAATCCGACGGCATACAGCGGGCGTTCCTCAATTCGCTCTCGAATCCAGCTCAACTTGCCGGTCATGCCTCGCGACCTCAATGCGATTAAGGATTTAAGCTTCCAAAAAAACTCACCAACGCCACCCCCTGCGCCATGTCTACGACTATCGCCGTCACTCAGTGAGAAGTTTGTCATGTGAGAATCAACGCTCATAGAAGGATGAACTGCTCAAGTAACATAAACAGTAACCGCGGAAACAGCAAAACGCCCAACAGAACGCAACTTCTATTGGGCGCATAAATCCGTACTCTTCGGATTTAACGGGAAAGCCGCGCGCTATTACGCAGCGTTCTCGCTTGATGGCGTCTCGGTAGCAGCTGAGGCACTTGCTTCGCCCTCAACTCCTTCAGTTTTCGCCTTCGGTGCGCGCTTACCTCGACCACCTTTTTTCCTGCCACCCTCTGCTCCGGACTCCTGCCCAGCTGCATCCGCTTTGATGACAGGTGCATCGCTCTTCACGATCGCTTTGATTTCAGCGGATACTTCCGCATGCAATTTAACGCTCACAGCGTATTCACCCGGCTTCTTAATCGCTTCAAGCAATCGAATTTGCTTGCGGACGATATCGAATCCTTGGGTCTGTAACGCAGCTTCAATATCTTTCGTTGTTACGGATCCGAAGATTTTCCCCGCTTCTCCAGTCTTTAGAGTAAACTCCAACACAGCGCGACTAACACGATTAGAAAGTTCGCTCGCTTCAGCTCGCATTTTCTCTTTGTGTTTGTTTACACCGGCAAGCATGTGGGCGACTTGTCGCTCGTTGCGACCTGATGCTTCAATTGCAAATCCACGCGGCAATAAAAAATTCCGTGCGAATCCTGCTGCAACCTTTACTCGATCACCAACGTATCCGAGGCTCGGATAATTTTTTTGAAGAATGATTTCCATTTCTGTGTTTCCTTATTTGCTACCGATATCGAGAATGAGGACAATCTCGTTTAATAATCAAAATCGCCCATGCCCATCGACGATTCGAACTCGTTCTCTTCTTTCTTGTAGAACGGATTGACCTTAACCTTACGGACTTTGTCACTGATGCGATGAGCCTGACTCTTAAGTACGGACTCGGTGATGTTCATCAATGCTAGCAACTTCGCAGTAAGCTCAGAGCTTTCGGTCGTGTATTTAAAACAGACAAACGAACCGAATCGCTGTTTCTTCATCAAGAATGCCAACTCACGCTTGCCCCAGCTCTCTGTGCCGGTCAACGTACCCTCGTTAGCTTCGATGAACTTTTGAAACTTATTAACTTCGTCTTTGAGTTCTTGATCGTTGAGGGTGGAACTGAAGATCACCACCATTTCGATATTTTTTAACATATTACTTTCCTTTGAGGCCTTCTCATTTGAAGGCATTAGCTTTTAAACTTTTATTCGCTCCGCGTCAAAAATTGGTGGCTTATTTCTACCCAAAACGACGCACAAACCAGGAAAATCCCTGGCACGTCGATACTAGACGCCGGAATCAGCCTTCGGATCTCGGTTAAATTGGTTCTGAGCCTCTTTAACCCCCCGTTCAAAAATCACCCCAATAGCCGTTACCGCGCCCTCAATCGCGTTCTCCACAGCACCTGCCTCTGCGCTTGAAAACTTGCTCAAAACCCAGTCTGCGACTTCAAATCGCGGGTCCGGTGGCCGTCCGACCCCGACCTTAATTCTAATGAAGTCAGCGGTTCCTGTGCGCTCGATAATCGAACGTACCCCTTTTTGACCGCCATCCCCACCACCAGGTCGAACCCGGAGTTTGCCGCACGGCAGATCGATATCGTCGTGAATTACCACTATCCTATTCGGCGCAATTCGATAAAAAGCGGCCAATTCTTGCACAGCGTCACCGCTGAGATTCATAAACGTCGATGGCCAGCAAGCGACGACGGCGCTACCACTAGCACTCGTAGACAAGGCATCACTATGACTCCAAGTTTTACGAACAGCGCCAGCACCGAACTTTTCCGCCCAGCGATCAAGCACCGAAAATCCGATGTTATGCCGAGTGCCGGTGTATCGCTTTCCGACGTTGCCGAGACCTACAAGTAGCCAGCTCCCGTCGGAATCTTGTTTCACAAGCTAGACCGAAGACTTACTTCTTACCCTTAGCGTCTTTACCGTCCTTAGCTGCATCAGCAGCCGGAGCCGCAGCATCTGTGCCATCAGCAGCAACAGCAGTGCCATCAGCAGCAACAGCAGTGCCATCAGCAGCAACAGCGGTAGTAACTTCCTCAACCACCTGCTTAACGATGATGACTGAAACGATAGTCTCGTCTTCTTTCCCGGCCAATCTCACACCATTGGGAAGGGTCAGATCTTTTGCGTGGATTGAATCGCCAATTTTCAGGGGAACGACGCTCACGTCGATCGCGCTAGGAATCGATCGCGGCAAACATAATACGCTTAACGTATGGGCTGAGACCGACAGGATTCCACCATCTTCCTTAACTCCCATCGAATCACCGGTGAACTTCAACGGTACCGCGATCACGATCTCTTCGTTGTCCTTGAGCGCCTGAAAGTCGATGTGCAACACCTTGTTGTGCAGACGATCAATCTGAATTTCTTTAACGATCGCCGCGCGATCATTTAGCCCCGCATTCTCAGACTTAAGAATGAACACCTGCGACGATGTCGACTTCTCCGCTAGCTTTAAAAACTCTCGCTCATTAACGGACATCGGCCAGTTGCCCTCGCCGTGCGCATAAACGACAGACGGAATAAAACCGGACTTACGAAGCCGACGCGAAGTCGCGCTTCCATCTGCTACACGCTCGATAATTTCAACTGAATACTGTTCCATAAGTCGTTCCTACTCGTTTTAGATCAAAAAAATACGTCCGTCCTCGCCGATCATATTGCTAAAAAACAACGATCGAGTCCTTCTCAAACTGGAGACGGGTTAACAGGCGATTGAGGCGGAGAAGAGACCATATTTTGCGGTCTTGGTAAAGGGCTGGGCAGCGGCATCCATCGAATCCAAGGTCATCTTATCACCACCAAAAACACCAAGAACGCAAAGGAATTGCAGTCTCTTCGTGGTCTTAGTGATTTTGTGGTAAAAAATCCTTCCGATACACCGAAACTAACGAAACAGAGAAGAAATAGAGTCTCCGGAGTGAATTCGTTTAATCGCCTCGGAAAACAGGGTTGCCACCGATACTACGGTGAATTTCCCGCCAACTGCAGACTTAGGAATCGGAATCGTATCGGTCACTACAACTTCCTCAATTGGCGAGTTCGTCAGCGTCTCAACAGCACTTCCAGATAGCACAGCGTGGGTACAGCAAGCGATGACCCTGGTGGCCCCTTCACGAATTAGAGCGTCGCACGCCTTTACCAGCGTACCACCCGTATCCACCATATCATCCACTAGGATACACGTTGTGTTGGCAACTTCTCCAACGATTCGCATCTCAGAGATTTGATTTGGACCCGATCGACGCTTATCGATTATTGCGATTGGGGGATTGTCCAACCGTCCGGCAAGTTGCCGCGCACGCTCAACGCCACCCATATCCGGCGAGACGATCGTTAGCGGCTGGTCGCCGTATTTCTCCTTTAGATACGGAAGAATCACCGGCAGCGCATTGAGATTATCAACCGGGATATTAAAAAACCCTACCAACTGTCCCGCGTGCAGATCCATAGCGAGCACACGATCGGCTCCAGCGGTCGTCAACAGATCCGCCACAAGCTTGGCGGTAATCGGTACCCGAGGTTTTAGTTTTCGATCTTGCCGCGAATATCCGAAGTACGGCATCACCGCAGTAATCCGCATCGCAGAAGCGCGCTTAAGCGCATCGATCGTGATCAACAGCTCCATCAAATGATCATTGCCGGGCGCTGACGTGCTCTGAACTATGAAGACGTCGTGACCACGGACGTTGTCCTCAATCTCAACGGAAAGTTCGCCGTCGCTAAATTTTAAAACTTGAAGTCGGCCGAGCTCCTCGTTGATACCCTGACACACGAGATTAGAAAATCGTGGGTTCGAGCGTCCGGAGAAAACAAGCATTTCTTCTCCGACTTTCATAGAAACACCAAACTCTACTAAAAATTGGCCGGGGAGGATTCGAACCTCCGCATATCGGAGTCAAAGTCCGATGCCTTACCGCTTGGCGACCGGCCAATATTGTATCGGTCGCAACATTATCTATAGTTCAGCTAGGTTGCAATCGAGGCTGAAAGAAATTTAAGCTCTTAGGCGTATTAATCCGCTAAAATCCGGCACGGCAGAATTTTAAGGTGGCGTTGTGACGCGCTGCAACCTCATTAAACGAGTCAGCGACTAAAGCACGCTGCTCCCGCGAAATCAGAGCAAAACAGACCGATCCGCTCCCGGTCATTCCAGCTAAGCGAACTGAGAATTTAGCACAAACATCCCGAATATCGGAGAGCAGGAGGCCCAAACGCGGCTCAAGCTGCGCTGCATGGGGCTCCAGGTCATTTTTCGCGCTTAGGTCGTCTAGCGAGACGCGCTCGATGTAGTCCGCGTCTGTCGATCGGTTCAGGCGATGATCCAACTCATCGGATAGAGCAAGCTCAACGGAACGCAAAGATTGGTAGACCGCAGCGGTAGAAATTCCAAACGGTGGAACAAACAGAACAGCTGTGAGTTTTTTCAAACCAGGTATTTCGATCGGCTGCACGACTTCGCCGATTCCTGATACCCGAGCACTCATGCCAGAGAGAAAGTAAGGAACATCCGCCCCAAGCGTTAACCCCAAAGCGGCTACCCAAGCAGGGTCGATCGTTTGATCACACTTTGCGAGCGCTAATTTGAGCGCCGCAGCGGCATCAGAACTTCCTCCCCCCAACCCAGCGCCGAGCGGGATTCGTTTGACGATATCCAAAGAATATCTGAATTTATTCTTGCTCTGCTCGATTACAGCGTTAACGGCGCGCGCCGCCAAATTTCGCGCGGGATCTTCAAGCTCAGTTCGCTGCGAAGCGGTAAGTGGGGAAATATCTTCCTCGCGGATCGTAACGACGTTTCGATCTCCTGTTTGTAACGGGGTGAGGATTAGAGTATCGCACAGAGAAATCGGAATATTGATCATCTCTAGGAGATGGTATCCGTCAGAGCGTCGCCCAGTGACGGAAAGGGAAATGTTGAGCTTAGCTGGAGCCAGCAAGCTGCGCGCCCCCCTAGAACTGACACCTTTGTCATTAGTCGCGACCATCGCTATATCCGTAGCATGAACTCCACAGAACTACCTAGCACGTCCCTTCTATTGAAGATCTCCGCAGTCGCTATCGAGGCCGCTAAGGCCGCGGGAGATGCCATGAAGAATGTGCGGTCAACGCACGCCGAAAATACCTCCTCAAAATCCGATGGCTCTCAATTAACCGCCGGTGACCTAGCCGCGCAGCACGCTATAATCAGTATCCTTAATCGCGAGTTTCCGACTCATACGATTTTATCAGAAGAGATGACCGAGGCGGAGCAGCAGGCGACCTTGAATGCTGAGAATTTATGGATCCTAGATCCGATCGATGGAACGACCAATTACGCGTACGGAATGAATCGTACCTGTACGTCGATCGCTTATACTAATCGCGGTCGATCGTGCGTCGGGGTAGTTTTTAATCCTTTTGATGATGAACTTTTTACTGCAGTACGTGGGCATGGCGCTTTTCTAAACGGGAAAAAGATCGCGGTCCGAAGCGACCCCGTTACAAGCCTAAGTCAGGTGCTCGTAACCACAGGATTTTCTGCGTCCCCGTCCAAACGCACCGATGCGATCACTAGGGTCAGTCGAGTGTTAAGTCATTGTCGCGATCTGCGCCGTCTCGGCGCGTGTGCGCTAGATCTTTGCGATGTCGCTTGCGGCAGGGTTGATGCGTTCTACGAAACGGTTAATTCATGGGATATGGCTGCCGGTGGACTGATAGCGAGAGAGGCCGGGGCTGAGTTGATCTGCTTTAAAACCGGTGCCTCGGTAGAGATTGAGGGCGACGATTTATTGTGCTCACGTTCGGAGGTGACAAGGTTAATTGCACCAATATTAAAAGGTTAGGCGGCGTTACTTCGAACGAACTGAGCCGTCCTGATAGACGCACTGGGTGCGTGGCCCACTCCAATTTATTAGACCATCATGAAATGGAGCGGTTTCTGGCGATCCGACCGTTGGGTGCCAACTATGTATCGCACTATGCGCTCCTATCAACTCTGCCAAGATGTTATCGCTTCGGAGAGCATCCTCAATGCTCCGAATCTCCTCATGTTCGACGGCGTTAAAAAATACTGTGACTGATCGATTGTCTAAATGTGATTCCATCCAAATCTCTTGAATCTGTGGGGAGCGACCACCGAGTTCCATAAGATGCAATTTTAGTTCACCGATGCGCAAATCGAATTCCGCGCGTAGTTTTAATCTTTCATCAATGACAGCATCAGAAATTGCGAGTCTCTCGCGCGCTAACTCGCACTCAGTTAGGCTCAACGGACCGCCAGATCTTGTAAATTGCTCGCCGCTCAGCTCCTCTATTGAGCATCCAAGATCGCGGACAATCAACTCTATCTCGTTAGCGACATCCGGGTTCGAATTGCAGTGTTTTGAAGCCATATCACCTTTTCACAACTATGAATGTACGCCTACTAACGGCAGCATAAGCAAAGCCCGATCGCTATTCCAGCACCGGGAAAAGGGATAAATCCTGAGTGATCCCCACGAAATTTGAGTCGGTATAGCGCCCGTGTGAGCCGATCAATCGGTGCGACGTAGGGCTGTAATATTCTACACTGGAGCTCGCGGAGAACGCGGAGATCTTCGGATTTACCTCCGCGTTCTCC
>JBGSNS010000155.1:0-27836 GCA_041739515.1 Bdellovibrionota bacterium
AATAGAGCTGCTCGCACCGATTCGTGACGACTCGACTATTAGTAAGTTCCTAAAAGACCGTGGCCCTGGGTTGCACCACATCTGCTACCAAGTTCCTGACCTGGTTTCGGAGCTAAAGCGGCTGTCCGCGCTGGGTATCGAGTTAATCGATACAGAGCCTCGTCCAGGCGCTGCAGGGACCCAAATCGCGTTTCTTCATCCTCGTTCCGGGCTTGGGACGCTGGTAGAACTACTCGAAGTTTGCTCGTAAACGGAGCGTCTCTAAGTGCTTAAAAATATTGAGATTTGGTCCGATATCATGCAGCCCCGCTTTTTACACCGCGATGTTGGCTTTTGGCCCACAAAACGGCTATAACCGCGCTCCGTAGAGATAGTTTAGTTTATAGTAAACAGTTTAGAACATGGCAAAGACTAGCGTAATTAATCGAGATTTAGAGCGTCGTAAGATCGTAGCAAGCCGTAAGCAGAAGCGTGATGAGCTTCGTGAGGCGCGCAAGAATCCTAAGCTTTCACCGGAAGAGCGTTTTAATGCCCAATCGAAGCTTTCAAAGATGCCTAGAGATTCCGCAAAGATTCGCCTTCACAATCGCTGCCAACTAAGCGGACGAAGCAAGGGTGTGTACTCTAAGTTTATGCTGTCACGTATTCAATTCCGTGAGATGGCGCACCGTGGTGAGCTCCCAGGAGTCACCAAAGCCAGCTGGTAACTGGTCACCCGTATTTTAAAATAAAGAATGAAATCTATTCGCTTGATTCCTTAACCGAGTAAAGTTGCTTACTTGATTGTCAGCCCTAATCGGGCTGACGTATTTTGTGACCAGTTAGTGTTGTCACCCCCGATTTGCTCTGCAAATCGACCCCTGAGGGGCAAGTTCGGAGCGTTCCTGGGCCCCATTCGGGCCTTTCTTAATTGCCGTTTGAATAGCTGGTCACCGATGGGGTATCCTTATGCGCGCCGAGCAGTTGGACCCAGTTTACCAGTCGGCCCCAGCGGAGAGCATATGTTGATCGGAAAAATTATTTCCTACACAGCTTCGGTAACGATTACAGTTCTCGTTTTAGCAAGTTTATGCTCAGCAGCTCCGCACGCCGATCGCGATGCGCGCGCCTCGCTCCGGTTCAATGAACCCAGCACGATTAGACTCGATCCGTGCAAAATTTCAATGCAGCGCTGCATGATCGAAACAACGTCAAATCAGATACAGTGCTTTGCGACGGTTGCTGCGCAACAGGTGTGTGCTGGACGACCGGTAGCCGCTGCAATGCAACAGCGAGCCGCATTAGAGGAGAAGACTCTTGGAGAACTGTCCCTACAGCGCTGTCTAGATAACGTAGACGCGCTCATCGGAGCTTGGTTGATGGCCGACGATAGCACGCACTCCTCAGCTGCGATCGATAATTTAACCGACGAACAAGGCATCGTAATGGCCGTTGCTCGATGTGGAAATCTCATAAAGTAAGTGTGAGCTCTGAATCCCGTAATCAAGCTCCCTTCGCTAATAGCGGGCGAAACTTATCGCCGAGTGATGCCGCAAAATTAATTAACAGCGGTGGATTGATCGCGTTTCCAACGGAAACAGTTTACGGCCTTGGTGCTGACGCAACGAACAGAACAGCAGTCGCTGAAATATTTAAACTTAAAGGACGTCCGGTAACCAACCCACTTATAGTTCACACTAATTCCCTTGATCGACTATCTGAAATCGTGCTGACTGACGATGGTTCCGAGAGGCAAGCTTTAAATTCTCGAGTTAAGAGCCTTGCAACGCTGTGGCCAGGTCCGCTCACGATCGTACTGCAGAAATCTTCTCAGATCGCCTCTAATGTGACTGGCAGTGCAACTCTTGTCGGCGTGCGAATTCCCGCTCATCCTCTGGCACTAGAGTTTCTCTCGCTATGTAACAACCCCGTTGCTGCACCAAGCGCTAACAGATCGAATCGGGTAAGCCCAACCAATGCCCAACATGTTCACGACGAGTTCGGCGAAGACTTTCCGGTTTTAGATGGCGGAGATTGTGATCTAGGAATTGAGTCCACAGTCGTAGAACCACGTGACTCAGGAATAATTATTCATCGTCCAGGATTTATAACCCCTGAACAGATCGAAAGCTTAGCTGGTCCGCTGATTTCTAAAGAGTCGAACGCTCCCGGTACACATACAGTAAGTCCAGGCCAACTTGCTCAGCACTATGCGCCAATAACTCCGTGCTATTTATTGTCGGATCTACCATCGGGACTTAAATCCGTGGCCGTATTTGGACTTGGTAGCGATATCGAGCGCTCAGAAAACGCGTTTCCGCATGCATGGCGAATTACTAAGTTTGATTCCCTGATTGAATTTGCCGCGCGGCTTTACAGCTCCCTTCGAGATGTAGACCGTGTGGGCGGCGTAGATGCGATCGCCATGATCCCACCCTCTCCGACCGGGCTTGGGCTTGCGATCTGCGATAGACTTTCGCGGGCTACTCATAGATAGTTTTGATCTAGCATTGTCGGAGATTTTTATGACCATAAACGTCACGATCGAGGGAGTAGAGATTAAGGAATTAAAATCTCACGGTGATCAACGCGGATTCTTCCGCGAGATTCTTCGATCAACCGACCCAGCATTTCAGGACGGTGTTTTCGGACAATGGAGCCACAGCAAGATGGCCCAAAATGTCGTCAAGGCTTGGCACTATCACCATGTCCAGACCGATTGGTGGTACATCCCGTTTGGGCAAGTTCAAACAGTACTATTCGACAATCGACCAGAGAGCAAAACCTACAAGCAAAGGATGGTCTTCTTGATGGGCGATAAAATGGAATTCGGCGGTGAAACTAATGAGGTTACTGTGCGTATTCCCCCCGGAGTTCTTCATGGCCTTAAAGTCTTAAGCGAAAACGGCGCTCACATCATGTATATTACAAGTATCACTTACGATCCGAACGAAGAGGGTCGCTTCGCCTATAATTCCTCGTTTGTCGGCCATGATTGGGGCGAAAACGTAATCGTAGTCGATAACGACAAACGGGATTTTGTGCCGCATTCAACCCGGGTATTGGGACCGCGAGGCGCCGCCTCGCAGTCTTAACATTCCCTTTGCAGTTTCAAATTTATCTAAAACAGACCCGTCCTCTATCTTTATGATCTGGGATCTTAGCGATTTTTCGTTGAACAGAGCTGCAGCAAAGCACCACGCCGAGCCAGTCGATCTCCAATCTCACCTCTAATTCAAAGCCTCAAGGGACTCTACCTCCGACCCCTTGACTCGAAATAGGAACGGACTTTTTTTAACGCCCCCCTTTTCATCGAAAACGATTTTCCCGGATGCTCCGTCATATCGCTGCCGATTGAGAATTTTCTTTACAACAGAAGCATCGAATGACCGCGCCTCCTCGATGGAACGAGCATAGAGCTTGACCGTATCGTACGCTGTATCCGAACCATTGCCGGGCTTGACTTTGAAAGTCGACAAGTATTTTTTGACAAAATCGGCATTAGACGCTGGGTACGAGGCATACATCGCCCCCTCTAAGGCTCCATGAGCAAGCTCGAGCTGGGTCTGGTCCAAGAGGATTAACAACAATTTTCCTTTGTACTTATACTTACGCAAAATATCTGCGCTTATCCCGTTGTGCAGATAGTTTGAAAAAAATATTACGTCAGGTGACGTTATTGAGATTCGATAAACCTCAGTCCGCAGGTCACTTGAATTGGGAAGAGGCTCTTCAAGCGCGGTGACAACACCGCCGCTCTTCTTGAATTCATCCGCAAAGAAACGCCCCTGTTCCAAGCACCATGGCTGCTGAGATGAAAGTATACCAGCCTTTTTCATCCCGTTATTAAAAGCGTACCGAGCGAGAGCACGGGTAGCAACTTCATCGTGTGGCCAAAGATTAAAAATATTGTCGCCAGCCTCGTTAAACGCGGCCACACCAAGAGTCGGAGAAGTTATAATGACCTCTCTCATTTTTGAAACAATCGAGGCGAGTGCTAGGCCTCCTGGAGTCCAAGTCGGCCCAATGAAATATTTTATGTCTGAATCGGTGCTCATACTACGAAAGGCATTCACGGCACCAACACCCGACTCAGCTTCGCGAGTATCTTGAACGACCAGTTCTATCTTCCTTCCCAGTACCCCACCGGATGAATTAATTTCTTGCGCAGCTAGCTCGGCTCCACGCTGTGAATTCGTTCCAGTTTCGGCGCAGGCTCCAGTTAGACAAACTGCAATTCCAATTTTAAATGTACTGTCGCCATAAGACGGGTAGCAGATCGAAAGAAGGCAAATCAAACTAAACATGAGTCGTGCGCTATTCATAATTACACTCTGGAAAAGTTGCATCTGATATACAGGAAGCGACGCGAATTTGCACAATACGAACAAGGTGAGTTGACTCCGACATCCACCGGTTTCGCGAACGTATACTACCGAAAACCTTGAGCAATTGCATATAGTAAAGCGGGGCTCCTTGCGTCATTCATACACGGCGTCATTCATACACACCGCATTCACGGTGTAGGTGTCGACCAGGGCAGTTAAAGCCTACCGGCAAGAATTAATAAAGGTTGATCCACTGATCTGATACCTTAAAAAACTCGCTCCCAATCCTAATGATGAACAGTTAGCCAACCGAATTACCCTTGGGGAACGGAAACCCCGGGGGGGAATGTGGTGGAATCACGCAAGCAACTGAACGCGGCCAATCAAGCGTTGGCGATGTTATTAATCGATGCGGGTGTTATCACGCAGGATCAAGTGGTAATTCCCGATGACTCGAGCCTTCTCAAAGCGCTTGCCATAGCTGGTACCATTGACGAGGAGACTGCCCTTCAAAGCGTCGCCGCCAAAACCGGATTAAAAATTTGGACTCTAAGCGACCCTGCTTTAGAGGTTGCAACAGCATTACTAGAAAATTTAGATATCAAGAAGATCGATCTGGCGAAGTGGCAAAGTTGGCGAATGGCGCCAGTTCGCTGGGAATCCCAACATAACCTAGTCGTTGTTACTGCCAACCCATTAGAACATGACGTACGCAAGACGATTGAGTTTGCGCTTGGCGTAAAAGTTTTCTTTGAGCTTGCAACGGAAGATATAATTTCCCGACTTCTAAACAAGCAACTGAATCTCGGCGAGGCATTCAAGCTTGAGAACATCCTAGTGTCCTCTGGACAACCAGGGTTGGATGACGGAATTATGCGCTCAGCGGCGATGGAACAAACCGTTGGAAGCGACAAACTCGATTCCGCGCCGGTAGTACGCCTAGTAAATAAAATTCTCGCTGAATCGGTAACCCGTGGTGCAAGTGACATTCACATCGAACCACAGGCAAAGGAGCTCGAAATTCGCATACGAGTGAACGGGATCATGGAACCGCTTCTCTCCGTTCCGAGTTCGTACGCCAATCCGGTTGCCGCGCGAATCAAAATACTGTGCGGCCTTGATATCGCCGAACGCCGCAAACCCCAAGACGGAAGATTACGAATTAAGACCCCGTTAGGTCCTAGAGATCTACGCCTCTCAACCGTACCAACAGCGCACGGCGAAAGCATCGTAGCGAGAATTTTAGCTGGTGATTCTATCGCATTAAACTTCGACTCCCTCGGCATGTCGGAAGCTATCCAAAAGAAGTTTGAACGCTCATTACGTGGATCATCTCGTGTGGTTCTTGTTACCGGTCCCACCGGTTCAGGAAAAACATCGACGCTTTATGCTGGCCTTCAAACACTTGCTACCGGCGAAAGAAATATAATCACGATCGAAGACCCAATCGAATACAGAATCCCCGGTATCAACCAAATCCAGATTAATCCAAAAGTTGGGCTTACGTTTGCTGAAGGTTTGCGCTCAATCGTGCGCCAAGACCCAGACGTCGTGATGGTTGGGGAAATTCGGGATCAGGAGACGGCCCAAATAGCTATGCAAACCGCGCAAACTGGGCATTTGGTACTATCCACGTTGCATACTAATTCTGCTGCTGCTGCGATCACTCGTTTAAAGGACTTAGGCACACCGCCGTACTTGATCTCATCCTCAGTTGGAACGATCGTTGCTCAACGTCTGGTACGAACGCTCTGTTCATGTTGCGCACCAGCATCAGAAGCTGCGGACACCCAGGCGCTTTCGGAACTGAACATAGAGACCCAGAACGCTCGCGTCCCGGTCGGATGCGACGAGTGTAATCACTCCGGATATCAAGGTCGCACTGGGCTATACAGCATTCTAGAGGTAACTCCTGAGATCAGTGAAGCGATTAGGCAGGACAAGGGTGAGGTCGAAATAGAGCGTCTCGCGCAACCGCAGGGCTTTCAAACGCTCGAGAATGCCGCGCGGGCATTAATTACAGACGGAATAACTTCGCTAGAAGAGGTAGAGCGTGTACTCGGACCGCTCAATCCGATCGCAGCATTAGAATCTAAATCAGATGCTGCGGCTGAACGAGTAGACAACGCAAAGCGACGCATTCTCCTCGTAGAGGATGATGAGAATACGAGAGCGATCTTGACGATGTTACTTGAAAAGGAGTTCTACGACGTAATCAGCGCTGGAAACGGGATGGAAGGACTAGAGCAGCTACACGAAAAACATCCTGATATCATCGTGTGCGATTTGATGATGCCTGTAATGGGTGGTCTTCAAATGCTAAAGAAGGTACGCAACGATTCACGCACCAAAGACGTGCCGGTACTGATGCTAACGGCGGCAAATACCGAGGAAAACGAAATCAAGCTCATGGAAGACGGTGCTGATGATTTTGTCAGCAAAACATCTGATAGCAGAGTTCTGATCGCACGGATCGAACGCCTACTAAACGATCGTTAAGTAGCTTACTCGTTAAACAGCCTACTACTGTCGAATAAACCGCAACGACGTCCTTATTCCATTTCTATGCCAAATCCTGGTGCCATTCTCTCAACGGATTGAGCAGCTTGAGGGGGTGTAGGAACTGGTGGAGAAGACTCTACATCACCGGCCTTCTGTACAATCTCTTTGGAGTCCGGATCAATCACTTTAGAATCGAGCGTCTTGGTGATCTCTTTGGTGGCGACGTGCTTAGCGCAAACAGATGGATCGTTCTTACACGAGCAGCTCTTCATAGCGGCACAAGTGCACAGTCCTCCTGAACACCCATCAGTCGTTGCAGCCACAGATAGCCGTGGGCTTACCAGAAAAAAAGAGCCTGTTAGTACAGCCGCAATCAACACTCGATTCATATTAGATCCCCCGATAAACGAATATAGCTGGTTAATTATCTCCCCTTGACCCCAAATCAACAAGCAAAATATTAGAGTATGGCGGGCCATTTGAGCGATTATGTAAGCAAATTCATAGAGTTGGAGGATGAATCGAAGGGCCATTTCTATAATGGTTTGTTTTCCCGCCCAAGGCTCGCTTTCCCGTTGATCAACTCACTTTAGAATGATTTTTTTACTTAAAGAATCCAGACTTTCCGCCGACAATAGTAGAGACTGGATCTAGGAAGAGACGCGAGAATTATGGACTGGACAACCCCGTTTATCGTTTACCGAATAACGCCAGACAATAGAGTCGAAGAGGTTTTTCACGCGGAGGATCTCAAGAAAGCTAAATACTGGCTTACTTATATTGCCCGTCCTGGAGATGTTCTCTGTAAGACCCCAGCGCATCCTAAACATACGAAGGCGACTAATAAGCCGGAGTACTGGAGCCATAAAGAGGCGAGTGGCCAGCCAAGCGCCAACGAAGCCGCCTGGAAGAAAATGGTCAACAATCCGCATACTGAGCTCATCTTTCCTGAAGAGCAGCTGGTACCGCCAGCCAACGAAACAATCTAAGCATTAAACTTCCATTCACCTGAACTCTTCCCTCAAGGGGTACATCAATGAGATTGTGTCATCGATGTGGGAAACTAACGAAGGCAAGCGGCTAAAAGCTGATGCGGCACGAAAACAAAACTGGAAGCGATGGGGCCCGTACCTAGCTGAACGTCAATGGGGAACCGTCCGCGAGGACTATTCACCGGATGGTTCTTGTTGGCAGTATTTTTCTCACGATCATTCCCGCTCACGCGCATATCGCTGGGGAGAAGACGGGCTGCTAGGTTTTACAGATCGTGAGTGTAGGCTTTGCTTTGCGTTGTCACTTTGGAATGAAAAGGATGGAATTCTCAAAGAACGCCTTTTTGGACTGACCGGACCGGAAGGTAATCACGGCGAGGACGTTAAGGAGCTCTATTACTATCTCGCATCCACACCGACTCATAGCTTCGCTAAAGCGCGATACCGATATCCGCATTCAGCTTTTCCATACGATCAACTGGTCAAAGAGAACACAAATCGCGGGCGGCTAGATCCGGAATTCGAACTATCTGATACAGGTGTGTTTAACGAAAATCGATTTTTCGACGTGGACGCTACGTATGCTAAAGCGGGCCCAAACGATACCGTGGTCGAAGTTACGGTAATCAATCGCGGACCGGAATCAGCCAAGCTGCATGTGCTCCCTACTCTCTGGTTTCGAAATACCTGGTCTTGGGGGCGCAAGGGAAAGGAGGGATATACAACTAAACCGCTGATTATCCAGGAATCTAAGCATTCTTTCTCGACGGAACATGAATCACTAGAGAGATTTCATTTAGCCATCGATCCAGACAGTGTGCCTAACTGTGAGTCGTTGTTCACCGAGAATCAAACCAACGTCGCCCGCCTATTCGGTGCAGCGATGGAATCACCCTTTGTAAAGGATTCATTTCATGACTACGTGATTCACAATCGCAAAGATGTCGTGAACCCGGAGCTTCGCGGCACGAAAGCTGCTTTTCATACCGTGCTTGAGCTTGCACCAGGAGCATCACATAAAATTCGACTTAGATTGTATTCGCACAAGGAAACACCGACCCACTTATTCGGCGGAGATGCCCAGAGAGTCATCGATCAGGGAGAACGAGACTACTCCGATTTCTATAAAGCGATTGAACCTCCAGCGGCATCGCCGGAGGAGCGTCACGTATACCGACAAGCGTATGCGGGTCTGCTTTGGAGTAAACAGTTCTATTATTACTCAGTGCGAGAGTGGTTGGAAGGCGACCCAACTCAACCAAATCCGAACCGAGTAACGAAGCGAAACGCAGAATGGGAAACCTTATATAATCGAGATATCATCTCGATGCCTGATAAATGGGAATACCCATGGTACGCGGCGTGGGATTTAGCGTTTCATACTATTTCACTATCAAAAGTCGATCCCGATTTTGCGAAACAACAACTGATTCTCATGCTTCGCGAATGGTACATGCATCCAAACGGACAGATGCCGGCGTATGAATTTGCGTTTTCCGATGTAAATCCACCGGTGCACGCCTGGGCATGTTGGCGGGTATACAAAATCACTGGCAAGCCGGGTGAGCGGGATCGTGATTTCTTAGCTCGTACTTTTCAAAAACTTTTGATCAATTTCACTTGGTGGGTAAATCGCAAAGACGTCGATGGTAAGAATTTATTCTCCGGCGGCTTTCTAGGACTTGATAATATCGGAGTGTTCGATCGCGGTCAGCCCCTCCCAACTGGTGGTCATTTGGAGCAAGCAGATGGCACTGCCTGGATGGCGTTTTTCTGTGGAACGATGCTGTCCATGGCGTTGGAACTCGCCAAATATGATCCATCGTACGAAGACCTCGCTTCAAAATTCTTCGAACATTTTATTTCAATTACAGACGCCATGAATAACTTCGGCGGAACTGGTTTGTGGGATGAAGAGGACGGTTTCTATTACGACCAAATTCGTTCCGGAGATAAGACCATCCCACTTCGTTTACGTTCTCTAGTGGGTATTATTCCACTACTCGCCGTTGAGGTTTTGGACGATGCTATTATCGATAAACTTCCCGGGTTCACCAAGCGCATGAGTTGGTTTTTACACCAACGTGACGATCTTGCTCGCCATATCTCCTACATGGCGCATAGATCTGAGGAGGGAAAGCTTCAAAGCCTATTGGCAATTCCTTCAGAGCCCCGCCTGCGGCGCATGATGAAGTATATCTGTGACGAGAATGAGTTTCTGTCTCCGTACGGAATTCGCTCCCTTAGCCGGAAGTATGCGGATGAGCCGTACGTGTTTAAGGCTGAAGGCCAATCATACACGGTTGGATATGTCCCAGGCGAATCGACAACCGCGATGTTTGGTGGAAATTCGAATTGGCGCGGACCGATTTGGTTTCCTATAAATTACCTCTTTGTCGAAGCTCTGGAGAGGTACCATCACTTCTATGGGCCGCACTATAAAATTGAATTCCCCACCGGCTCTGGCCAGATGAAAACGTTGCAAGAGATTTCGGTTGATATCTCATTGAGAATGACTAAGATCTTTCTCCCTCAAGCAGATGGCAGTCGTCCGTGTCACGCAGGCGATACGCGCTATCGAGACGATCCGGCTTGGAAAGATCTGGTACTGTTCCACGAATATTTTCATGGGGATACCGGCGCTGGTCTAGGCGCAAGCCATCAGACAGGATGGACAGCGTTGGTGACAAGATGCTTAGAGCGCACGAAGTGGCGGTGAGAAGCCTTGGGACCTTTTGGACCAACGGACCGCGGACCGTTGGTCCGCACGATCGCTTTACGGAATTCGATCAAGCGGACCATCCTCCTACGCCAAGGCTACGAAGGACAAGCCGGTCCGCGGTCCAAGACGTCCCAGAGGTCCAAAGCCACTACTCGATCTCTTCCCCGGGAAACCGTCTAAAAAATCCATTCGCTCTCACCCGTTCCTGAACTTCTTCGTTCTCTGCTAATGCCGGAATTACTTCGCGATAATATGCTATCAAATAGTCTAATCTGTGCTCTTCACGCCGCATTTCAAGCAGCCTCTGCCGCTGCCCGAGATCAAGTCCTGCTTCGTGCGCAAGAATAAACGAATTTGCGGCACCTTCCGGATAATACATCGAGGGAGTTTTACCCTTAACCAACTCAACAAGGCGTGCATGCAATGTCACAGCTTGTTCAAGCTGCAGCGGGTGACCAGGAAGAGAGAGATCGTCGAAATAGTTTACATCGATTTCTGGATAACTTTGATCTTTGTGAAGCTGCTTCATTTCATAGCGCCGTTCGCCGACCACCACGATATCGAGCTCGCCGTTGTCGTAGCGGCGCACTACCCGCTCTACTCGCACACCACATCCGATTGCACGCAACTGTTTGTTTTCCGTCATTGCGACAGCGAATAATCGAGTTTCTTTTGGCTCCGACAAGCAATATCCAACCATTTCTTTAAATCGAGGTTCGAAAATATGTAGCGGCAACGGCTCGCCTGGAAAAACCACCGCTGGCAATGGGAAAAGTGGTATTCGAACTCTCTCGAAATCTATCGGTGGTATCTCAGCCATCTAAGGGAGCACCGTATCGAATGTGCTGAATACTCTCAAGCCAAATACTCTCACAAGACAGAGCCGATCGAATTGCTCCGATTCTTAAGTCCTTTTGTTCTTCTTAAAGACTGCCTTCAGAGCCTTGAGTCTGTCCGTGGGTCTGGTTGCCAACGAATCATCGTTGTAGTCATCGCCCACCTCGACGCTCCATACACTAGCTTCCCGAAACGCGTGATACGCCCAAGTCCACTTATACTTCTCGATAATGGAAAGCGCATCTTTGATCCACCGTGCACCGCCACCCTTCGGCGTCCAACGCACCGTACTTACCTCCGTAACATGTATTGGTGTCTTTGCTCTGACCTGAAAACTTTTGGCCGGCCTTAGATATCGTTGGAGAGCTGATTTTCGTATTGAACGGGAGGGATACTCTCGCACCTTATCCTGGCCGTAGAGTCGCTGATGAGTGAAGGTGAAGGGATAATACATGTTAATCCCATAAATCATCTTCGGAACACGCTTGACTACCTTAAGCGCCTTAAGCCGTGACGTATCGCCGAAAGCCGGACTTATGACGATGTAGTGACGTGAATCTACCCGCCGGATATTCTCAGAAATTTCCTGTGCCAACTGATTCCAATTCTTTACTCCTGGGGTTGAGGTGAAAAAAGCTGGTTCATTTACGATCTGAAACGCCCAAATCGTCTCATTATCTTTATAGCGCGCAGCGATAATGTCCCATGCTTCGATTAGCGTGTCTTGCGCCCAGGCATCCGTAAATATTCTATGAGTTACCTTTCCGACACGAGTTTTAAATCCACCAGGTGGGTAATATAGATTTACAAGTACCTTCATCTTCAATCTCTCAGCCTCGACCAGCATCAGATCGAGCCTATCCATTGAAGCATTTAGCTCAGCAAGATACTCCTCTCGTCCGGCGGTATCTACGATACCGGACGTGACTAAGAGTACCGAGAGTGAATTAGCCTTCCAGTCAGCGAGAACTTGTAGCGACGATGGTTCAATATGTGTATTCGCAGTCATTCCACGCAGACGCGGATTGATCGATTGCGCATTAACTTGAGAAATAGATCCAGAAAGAACTAGACCTGTGACGAGCAATAGAAGTAGCCGAATACTCGACATACACAACCTCAAGAGAAAAAACCCGATAAAAGTTAGGTTACAATAACGTTATGCTGATTCTACGGGAAGAACATGCATCCCGTCGAGGATTCATTCAGCTTGGTCTAGAAGAACTACGCAGCAGCACCCATAACTATCTAGGATAATTACAATTCCTATTTACCCTGAAAATCCCGGATACAATTCATATAAGCAACGAATGCATCGTACGGACTATCGTACGGACTAAAATATGCGTGTACATCACCGTCCGAAAACCACTTCGTACACATGTAGTAAAAGTGATCGGATGTTAAGAGTTTGCGCCAAGTTTCAAGAGCTTCCCCGCCTTTTTCATGTGCAAAAGCGCTCAACGTATAAATTTGTTCGAGTGAGGAGTCTTGCATTCGATTTCCACGCCAAGCTGAAATATCTCGTTCGGTATCCGCCCACGAATATGGGACCGGGAAGCTGACCTCATCACGTTTCTCGTATCTAGCGATCACCTGAGAGGGTGTCTGAAAGTTCCAATCCTTGTGTGACAAAATTTGCTCGGGCAATGCCTTCATAAACTCAAAAATTCCTGAGTCAGCCCATTGATGCTCACCGAAAGTCTCGTAATCCATAAACAGATTCACGACATCACCATTCCCACTCACTTTATGGACCCATGAGGCGAATTTCTCTGCTGTGAGTGGGTATTCATTCCAACCCCGATTGGAGAATCGAAACGCTATGTCATCTGAGAGACGATAATTTTTAAGCAACAACGCTATATCCTGCCCGACAGGTCGGTACACGAAATTTGGACTCCTCCATCCCAGCAACGGGTCCCAGCCCTCGGCGAGCACCCCTTTAAAACCAAGCGCTGTTACAAGCGCAGCAATTTCGTCGGAGAAAATTAATTCTGTATTTCGAAAAACTGTCGGCGTTACACCGAATTCATGCTTCATCCTGCGTGAATGCATCCGTACCTGTTCGGCGAACTCACCTGGATCGTATAACGCGGCCAGCGAATGATAGTAAGTCTCCCCTAGTATCTCTACGCACCCAGTTTTAACGATACTTTTAAACTCTTCGATCACTTCTGGGGCGTACAAATACATCTGGTCGAGGGCCGTCCCGGTTATCGAAAAAGCGCATTTAAATCGACCGTCGGTGGCATCGATAATTTGGTGAAGAAGTTTCGTCATCGGCAGGTAGCATTTATCAGCTACTTTGCGCATCACTGCCCGATTTTTTTCGTCATCGAAATACCAGTGATCGCGCGCGAGTTGGAACGAGGACGATTCACGTAGTCGCCACGGTTGATGAACTTGAAAGTAGAAGCAAACCGACGGCATGATTAAGTTCTCACTCGCATCTCAAAGGCTTAAGTTACTAACCTATAAACATCGAAACACCGCTCCGCAGATGAGTCCCATCGCAATCGCTTTACTTCAGCTTGCGCCATCTTGATCATATCAGCACGTAATTCAGGAAATTCAAGCGCGTTGATCATCAGATCCGCCATCCGTTCTACATCCCAGAAATCAACCTTAAGGGCATGTCGCAACACCTCCGATACCCCGCTCTGCTTACTGATCAGGACCGGAATATCGTGACTAATAGCTTCAAGCGCCGAAATTCCGAATGGCTCTGACACGGATGGCATCACGTATAAGTCAGCGGAGGAGAAAACATCCTCGACGTCTTGACCGCGCACGAATCCGGGAAATCTAAATCTATCCGTTAGTTTTAACTCAGCAACCCGACTGCGACACCGCTCGAGCATATCGCCAGTTCCAGCCATTACAAACGTAACATCGGGAAGAATTGCCGCAACTTTTCCGGCCGCTTCGACGAAATAATCTGGACCCTTTTGAAACGTCACTCGACCAAGAAATAATATCACGCGATTGCGATGCGAGCGAATCGGTGCGCTGCTGCTATGAGCGGATCGTACATACACTCCATTGTGAACTATGAAGATCTTATCTGATGTCACACCGTATTCACTCTGAATTAGATCCGCGGTGAAATGACTAACGGCGATTATCGCATCAGCGCAATGTAATCCCCAGCGTTCTATTCGCTGAATCTCCTCGTTCGCTCCAGCACCACTGCGATCATGTTCAAGGCTATGAACGTGCGCGATCCATGGACGTCCAGTGGCGCGCGACAACGCAGCCGCTGCAGGGAACGTCATCCAATCGTGGCAGTGAATGACATCGAAACGCTCAGCTGCGAAAAGCTCTGAAATTTTTACGGCATAGCGTTGAACTTCAGCGAAAAGATCAAGCCCGTAATGCGTCGGTTGACCGTTACTATCATCCTCAAAGAAGGGAATCTTCTCAACACTCGTGCTGCTACCAAGAGTGCCAACTTTAAGTTTGCCTCGCGCGAGCTGAGCCAAAAAATCTTGTGGATTGATGTATGGCTTCAATGCTGCGGGAACCGAGATCACTTGTCGATACCCACGCGGAACGGAACGCCGAGCGGCGTCAGAGATTACCGGGGACACATCTCCGTCACGCATCCAGCCACCGACACCGAATGCTTCGAAAAACTCACCATCTACTCGCGAGGCATCGTTACCATCCGCATCAACCACCGTTACTGAATCGGATCGCTCTCCGCCCAGAAGCTTTGGAACAACGAACATTACCTGCGCACCGGCCCTGGCAAGCGCTTGGCTCAAGCCTTCGCATGCGGTACCCAAACCACCACTAATATGGGGTGGAAACTCCCATCCAAGCATTAAAATACGGGCATTCACGCTGGGCGAGAGTATAGGTGGACCATCCTACCCTGTCCATGAAACCGGCGTAGTTAAACGTTGCAGGTATCTGGATCCTAAGGCTATCTTCATCAGCATGTTGTTAGCAGGCGACGTAGGCGGAACCAAAACTCGATTAGCGCTGTATCAAACCCATGCCCACGGCCTTGAGCAAGTGGCCATGGACCAGTTTACTAGTGGGAAGTTCGCAAGCTTAACGCAAATCGTAGAACAGTTTCTCACCGGTCGTGACTCTAAAATCGACGCTGGGTGTTTCGGCATTCCCGGCCCAGTTGTGAACGGCCATGTGAAGGTTACAAATCTTCCGTGGGAACTAGACGAACGTACGCTCGCCAAAGAGCTCGGTATACGCCGAGTTCGATTGGTGAACGATCTTCTCGCTACCGCAGCCTCTATCCCAGGGCTTGGAACAGAAGGAATTATTACTCTTCATCCAGGAGCTGCGATGCGTGATCGTACTGTGTCAGCGGTGCTCGCTCCTGGAACTGGAACGGGCCAAGCCTTTCTATGCACAGTCGGTCCAAAGCGGAGTGAGGCGTTCGCCGCTGAAGGTGGGCACATAGATTTCGGTCCACAGAACACGACCGAAGATTCTTTGGTAACTTTTCTGAGAGCCAAATTAGCGACGAAGCGAGTGCGCGTAGAGGACATCCTATGTGGACCTGGAATCAAAAATATCTATGAATTCGTTCGAGACGTCGAAAAATTGCCGGAACCTTCCGAGCTTTCTCAAGAGCTAACAGCAGCGACTGATAAGGCAGCAGTGATTACCAAGGCTGCCATTAGTCATAAAATTCCGATATGTGCGCGTACTCTTGAGATTTTCTGCCAGGCATTAGCAAGCCAAGCTGGGAACTTGGTCCTTACCTACATGGCGACCGGTGGATTATATCTCGGTGGTGGTATCCCGCCCAGAATCTCTGAGCTTCTCTCTGCGCCACGAGTTCTTGAAAGTTATCTTCGCAAACAACCCCTGCAACACGTTATCCATCAAACCCCGCTCTATATTATAAAGGACGATCACGCAGCTGTTGTAGGCGCTGCACAGATCGCATCACAACTCTAGGAAGAATAGTGATCGATGGCCGTCGATTGGAGGGCCGTGACTAAAGGACCGTGATTGGAGGACCGTGCACGTAGCTGGTAGCAAACTAAATTCCCGCGAGTATTCGACTCATCGAGAATGGCTCGAAACGGACGGACTCGGTGGTTATGCATCAGCCTCGATAAGTACCGCCAACACTCGTCGATACCATGGCTTACTTTGCGTCCCTCTCGCAGAGCTCGGCGAACGTCATGTGCTAGTCTCAAAACTGATGCCGACTCTCACGTTGCCATCCGGTGAACGATTCGAGTTGGATTGCAATCTCTTTTCAGGAACAGATGGCGTAGCGGCCGTACCGAATGGAGATCAGTTGCTTGAGCGATTTTGGATCGTAGAGGCTCCACGCTGGGAATACCGCTGTGGGCAGGCGCTCCTTCAAATTACCGTCTTGATGCCGCGCGGCACCGCTGCGGTTTTCGTCGAGTACCGACTATCCGGTGTACCACAAGCTACCTTATCATTGAGTCCATTAATCGCCGCGAGAAATATTCATCAAACCTCGCATTCCAATTCAAGCTTTAATCAAGATCCGGTTTGGAACGAATTGGATTCTACCCTAACGATTAAGCCTTATATCGGGTATCCGAGCTTCAATATCGTAGCCCCACAACGGAGTCGATGGAACGGAGCGTCAGCGTGGTGGAATAATTTTTTCCTTCCTCGCGACGCTGAGCGCGGATTCGATGCATCAGAGGATTTGCATTGTCCTGGCTATTTCGCGATAGAACTGATCGAAGATGAAGGTGCCATCTTTGCCTGTTTTGCTCCACATACCAAACCCACTACAGCTGTACCGATAGCGTTTACGGCGGAACTAGAGCGCCGCCGCGCACTCTTTGGAACAGGAGAAACCTTACCTGTTTTGCGTCGTGCTGCTGAACAATTCCTCACCGTCGATGCACATCGCAATCCGGGCATCATCGCCGGATATCCGTGGTTTGATCGATGGGGTCGTGACACGCTGATTGCTCTACAGCCCCTCACAAACATCCTTAGTGATGGTGGATTCGAACGCAAAGTAATTGAGCATCAACTGAGCCTGATTCACGATGGCTTAATCCCTAACTTAATTACCGAAAATGGCACCGCACTTTATAACTCAATTGATGCAGTGCTATTACTATTTTCAGCAGCGTATCGTTACTTTCATCGAACGCAAGATTCAGCTTGGATCACAAAGACCGCGTTACCACCCCTAAGGGCAGCAGCAAGCGCCCTGCAGCGGGGAACTAAATTTGGAATTTTCGTGGGAAGTGATGGATTGCTTTGTGCAGGAATAGGAGACGTTCAGCTAACCTGGATGGATGCAAAAGTTAACGGTCAACCCGTAACCCCACGCCACGGCAAGGCGATTGAAATTAACGCGCTATGGTACAATGCGATGCGAATTTTGGCGGAATTTGAAACATCGAGCAGTGCGGCGCTTTCGGCGCGCTCCCTTGCGAGCCAAGTTCAACGTTCATTTAACGAAGCATTTATTAAAGCAGATGGATCCCTTAGGGATGTCATTGGATCGGATATCTTGGGAGCTGGTAACGAAGTACGTCCGAATCAAATCTTTGCGGGTTGCCTGCCGTTTCCGATACTCGAGGTATCTAAGTCTAAATTAATGCTTGAGTGCGTTAGGGCTGAACTTTTAACGCCTAGAGGACTGCGAACTTTAGCGCCTGGCACTCGCGAATATCGACCGCGCTATTGCGGAGATCCTCACGCACGAGATTCTGCGTATCATCAAGGTACCGTGTGGCCGTGGTTACTGGGTCCCTACGCTGAGACACTTCGTCGTTGCGGTGAGCTAGACGAAATCGAACGGATTAAAGATTCCTTCAAAGTTATGTTGGGCGAAGGTTGCCTCGGAAGTATCGCCGAGGTCTACGACGCGGAAGAGCCGCAATTCGCTGCAGGGTGTTTCGCGCAAGCATGGAGCGTCTCTGCGGCATGTAGTGTGTTTGCAAAATAGCTCGTCTGAACCACTGAACACTTTTTATCCCTACTAAAGTCCACACACGCACGCTGGAACCATCCGGAGCGGAATATTTTCTCAAGGACCATTTCGTGAATTATCCGTAATACGTCTTTCTTAGAGCAGAATTTCTTAGTAAGTTCTAAATCGATATACCGACGTTAATCTACAGTCCAAACAATGTTATTGCCAAGTGAGGATTCTCCTAGTCGTTTAAATGCCCAGCCAAGCGGTGCTTCGCTAAGCATTTCACCTCAGTTGAGTAATCGAAATGACTTGGTTCATGGTCCGAGTGGGGAGGTGACACGCCAAGCGAATTCTGTGACTCAGCTAGTGGGGGCTCAGCCATTGGGGGCGTCGGTTGCTATCCCTGCATCCCGAACAATTAACTCAGACGTGGGTAATTATAACCACAACTTTTTGCCCCAAAATTTCGATCCCTTAAAACCACCGAACCTCGCTGCAGTTTTGGATATCGGCGAAGGCAAGCCATACGCTTGGGCAACCTTCTTACGAGCCGGTGAGCCGGTGCTCGCTCTGCAGGTCGCTGAAGATGCCTTGGGCATGGCGGTGGCGGCCAAAAACATAAATTACGAAGAGCTACTAACGTGCACGATTACGGCTGCAGCAACCTTTTTAAGTTTGCAGCAAAACCATTCAGCCCACTGCACCGTTGAGGAGGCACGCGATATAATTCGAGGCAAATGGCCAGAGCGAGCTTTGTCATTTGAGCTTGCCATCCTCAACTGGGCTGTGTGTGTTCACTTCACCGCCGAAGCCGAGGATTCCCTGAACAACTTAGTTTCATTGTTTGATGCAATACATTCTGAAAGCACCGATGCAGGGAAACGAGAATCGTGTAGCCGAGTCCTCTATCTGCTTGAAAGAATTGCCGATGCTGCTACCAAAAGTGAACAGTTTGAGATTGCAAATGCTTGCGGAGAAATCGACATAACTCTGGTCGAGCATGCATTCGGTATGGATGCTCTCGAAGTCGCGGCGCGACTACATAATCGTGCCCGTGACCTGTTTGAAACAGATCCACAACTTTCTGGGCATTATCTTCGTCGTACATGCGAGATCTTAGAAACTAACGGATTAACTTTAGATGCCCAATACGTAGCGGTAATGGCTCAATACGGATACGTACTCGAATTTCAGGGAGAGGGGATTGCGGCTTTGCAGGTAGCAAAAAAACTTCATCGTGTGGCAAGAGCGATGTCTCAACAAAATTCACAAAATCCTGAGGCAATCCATAACAGCGAAGTATCTCCTCTAACTCATGCACTTTGTATTCGTGGAAAGGTTGCCCAAGGTACTGATCGATTTGAGAGAGCCCATGCACTTTACATGCGTCTTTACAAACACCTAGAAAAGTCTCCATCTGATCATGAAGAGTATATCAGTGTGTTAGAGAGCATACGGGACAACGCCTACGCTGGAGATCTTACGGAGATCGAAAATTGGGCGCATAAGTCGCTTCGCGAGCGCACCGGGATTATTTACGGGCCGGGGGATACTCATACAATATCAGCTACAAATGATCTCATTTCGTTTCTTCATCGTCACGATCGACATGAAGCTGCGCGCAAACTTGCCTTAGTGTTTCTAGATGAACTCCGCACTACAATCGGCGAGTCGGCTTTTATGTATATCGATACATTGAGAACTTTAAGCGCAGTGGAGAGCTATTTAGCACCAAAGGAACGCGCTGAAAGTCCTCTGGTTAAAGCATTGTATCTCGCAAGAAAGCACCTAAAAAATGACGATCGTAAATTAGTGCTATCCATATTAGGGAATATGGCAGAAGTGGCTGACTCCATGGGCGATCTAGCAGAACAACTTCGACTGCAAACCTTATCTGTTCGGTATACACGTCTGATATATGGAGTTGAAAATTTACAGTATGCCCAAGCACTTCTCGACCGGGGGGAAACATATCTAGGAAGCCGAGAGTTCGTGCTGGCAGAAGTCGATCTCTGTTCTGCCCTAGATATCTTGAGTGCACATCACATGGAAGAACATTTCAAAATATCTCAGGCTCTTCAGGGAATGGGGCATCTCACATGTGCCGCTGGAGATCTAGAAGGAGCACTCGAGTATTTTGAGGAGGCGCTCGAAAAATTGCACGCTTGCGAATTTGATACGTCGAATTCGGAAAGAAGTTTAAATTTTGATTTAGGACTCGTTCTCCTAAAAAGCATCGAAATAGTTCCCGACAGAGAAAGAATGCAACGCGCTCTCGATTGTTTCGGGCATACTATCGCATTCGCTGAAAAGCCTGGAAATCGCAGTGACGATGATTTAGATCTAGCGGCCTATTCAGCGGCACATCAATTGGCGCTAGAGTTGGATAATACCGAACTTGCAGACCAGCTTTCCATTCCGCTAGCGAGGCTGAAGATTCAACGAGAACTGGACGATGATGCATATGGCGAAGAGGAGACAGTTTAATTAAATCTAATAACCTCCAGCGAAATGTGTTTAAACGAACGGATTTTATTCTCCCAATCAAATCGAGGATTATAAATTGAACACGCTAAAACTTTCCCCTGGTAAATATCGCCATTATAAAGGTGGTTTCTATGAAGTAATAGGAATCGCAACTCATACCGAGACCATGGAAGAGCTCGTAGTTTATCGATCACTTATATCGTCATCGAAACCCGAGGTAGATCCGCTATGGGTACGTCCACTAAGGATGTTTAATGAATCGATCGAAATCGACGGGGAATTACGTCGGCGATTTGAGCGATGTGAATGATGTCGTTACAAGATATGAGGTAGGAAGACTGCGCAGCTGGCGCTACGCGGTCCTGTCGGTCGGCTACTTCGCTTTCAACGCGTCGCGAATCTGAGTTAACAATACGACCTCAGCTGACGGAGCTGCTGGGGCTGCAGGAGCCGTGGCCTGCTGCCGCTTAAGTCGGTTCATCACCTTCACCATCATAAACATCGCAAACGCCACGATCATAAAATCGAACGTGGTCTGGAGAAATGCGCCGTACTTTAGCAATACAGCAGGAGCAGTTCCTTCAGCGGCCTTGAGCGTAATGGCTAGGTCGCTGAAATCGACCTGCCCTACTAACATGCCGAGCGGTGGCATGATTACATCAGCAACCAAAGATGAAATGATCTTTCCGAACGCAGCCCCGATTATGATTCCGATCGCCATATCAGCGACGTTGCCCTTGACTGCAAAATCACGAAATTCACTCAAAACTGACATATGCTTCTCCTAATTATTCAAATTGACGGTAGCAATTGATGCCGGGCACTATCGCAGAAGGTGCCAAAGAAATAAACGATACACTTAGGCCCATACCTGGCTCTCTTTTTTGTAGATAATAAGGGTACGTCGATGAAGTCACACCATCTCGCCGTTCGGCCAAGCATCTTGGCATTAGCTCTCGTGGTCGTAACCGCTATCGTTTTGCGATCATTTGGGCAGCCATGGTGGTGTGCCTGCGGAAGCGCTATCCCGTGGACATGGGAAACAATAAGCTCGCATAACTCGCAGCACTTATTTGATGCGTATTCGTTCACCCATGTGACGCACGGGCTGATCTTTTTCGCTCTGCTATTCCCACTAGCGCGCCGGATCAGTGTGGGATGGCGATTCGCTCTGGCAATCAGCATTGAATGCGGTTGGGAAATCTTAGAGAATACAAGCTGGATTATCGATCGTTATCGAGCAGCTACGATTTCGCTCAATTATTACGGCGATAGTGTGCTCAATTCGATCTCGGATATAGGGGCCTGTGCCATCGGTTTTTACATCGCGGCGAAAGTTCCGTGGAAACTGAGCTTGGCACTTTTCATCGCCACAGAGATCGTCTTAGTTCTTACTATCCGCGATAACTTAGCGATTAATATTTTGATGCTGATTTATCCAGTCGATGCGATTAAAATTTGGCAACAGGGAGCCGCGGTTGGATTGTAGAAGATAGAAGCAAAGAGAAAACAGGCTACCGTCGTACCTAAAGTACGACACGCAGCCGCTTCGGGAGCGTAAAGCCGCAATGCCGGTGCGGCAATTTATAAAGAACTCAGTCGTAGAGTTGTTCGTCGGACTTCACGGCGCGCTTGGGCGCCGCCGGTCGGAAACGATCCTCTCTTATATGTCGATTGGCATTTTTAGAGGTGATTGCAGCTTGCGATCACCTCCCTGAAAAGGGGACAGTTCCTTCCGTTCCTATTTTCTTGAAACAATTTAAATAGGGACGGAAGGAACTGTCCTCTTTTTTCTAAAATGTGTAGGTTGCTTATTCGCCAATGCTCTTCCATTCGATCGGTTTTCTGTTCTTATTTTTACCGGCTTTTTTGCTGTGTTTACGCGTCTCTAGAACCATCGTAGCTCGCCAATGGATTCTTGGCATTTTCTCCCTCCTATTCTATGCGGGCGGGGAACCTAAATTTGTTCTGATTTTAGTCGCCTCTTGTTTAATCGACTTCGTATCAGCTCGAAAAATCGCTTCGTGCTCAAGCTTGCGCGCACGAAAGGTTTGGCTCATCTGCAGCCTCGGGGGAAATCTTGGAATTTTAGGTTTTTTCAAATATGGGGCGATGATTGCAAGTAATTCTTCGCCCATTTTTGATCTAATCGGCATCGGCAGTATCGGCGGTGACTTTTACAAGTCCTTCATACTTCCAGCTGGAATTAGCTTTTACACATTCCAGTCGATGTCCTACACAATTGATGTCTATCGCAAAGAGATTCAACCACAGCGAAGTTTGCTGGCCTTTCTAAATTACGTTGCTTTTGTACCCCAGCTTATAGCTGGACCAATTGAACGGTATAATGATCTAGCTCCGCAACTAGCCAGCTTAGCCGCTGGCAGACAACAAAGTCAGTTTTGGGCTGGACTAGATCGCCTTGCGCTTGGCATCGCGCAGAAACTTTTTATCGCCGATACCGCCAGCTTAATTGTTGATACTTTGTTGGCTCAAGGAGGAGAGCATTCCTTTGTTGGCTCATGGTCCATAGCATTGGGATTTGGCGTACAAATTTACTACGACTTCTCCGCCTACTCCCACATGGCGATTGGTATTGGCTTGATGCTCGGTGTGCGCCTGACAGAGAACTTTATGCTTCCGTACAGCGCCACAAATATTCAAGAATTCTGGCACCGCTGGCATCGCACCCTTTCACGCTGGTTTCGCGATTACCTATACATTCCCCTTGGTGGATCACGTGGTAGCCTTTGTCGCACCTATTTTAATGTGCTGCTCACTTTTGCGGTCTCAGGTTTATGGCATGGCGCAGGTTGGAACTTCGTCTTTTGGGGAATTTTTCATGGCTGCTACCTGGTTGCCTATATGGTCCTCTCACGGCACTTTCCTACGACAAAACTGCCCAACTGGTTGGGTATTCTTATCACCTTTACTCTAGTTCATTTTGCCTGGATCCTCTTTAGAGTCAGCGACTCTCGGCAAATATTTACTCTTTGGGAATCAATGCTCGGCTTCAATGCGATCACAACTCCGATATTACAGATAGCAGATCTCGGTTTTCTCACAATGGTTGTAGTTATAACTCAATTTGCTCCGCATAGTTCGAAGCGATGGCCCGGCAAATCTGGTCCGCTCGAGTCTGCTTTATTGTGGGTCTTAGCGTTGTTTGGAATTTTTAGCTCGACGCAAATCCAGCAGTTCATTTATTTTCAATTTTGAGCGCTATGGAACTAATCGATTATGATTTTGGAGTTCGCGACAAGCGCAGCATTAAATGCCGCTTGGCCCTCTTACTATCAGTACTAACAACCTTATTCTTGCTAGAGTTTACTCTTGGCCACAACGCTCAAGATTCTTTCCTAGGTTCACTTGAGCAAAACAAAGATCTGTCATGGCCTATGCGCCGCTTCCAAGATCCAACTGCAAGCTTGCCAATAACTAAAAAAGAAGCTGGCAAACTACGAATATTATATCTATCAAACTCACACGCGTTTACCGGCGGGAAGGTATCTGCGCATCTTCAACGACTACTAGACCGGACATCCCCCAACCGCTTCGAAGTTATTGATATGTCCGACCCAGGCATTTTTGCTTCAGACATGCTGCAACGTTTCATCGTAAGTCGAAATTTTGAAATTGATGCGCTGATGTTGAATTTTGCTTATATTTCTTTTTCAGATCGCATGGGTTTGGGCCGCCAAAGCTTTAGTGCCAGATCGTTCTTCAATCGCGATGTTTTTGACTCTCTCTCGCTAGCTTTTTTCATGCGCCATTATGATTTGCCTCTCTATCTGGAGCAGCTCTGGACTCGCAGTTTCTTTCTCTACAATTTTCGTAACTCCTTAAGAGATTCCTGGGAACGACCTTTGACAAAATTGCTAACCGTTGAAGCGTGTCCATATCCTATTCGTTTTCTCGAGGTCGATGAAAACCGTCGGTGGAAATTTCCTGGAGGCTTTGACAATACTCTTTTCGACTGGTCATTGTACGCATTGGGTCGACAGAAACACTTGGCAGATCTTGAGGAACTGCTCGGCCATGCCAAAGCCGTCAATCTGCCGGTGATCGCAGGGAACCTGCCAATTGATTGGAGGAAAGAGCCTCACCCTACAGACGAGTTGGATATTAGTGAGTATCAGGCAAGTTTAAACGCCCTAATGGCAGATCCTAGTTACAACTTCGATTATCGTAACTACCAAACTAGTTTTCCTGTGCGCTTTACAAGCTACGACGCATTGCACCCAACTTGGCAGGGCGCACGCCTACATGCCCTGGACCTATTGCTTCGACTAAGTCGAATATACCCGCAAGATATTTCTGAAACCTCGATCCTGACTGCGTTTACTTCCCTGCGCGAAGAAGATGATTTGAGTTTTCAGACGGCTTTGAGCAAAGAACCTCAAACTAAAAAACGCTTCAATTTTAGACGATTCGATATTTCGGAACCAGACAATGCTATCGATCTACTAGCGCGCTTACTTTCTTACAATCCCGGCACCAACGAGGAACTCAAATTTCTCACGCAATTAGCAAGCAGAGTGCGCTTTTATCGCGACTATATTTTTACGACCAATCCTTCGTGGGAGCAGCGTTTTCAGTTCGGCTTTAGAGATGAAGTTACCTGGGCAAAAAAAGAAGCCGAGACTTTTGCTAGTAGGCTTGGACAAATTCAAAACCAGCGTCTCGATAAATATAAGTTACCGGATTTTGCGAAATTAATACCAACAGCGAGCAAATCAGTCCTGCTAGATGGTCTGGAGCTCAAGTCGGAGCGAGGCGCACTCGATAACGGACGCACCTACGAACTTCTTTCCGTCATATCTAATTCTAAACCAATTGGTATTAGGGTTTTGTCATCGGACGGAAGTATTATTTATACACGCATAGATCTATTGGGGGATCGCTCATTTATCGCTCTTTTTGGGTCTAGTCGACGCTGGATGTTGCCGGAATGGGTTACACACTCAAGTCCACGTTTTGATTGGGGAGCGTAAGATAAAACTAAGCCAATTTTAGCCGCTCTGCCGTGGAATTATTGCTTGATTGTGTAACGAAACTGAGTAAAAGCTAATTTATCAACCCACAGAGTTATCAGGACTAAGCCAACAATTCGATATTCGCCCGCGGCACAATTACCTCTTCGCCATCATCGAGCTTCGCACTCAATACTCTGACCAATGCGCCGGTTTCGATCTCCCGAAGCTCGTCCGGCAATGATGTTACCGTGCCGAATCGTCCGAAATGCGGATATCGGATCAGTCGAATTCTACTGCCGAGTTTTAACTCGGGTAGCTCAAGCGGAGCGCTCTTTACTTGAGATCCTTCCGTTGCATCGCTTGAATAGGACACTAAAATCTCTGGTCTCACGGCCCCGGCACGCACCTGCGTGGTACCGTTAATTCCAGCCACGCAATCCGCTCGCGCAGCAAGAACAGCGTGTGCTCGGGGAGACATCGGTATCGCTCCGAACCCTTCCGTGACGACGAGCGACATAGAAACAGCTTCATCTCCTGTAACAGCAACGCCTATGTCATCTCCAACGAATTCTTGCAAAATCTTCGCCGAAACACTGCCACACACAAACCCGACAGCGCCACGTCGTGCTGCCTCCTGCAGAGTTCCTAAGTCTGGAGCCATGCCACCCACAAGTATCGCGCCGGTACAATCTTCCGGGAAATCCCCCACTCCGACTATGCTATCAAGAGCACACGATAACATTCGAATAGTGCCGACACGTTCGCCACCAACTCCGAAAATTCCTTGAACTAGACTTACCTCACTTTCAAGTTCGACGACTCCGTCATCTCCGATTGCAACGACTCGTCCGCCACAATACGCTATTCGCTCTGCAACTGTGGAAGGCATTTGTATGCCGATCCGCCCGTGTTCTTCAGTAATAAATGTAATCTTTCCGTCGATCGGCGAAACTACTTCGCTCTTGATCAATCCGAAAAAATACGAAACTCGGACTAATACCGTTCCTTGTGTAACTGACTGGCCAACGGTAACCAAATATGAGTTCTTAACTAGCTCGGGAGTAAGACCGAGTTCATCAGCTGGGCTTACTACAACGATCTCTCCGGGTATTTCCCCATGACATACCAATGTAGATGGCTCTACGAGATCGCCAACAGCCTTTAATGCTTTTCCCGGAACCGGCAACTCTCGAACTCTGCGAACAAGCATCCGATCGGTAACGGTGAGGCTCGGCACTAACTGTGTCATGCGAATCCTCCGATTCCATTCCCTAGGACCTGCCTGCCGTCCAGGATAACCCCTATCTCCCCTAATGAAACATATTTCTTAAACGTAATACCGGGTCCAGCGCCGACATCCACGCGTTTGCTCTTCGGAACAACAACGAGTTCCCCGCTTCGATTCGCAAACTGCTCAGCTATCATGCCATCGCCAACCATAACTTCGCCAACTTGCTCGCCGTCAAAAGTTACGGACGCAAGACTTCCGCTAGTTGCCGCTGACGATATAGGCCGAACATGGTGAGCGATATTTACCAGGCATTCAGATTCAAACAATTCCACTGCAGCCTCTGGATTTACCGATGCAAGAACACCTAGGTGCGGCATCATAAACACTGAATCAACGCAGATTTGAGTTACACATTGAAGCCCGAAGCCGTCGATCATCATCAGTGCGGCATCTATTCTGCGCGGAGCATGACTCAACACCCCACCTGAACCGATCACCATATCGAGATTGACTAGATTAACTAAACTAAATTGTCCGCCTCGAGTTCCAAAAATTTCCCCGAAAGTTCTACTTCGCTGCCTAGCCGTGGCATTAACAGCGAGTGCTCTATGGTGAACGAGCGAAAGCCTTAGAGCTTCACGACAAACCGCTTGTTCCACGACCAGATCATCCGCAGCCTGCGGAATCGAGGTTGGTCGAATCATCTTGTTTCGTATTCTATGATCCAATTCTTCAAAATACCTATCGCTACCTGTGTTATCGGACACTGCTGGTAACCATCGAGCGATATTTCGAATACCAGCCTCCTTCAGCACATTGCCGATCGAATAGCTCATCCCTACGTTTGCGCTTACGGTCCGATTGAAAATCGGGTTACC
>JBGSNS010000243.1:0-2105 GCA_041739515.1 Bdellovibrionota bacterium
CCCCCGCTTCAAATCCCTGCCGACTGAGTCGGTCGATGGTTCTTTTTGGCTCTCCGGGGACGGCGCAGCGTTGATGTCTTGGTGCGAGTCGGAACTCGCTAACGGCGCGCAATTTACCGAGATTTTACTGCGCTTAAAATCGAAATTGGGCCAGATTGGAGTGGAAGCTTTGGAGCTCGCCGCCGGCCGGATCAAGGCAGTCGAGCACCCTAGCCTTCCCGCCTTACCACTGATCCATCGCGAGTCGCTTGAGCAAAGTTCGAAGCCGCCGTTTAATGAATTTCACGCCCATTTTTTTGGTCAAAGCGATACCGTATTAGAGGTCGGCACAGGATTAGGTCTCGATACGCTAGCGCTCGCCAAAGTGGCGAATAGAGTTATTTCGCTTGAACCGAATTCGCAGCGAGCAGCTTATGCTCGCGTAAATTTTTCAGCGCTCGGAGTTTCAAATATCGAGGTTCATGTAGCGACGTTAGAGGAGTCGGCGAAGCTACTTCAATTTGCAACTGCGGTGTATGCGGATCCGAGTCGGCGCAAGGGAGGAGAACGTGTGCGCGATCCCAATGATTGCTCCCCTGCCCTCGATACGCTGATGGCGATGAGTGCGGGAAAGAAGTTGGTAGTGAAGCTCTCTCCTACCGCTGGCGACCATAATCTTTCATCGGAGTTTAAAAGATTTTTTGTTGGATCCGAAACGGATGCTCGCGAACTCGTGATCTCGAATTGCACTACTGATGTGACACAAGATCGAATGGTAATCGTTGAATCATCCGGAGCGCAAAATATAGTGGCGCTGCGCGGCGCTCCGACAGCAGTACATATCGACATCGCCGACGCTAAGTTTATTTACGAATCTCATCCGATCGCTCTCAGCGCCACCGGTGGAATAAAGCAATTATGCGCGGATTTTGACCTTTCGCTTTTGACCTCCGAACACGGCTATCTGGGCAGCAAAGAGGAGAAATCACCTGGTATTTGGTGCAGGAAATTTAAGATTCTTGAAACGATCTCGTATCGAGAGGAACGCATACAAGAGTTAGTTGATAGACATAAACTGACCAAGAATACTGCGATTAAAAAACGTGAGCATCGGGTCAATCCAGATGCGCTACACCGCACGCTCAAGTGGCACGAACCCGAGCAAAATTTGGCGCTAAGAAAACTAGCACTTGTATGCATTGATTCCGGAACGAACCAGTGGTGTTCTCTGGTGACGGAAGTATGAGCGACCAATCGGAATTTATTGCCCACGCAGCGTCATTGAATATTGTGCTCAACGGGCATCAGCTCAATCAACTGATTGAATACGGAAACGAGCTTGAGCTAGTCAATGAATCGATGAACTTAACTCGCATCCCGGCGAGTGAGTATTTGACCATGCATGTGCTTGATTCGCTGATGGTTGCTAAAGTGGTAGATCTAACAACTACACAATCTCTATTGGACATCGGCACCGGCGCTGGCTTCCCAGCAATTCCGTTAGCGATCGCTTTCCCCCATTTAAGTGTCGTTGCGTTGGATGCTCGCAATAAAAAATTAAATTTTATCGTAGAGACCGCGAAAAAACTTGGAATCTCCAACATCACTGTGCGGCATGCGCGGACGGAACAATTGGCTACAGATCCTAAGCGAAAATTGTTTGACGTAGTAACCTCGCGAGCCTTGGCCAACTACAACACGCTACTTGATTGGCAGCTTCCATTCGTAAAACGCAGCGGACTCGCCGTCATGATGAAAAGTAGCGGACAGGCTGAAGAAATAGGATCTGCGCCGAAGGGTTGGACGCAGCAGATCGAACGGTTGATGTTGCCGGGCACCGAAGTTGAGCGGTTGATGGTTCTTGTGCGTGCAGCTTAAAGCAGGAAAGCGCAAAAAAAGTATCAGAAAGATAAAGATACTGGCTAGCGGAAGACGGGACTCGAACCCGCGGCCCTCAGCTTGGAAGGCTGATGCTCTACCAACTGAGCTACTTCCGCTTAAGAGAATAACCGTTGGAGTTGAGTGTTTTCGCAGGCCTGAGGGAGTTTATCAAGTGGGTGCGGATTTCCTGATAAAATAAAGAAAAGATTCTAGGATAACACTAAAACTGAGAGACACTGAGAGAC
>JBGSNS010000119.1:0-27262 GCA_041739515.1 Bdellovibrionota bacterium
CTTTTTTTCTTAGCTCATCTAGTACACGACCAGAAATCGGCGCTTGCGCCATACAAATCAGAATATCAATCGGCTTCTCAGTCGCGCTCTCCAGTACCATCTGGGAAAGCATTTCAACGTAATTATTCTGCATTACGTTGCGGCGCGATCTGTCAGTGAGAAAATCCTCTAGGTGATGATATCCACCCGCAAATCCGCTGACGTCCCAAACCTTTAATCGTGACTTAATTTCTGAGAGCGAGCGCGCAACGTAGTGCGTCATCGGCAACGTGCCACCTTGCAATGGTCCAAGTACCGCAATCGATGGCTGCAGTGCGGCAAGTCCGCGAGTGCCGTAGGCTGCTGCACGCAACGATGCGCACAGCGCACCAGCGACTAGTTGAGTCTGAGGGCGAATTACTAATTCTGTATCGTCTGCGAGACAGGAAACGCCGTCATCACCGAGCGCTAAGCCACCAAGGCGCGACAAACAGTGCGTGAGGTCACGCAACGTAAGAGCCTTCCACAAAACTTCTGCTCGCGGCTCAATGGCCTTTACAGCCTTACCAGTGCTGCGCAGCAACGCTTCAACGTGGTAACCGCAACCAAAGCCTAATATAGCTATACAGTCCGCTGATTCGATTCGGCGCTCTGCTAGCGTGCGACGCGCCCATGCCTCACCAGCGCTTACCGGCTTATCGGCGTGGTCTAGACACTGCCCGTCCTCAAAAAGCACAGCTCCGTCAGGAGTTTGTTTCGCTTCGATACCAGGAGTGAAATTAGGATGATTCTCTAATCGTTGCGCAACCGCGGGAAATCGCTCGCGAAGGACACGCATATTCGCTTCTATGAACTTGGACGACTCCACCGATACTTTCTGACTCGAACCCGTGGAGGTGACTGCCGTTTCCAACTGCATCGAAAGTTCCTTGACCAGCGCGGTAACTTCTTCAGTGGCACCAACGCAATTATTCAGAGCATAGCGAAGAGTCTCTTTTGCTTTATCAAGATCCCCCGCTTGAAGCATTTCTTGTGCGTATTTAAGCGACATCCACGACTCGATATCGACGCTTAGTGGAGAGTCTGGAGCAGCATCCTCGTCAGCGAATTCCTGCGCCTCACCACCGGGAAGTAACGTATCAGCGATTATTATGGTCTCTTTGGGTGGCACGTTCTCACGTGAGAGTGAAACTACCACGGCTGAGATATTTAACTCCGGCGCTGAAACTTGGAATGGAAGCTTAAGCTCTTCTACAGATCGCAATGTTAGTCCCGCTGCGTGCGCTGCGTTCGTAAAGTTCTCCCGCTCAAAGCACCTTAGATGAAGAGTATTTGAAGCGTGAACAACTTGTGATTTTCCTAAGTATACTTGCAAACGAACCACGCCATCTGGGCGCAAAACACGGTGCATTTCGCGCAGATATCCGGCGATGACATGAGTTGGCGTGCTAGTTAGGGATGCAAAGCTGTAGACGACGTCAATCGAGCCTGACTCGATCATCGAGAGATCGAACCCGTTTCCAACGTGCAGAGCAACATTCGGCAACGGACCTAACAGCTCGCGCGCCTTATCGATTGCTTCATTGGAGACATCGACACCGATTACGTACTGAAATCTGCGAGATGCGCACCGCAGGAGGCGTCCGACTCCGCAACCGATCTCAAGCGCAACTTTCTTGGTTGTATCAGGCAGTCCCGCTAGTAAGAGCGGTAAGTCCCGCTCGCCGCTCGCCCACATTTCATCGTCCGAGCGATATCCATCACTCATCCAAAAGCGGTAATCGTGCGTAACCCGCCGATTCCAATCGGCGCGCATCCGCTCCCCTAAGGTCTTTTCACGGTCAGACATCCCTGGGTTAGATGCGCCTGCTAACCGCTTAGATCCATGGAAGTAATAACGGCGTTAGGAACGATATGGTCGCAAAACACTGGATTGCACGCACGGCCGTCAAGTTAAGCTGGGGATGTTCAGAAATATGGCTCAATTTACTTGGACGGCGGTCCGCGGTCCAAGTCGGCAAAGCCTATATTTAGGTTAGTTAAAGGCTTATCTGAACCCGACGCAGCGCTTCGCCAACCGCTTTTTCCTTATCGGTATCGGATGCCTGCTGCTTCTCGCCTTCGATGATCTCTTTGTAGGCAGAATAGACTGTCTCAACAAGTCCGATGACCGTTGTAACTTTCTCGCCGCTACGCTCAAGGTTCGCCTCGGTTAGATAGAAAAGCATGAAATCGTAAAGGCGCTCTAGATCGCGTGCGATCTGGCCGCCCTTTTCAAAATCTAGTGTATTCATCAATTCAGCGATAATCGCTTGTGATTTGCTTAGAAATCGACAGAACTTGACGAGGTCATTCGCCTCAAGCCCAGCGCGCGATTGCTTCAGGAACTTGATTGCGCCCTCATACATCATGAGCAGCAAACGACCTTTGTCTACGGTCGTAACCTGAATGTTCTGATACTGCTGATATGCATTCTTGCCGTACATAGGGGGGGCTTCCTCGCTATAACTTTCGTCAGTTTGTGGTCCGGAGCTAGTTGGAATCCAACATGCTCCTCCCTCCACCAACAAAAGTCGGATCTATCCCACCAATGCTTAACGACTATTTTTAAGGGCGCTTACGACTTAGTAGTCCCACCACCGCGCTGCGCGTTTTCGACTTCTAAGGTGCCGCCCTCTTCAAGTCCAAGAAACTTCATCATCTGGTCAACAAGTACTTGATAATCCTTTGGATTCGCCATGTTCAGGCGATACTCATTCAAGACCTTAATCTGCATCTCCTGCCAATCTGCCCATGCTTGGGCGGAGATAGAATTGAATATGCGAGTTCCAACATCCCCACCAAAAGGCGGCTTTATCAGCCCCGGAAGCTCTTTTTTATACTTTAGGCAGTGCACCAGGCGGGGATTTGATGTGGTTTCAGACATATTCGTTAGCTCTTAAATTATCGCCAAGGGCCATTTAAACGCATTTGAGCCGACTCCCGGTCCTTGGGTGTCCTAGAGATACACGCCCTCGTGAATTGATACAAATTTGGGACAAACAAATTACGCCGTCGTGACACATCGAAACGCTTGCCGTGCGAGTTTCAACTACATGCTTAGGAAGGAATCTTAAGCAGGATTTTATAAAGGGAGTACGCAAATGGAACTTTTCGCAGACACAGAATTAGTTGAAATGCTCAAACTTGGTGATGTTGAGGCTTTCGGTGAATTGGTCAAGCGATACTCCGAGAAAGCACACCACTTAGCACTTCGCATCACTCGCAATGAAGAAGATGCGGAAGAAGTGCTCCAAGATGTTTTCACCAACGTATTTCGTAAAATCGAAAGTTTCAAAGGCGACTCAGCTTTTTCAAGCTGGCTCTACCGGATCACCGCGAACACCTCGTTTATGAAACTACGTAAACGCAAACAACATGCAGCGGTATCGCTTGAAGAAATCTCGATGAGCGTCAAAGAGAACTGGGTCGCAAACCGAACTGACTCGTGCGACATCGACTATCTATCAACTCGTCATGAGCTTCGTGCCCAGTTGGAAACAGCGATCGTTCAGTTACCGGAAGAATACAAAACTATCTTTGTATTGCGCGACGTGGATGGAATCTCTAATGAAGAAGTAGCGAAGCTGCTCGATGTAACTGTACCAGCGGTAAAATCGCGACTACACAGAGCGAGAATGATGCTTCGCAAATCTCTACAACAGTTCCATGATGATGGTAACGAGAGCGTCACAGCGAACAACGAACGCAGCGAAGAGCGTGTGTATGCGATGGCGGCTTAGGACCGTGCCTGGAATTTGGACCGCGGACCGCCGGTCCGCTTGATCGAAGAGCAGAAAGCGATCGTGCGAAAGCGATCGTGCGGACCATCCTCCTACGCCGAGGCTACGCAGGACAAGTCGGTCCGGGGTTTAAGGGGTTAAGGGTATGCCCCAGGGCTAGCTACCGCTCAACCCGTAGCAACGGCTCAACGCGTTCAAAGATCGGTGCCAGTGACATGCCCTCACCGGCTAGGAGAAGATCGCCTACTTGCATTCGACATGCTTCGGCTAGACGAGCGAGATATTGCGCTTTATCCTTCTGATTAAATCTGTCGCATTTAGTGGCTACGACAAACAACGGCTTTAGCGCCCGCGCGGCAACTGGGAGCAAGGCCAATTCATCTTCTCCGGCACCACGCTTTGGATCGACCAGCAAAAGTCCGCATTTTAGCTGCGTTCGTCCGATGATGTATTCAACGGTTAAACGCGCCATACGCTGGCGTTCCGTTTTGCTGGTTTTAGCAAAACCAAATCCCGGCATATCAACCAACGAAAACTCCCGCTGTTTACGATCAGAATCCTCGTATCGGCAACGGTATAGGTTAATCTCTCGTGTTTTGCCGGGCTCCTTACTGACACGGGCCAATTCGCGTCGTCCACAAAGACGGTTCAATAACGTTGATTTTCCAGCGTTGGAACTGCCACACATCATCAGTTCGCTGACTATGGCGTCGGGAAGTTGCCCAATTTTATTGGCACCGGCCGTGAATTCCGTTGATATAATCTTCATATTCGCCCGATCAAAGTAGGCCGGCCAAATCTGACGGTCCTCGAATTATCCCCTCTTCTGCTGAGAAAGGATCGTTTTGCGAAGTCGTACGTTTTTAGGCGTTACCTCAACCAGTTCGTCATCGCGAATAAAATCAATCGCCTTCTCGAGACTCATGGGAGAAACCGGCGTTAGAATAATGTTCTCATCGCGGCCTGCTGCTCTCATATTTGTAAGCTTCTTCTCTTTAGTTGGATTGATATCGAGATCGTTATCTCGATTATGCTCACCAACGATCATGCCTTCATAAACCATGTCGCCTGGCTGCACGAACATAATTCCGCGTGGCTCAAGATGAAAAATCGCATACGGTGTCGTTGGGCCCATGCGATCCGCCACTAACGAACCGTTCACACGCGGAACGAAATCACCACGATATTCTTCATAACCTTGAAGGTATGAATTCATGATTCCGGTACCCCGCGTGTCGGTTAAAAACTCGTTACGGTATCCGATAAGCCCGCGCGATGGGATCGAAAACTCTAGTCGGGCTCGACCGGTTCCGTGATTAATCAAGTTGGTCATTCGACCTTTGCGTTGAGATAGCTTCTGCGTCACGATCCCAACGAAACCTTCGTCGCAATCTACAAACACGTGCTCGATCGGTTCGACTTTTACGCCGTTCTCTTCCTTGAAGATTACCTGCGGACGGCCCACGCTCATTTCAAACCCTTCTCGGCGCATCTGCTCGATCAGAATCGCCATTTGAAATTCACCGCGGCCCTTTAGGATGAAACAGTCCGAATCTCCCGTCTCCTCAAAACGAAGCGCCACGTTTGTAAGCGTTTCCTTCAGCAAGCGTTCCCGTAATCGGTTAGATTGCACAATCTTACCTTCCTGTCCGGCAAGCGGAGAGGTATTCGGTGAAAATTTCATCGATATCGTCGGGTCGTCAACACTAACCCGCGGCAACGCAACTGGAGCGGCTAAGTTACAGATGGTGTCCCCGATCTCAACTTCATCGATACCGGAGAGAATTACAATCTCGCCCGGCTGAGCCGCGTCCACCTCTTCAAATCCAACACCTCGATAGACTTGGGTCTTTGTTACACGCAATGGCTTAGGCAAGCCGCTGACACCGATACACGCAAGTTTTTCGTTCTTAACGCATGAGCCGTTAACGACTGGGCCGATCGCCAAACGCCCTAAATAGTCTGAGTATCCAAGATTCAGCACCTGCATCTGAAACGGGAGTGCTGGATCGAACGATGGCGAGGGCACATGCTCAACGATCGCATCAAACAGCGGAGCCAAGTTGGTACCACGCGGTCCCTCAAGCTCCTTCTGAGCGATTCCTTCACGACCGATCGCGTAGAGAATTGGGAATTCGATCTGACTCGAATCCGCATCGAGATCCATAAACAGTTCGTAGATTTCGTCTAGAACTTCCTTCGGACGAGCATCTTTACGGTCGATCTTATTGATAACGACGATAACTTTGAGGCCTGCTTGAAAAGCCTTGCTCAGTACGAACCGAGTCTGCGGGAGTGGCCCTTCGCTTGCGTCAACGAGCAAAATAGCTCCCTGCACCATCATTAGAGCGCGCTCTACCTCGCCGCCGAAGTCAGCGTGGCCGGGGGTATCAAGGATGTTGATCTTAACGCCTTTCCAATCCACAGCGCAGTTCTTAGCGGAAATGGTAATGCCCTTTTCGCGCTCTAAATCGCCGCTGTCCATTACACGGTCGCCTACGTCTTGGTTTTCACGAAAAGTACCGCTTTGACGAAACAAAAAATCCACCAAAGTGGTCTTCCCGTGGTCTACGTGGGCGATGATGGCGATATTGCGAAGGTTTGGGTTGGTTTCTTTCATAAATTCAGATGGGGAGTCGTATCAGATTTTGGGCCCAGAGTGAAATAAAGGGGCGAAATAATACTCAGAAACACGAGCAATCGCGTGTCATTGAGTGTGCTGGAGCTAAGAATTTGCCATTGTGGGCTTAGATTTCGCTCTCAGCCACTCTATGGTCCGCTCGATACCATCATCCATCGTGACACGTGGCGTATACGCCAAACGGGTGCTGGCCGCGGTGATATCAAAATAATGCTCCGTCGCCATCTCTGAGACCAAAAATCTCGTCAACGCCGGCTCTTTCCCGGTTATGCGTGAAATCGACTCCAACACCGCTGCAATCGTAGCGGCGACTCCGTACGACACCTTCTTAGTGATTGGAGGCTGTCCGATTCCAACTAAAATACGGTTAATAAAATCCCACAAAATCATCGGCTGCGCCTGACTAATAAAGTACGGGCACCCCCCCACCCCACTATCACCAACCAACGCCCGCTCAGCTGCGCGGTGGCCAGCAACACAATCATCGATGTACGAGAAATCAACGCGATTGCTCCCAGTACCTATAATTGCCAAGCGTCCCGCTTTAGCTTTGGCTAGAATAGTCGGCACTAGATTAGTATCCCCGGGACCAAAAATGAGATGGGGTCGAAGCGCTAGGGTTCGAAAATTTTCGGTGTGCGAAGCGAGAACTGCTTGCTCGGCCAACGCTTTAGTTTGCGGATAGAACGCTTCGTAATGCTGTGGATACGGAACAGATTCATCAACACCAGATAAATCACACCCTGACGCGATTACGCTGGGAGAACTGGTGTAGATAAATCGCGCTACGCCGGCTGCTTTGGTTGCCTCGAGAAGCTTCAACGTTCCATCGACGTTGATCCGAAAAAAATCCGCCTTTGCTCCCCACATCGCTACTTTAGCTGCGATATGAAACACCACTTCCACCCCGGTGAGCGCTTCACGCAATCTTTGGTAACTGGCACTCGCACCAAGATCACCAACGTCAATGCCTAGTTGAATAACACCGAGTTCGTTTAACTCCTGATTTGTTCCGCGAGCGATGCTAATCACCTCGTGACCATCACTGCGCAAACTTTTAACTAAGGCGCTTCCCAGAAAACCGGTGCCGCCAGTAACCAATACTTTCATAGGTGAGACGACCGATACCACTTCCTGCCCCGACTTGGGAGGGTCGAGGTCATAACGCCCCTAATCCAACTTCCAGCGACGCGCATCTACATCTAATTGTAGCGTTTTGGCGAACTCAGAGCGCTTTTTACTCCGCTCAATTCCAATCGCCGCCAACCCAAATGCATTCGCCGCAGCAAGCATACTACCGTGCCCACAAAACGGATTGATTACCGTAGTTGATTCCGTGCATTCCGCGATAAAGCGCGCAACTAGCATGCATACCTCGACCCCCATCCCTCGTTCCCAGCTTTTATCTCCGACTGTTGAAAGCACGTCCGGAAACTTCGCGGGACCAGCCTCTTTCACGTCGCGACTGAAACACAGAATGTGAGAGTAACCAGCCCGTCCAGAGGTAATCTGTCCAGGTGGTTTGCGACATGCGATTCGATGCCAAAGCATCGGCACTCCCAACTCACGCGCCGCCTGCTGACAGAGAAATCCTTTGTCGATCCACTCATTGTCGATTCTAATGTCGGACTGAAAAAATACAGAGACGCCAGAACTCGGCGTTTTAGAGAGTACGAGTCCAGCGGTTCCAACAAACCATTCCTCCCACTGAGTTCTAGAGTATCCGGGGAATTCCGATATATCAGGCAGGGAAGCAACCAATGAGGATGCGATTTGTGGTTCGCGTTGCCCCAGCCATTCCATTGCGTCGCAACAGTATATCACTCGTGATGGGACGGTTGGACCCATCAAACTAGCTCCGCATTCGTGGTCATTCGACATACCATAAGGTTATATCGAATTTAGTTGTGACATCACAAACGCCAAGATAGCAGTAACTGCCGAGCCGCTTTAAAAGGCGCGAGTCAACGTTGCCCTAATCTTATAGTCAATAACAACTTGTGTTCCCGTGTTGTTCACATCAAGAGGAATATCCCAGGCTAATTCCCCCGCCCAGTCGCCAATTGATACCGATACCTCAGGTCCTATAAATAGAGAACGTAATCCAGTATCGTCATCATGCTCACCGTCTATGGTATCTTTACGTTTGTACTCACCGGAAAGATTTACTTTCAATGCCACGCTACTATCGTGGTCTAACGCCACGTAATATCCTGGGCCAACCTTCCATAATAAATCATCCGCGTACTGGTAGTCAGCTTCTCCTTCCGTACGAAATACATACTGCAAATTGGCTTGAACAAACGCGCGATCGGATTGCGCGAAAAAATCGAACCCGATCGGAAAATCTACCGATCCGGATCCTAGTGCCAAATCATGACCATGAATGACGTTCGTAATCTCATCGTCACCGTGATCGATGCCGTTATGAATTCTGGATACCCGTCCCCTAGAAGAGACGCTGTGTGCATCCATATGATCCGACTCGTCATCATGGCCGGATTCCTCGTGAACGTCGTCTCCATGTTGATCATCTTTGTGATGCTCGCCATCACTGTCCTCTTTTAGACGATCCGCGTCACCAGTAGGCAATTTGATTCCGCCGAATACTTGAACCATATAGCTCCAGTTCTCTTGACGATCCGCAAACGGCATATACCTGGCTAAAAGCGACAAATCCCCGATCCCTGCCTCAGTGCCACGGTCCGTCATGCCGTCTTCGATCCGACGATACCGTCGACTGATATACGGAAGATTAGCCTGCAGACTAACTGAATCAGTAAGATCATACCGAGCAAACAATTGCGTAATGGAGCTTTCCATATGCTGACTGCCGGAATTTTCCACATAGGCTCCGCTCTGCTGAATTGTACCGAAGCTTGAAAATTGTTCAGCAACGCCTAAACGAAACGTTCCAGGGGTAGCACGGGATTTATCTGTAACTGAATAGATTGCACAAAGGTCGCAGGCCTCAGCCGGTCGTACAAGAATCAGACTTAATGGAAGAAACAAGGCTATCAATACCCTAGCTAGCATCTGATTCATCGAACGACCGATCATAACAATTATCTCGTATATATAGGTAAACAAAAAATCCGCCGATCGGGACAATTCCACAACTTAGAATAACTTGCAATACTTCGCTGTGCCCTAAAAAAGCCCCGACTGATTACACGTAAGTGATCATTGTTCTTAAGCGCCATTGTAGTACGCTCCGTACCAAATCCTGTCTGGAGATTATTTTCATGATCAAGTCACTTCTTACCGTAGCGATTTTCGCATTCACATTTGTCGCTACATCAACGAGCGCCGTAGCGGATCCGTACTGTAGCTCCTGTCCGAATACCTGTGCGAACTTAGGATTGGGCAAGCGCGATTGCAGCGATATGCCACAAGCGCGAGGATTGTGTTGTGTCGATTTATCCAAGAAGGGATTGAAGATGGCTCAGGAATTAGATCGTGCATCAGAATCTGCTAAGCCAACAGCTGCGCCGGAACGTTGCCCGTCTGGTTTTTCTCCGAGCGAAAACAAATGCAGCTCAGCTGAACGCAAAAAAGGCTGCAAGGATATGCGACTTCCGGGTGGACTTGGTTGCGTAAGACGTTAATTTGCTAAATTTTTGGTTCCCCACGAAGAACACAAAAGAGATCCAATCGCTTTCTGTTCTTCGTGAGGAAATTTAGTCAGGATTCTTGGGGATCACTCAGGAAGGGTCGCATTTATCACCGCTTTCCGTCGCTCGCTGCTCTGACTCCGGACGCCCACTCCCCAAGCTGGTCGTTGAAGACCTTGGCGTTGTGCCGCCCATCCACGGGAAAGCGTGGATGGAAAAAGATTTCCATTGGTGGCAAACCCGCTGAATTTGCTAATGCGGTTAATTCTTTTCGTAAACGCTGCTCAGCCTCTGGCGTCGTTGGGAAATGCTCTGGAAACGGCTCGACAACGATGGCTGGCACCGATTGCGCAACAGGATCTGCTGAATGTTTAATCCCAACAAGCGCCGCCCGATGCACCTCTCCGTGAGCTGAAAAAATCTGCTCCGTCGGCACAGCATACAGGGCCTTTCCATCGTGTAACTGTCGATGGGCAACACGGCCACAGAAGTACAATCCTCCATCTTTGCCGATATATCCGCAGTCCCCCATTCGATGCCAAATAGTATCACTGTCCGGAATTTTTCCGGCACGGTTAGCGTCTGGTCGACTGAGATATCGTTTACTAACGCTCGCGCCGCTGACAATTATTTCACCTACTTCGCCAATCTTACACTCAACAATGTGCCCCAGCTGCTCAATCGCTCCAAGCGTTACCGGTATCACCTTCACCGTAACACCGCTTACCCATTTCCCGACGTAGACCCCACGCTCTCCGCTGACGGCACGTTCATCGGAATGCTCCTCCAACTCAGCACTTGAAACCTGCGTTACAGGTAATGCCTCAGTAGCGCCATACGGGGTATAGCTCATTCCCGAAGGCATCAGCACAGATAATCGTTGTCGCACCGAACGCGGGACTGCTACACCAGCCATCAAAACCCGCTCCATCGGCTCAAGCGTTGTGCGCGTGGTCTCCGCATAGCGCGAGATTCGATCCCACAAAGTAGGCGAACCAAACGAGCTTCGCACGCCGAGAGCCTTAATAATTCTTAGAATCTCCCGCGGATTTAAATCTAATGGCTTACCGGGATTAAGCTTAACAAAAACAGACCCTACTCCGAGCGCCACATTGTAGAGGGAGAAGATAGTGAGCAATGGGAGATCTAATGTTCCAGGCTTAAATCCAAAATCTCGCGAAAAGATTTCCAACTGCGCAGCGAGCATCTCGTTTGAAAATACGACGCCTTTGGGCGTACCGGTGGCACCCGAGGTAAACGCTATCATCGCGGTATTATCGATCGTTCCCTCTGGCAAAATCGGCGCATCGGAAAATCGTCGCAAAACTCCAGTGGTGGTGGTTGCCCCGGGAACAAAAGGGAAATCCGTAACCACTAATGAGAACTTTAAGCGTTTAAATAGTTTTCGATAAATTAACCGAAGAAGATGCGCTTTTGGGGACCCTATGAAAGCATCCGGTGAGGCGTCAGCGATACAACGTAAAAGCTTTTCCTTCCCAATTCCTGGATCGACGTAAACTGGGACCGCACCCCGACCCATAACCGCCAAACTCAATGCAAGAAAATCTATCCCCGGAGGACAAAGCATTAACACCCGATCGCGTGGCGCTAACCCCTGAGCCATCAGCCCACGTTCATACTGAGTAACCAAACTTTTAAGTTCGCCAAAAGTTAATCGGGTACTGCGCAAGTGATCGCTTACAAACTCCGGCACTACGATCGCGGTATTTCTGGGGGTTTCCCCTGCGATTCTCTGGAACGCCGCGTATAAAGGATTAACCCCTTCTCCTACTGCAGGAAGCGCTTTCGCGTCACCACGCAAAAATTCCAGTATCGTAGCACAGCACAATTCAGTTTCATCTTCTAACGCTAGATGGCCGGCGTTTAAGAGCTCTAATACTCGTGCACGAGGGAAGTGACTAGCGACTCGGCGCAACATTTCCCGATGAAAACACGGATCGTTTAATCCCCATATAATCTGCACCGGAACTCGGCTGGATAACTCGGGGAGACTCGCACCAAAACGATCCATCTCAGAGGCCGTTGGGTGATCACTATCGAACGGAATGTCATCAACAAAATCCCAAATTGCTTGCCGATCCGCGACGGATTTATACGGAAATAGATACCCTTTGCGCACATCGGAGGTGAGCTTTTTATTAACACCGAACCTACACATCAGTTTTAAAAAATGTCGGGTATACTTAGTAAGTAGTGGTCCGATGAAGTCATTATTCGCGCGGCGAATAATTCCTGGTAGGCTATCAACTTCTGTCAGAGTCGTATTGAAATAAACGATTTTTTCAATGCTATCGATGCGGCGACACGCTAGCGAGGTGCCAATCGGGCCTCCCCAGTCATGCAAAACTAATGAAAACTTCTTAAGACCTAATTGATCGACGAACATCTCTAAGTGAGTTGCTCGCTCAGCAGCTCGTATCGGCGTTTGCGTCGGACGAGAGGACAAGCCGCACCCAATTTGATCTACCGCTATGACTCTATATGTGTCGCGAAGGGCTATGATTAAGTTACGAAAATAAAAACTCCAAGTAGGATTCCCGTGTACCATCAACACGATGGGAGCGTCACGCGGTCCTTCATCGATGTAATGCATCTTGTGGCCAGCGATCGAAGCAAACCGTGACGCAAACGGATAAATTGCTTTCAACCAATCAGGTAACGATGGAGTTTCTCCATCCGAAGAGGCCATCGATGGAGTATTACCGGTTAACAACATGATGAATTTTTCATGATGAATACTTGCGGTCGCTAACCCGAAGTAGACCAATTTTCTCAGATCACCACTCCACGCCGGTGAAAATTGCGTTAAGGCCGCTGCCGTAGCCCATCAATAAAATCTTGTCTTTCGCCTTGAATCCACGCCCATCAATGGCTTTAGTGAAGGCACCAGGCATAGCAGCCGAGACCATATTTCCGTACTCTGGGTACACTATATACTCCTTGGCGCGATCTAATCCGACGGTGCGATAGAACGCCTCATTCACATGTTTGCCAACCTGGTGACAGATGATGTGATTCAGATCTTCCGCGCCCCAACTAAACAACTTCGAAGCACCGTTCCATGCTCGATTTCCTAAAAGCGCTGCCTGGGCCATCAGCTCCGGGGCATTGGTGAACATAACTGGACGATAATCTTTGTCGGACTGTGACATGGCATAATCCTTATCCCCTACGCACAACATGTTATGTTGCGTAGCAGAACGTACTGCTGCTCCCTTAAGCCGGTGTCCGGCCTTGGAGATTCGCTCATGACAAAGAATATACGCCACGGCCCCAGACCCGAGTGTCACAGTTGGAAGAAACGCCAATAACTTATCCCTATCGAGATCCGGCATCTGCTTAACCTCTTCAAGGCCTGCATGAACGGCACGTGAAACTGTTTCTCCTGTTACGACCATTCCAGCTTCGATCTGTCCCGCCTCGATTAAACTGGCGATTGTCATAAGACCGTTAGAGAAACCGATACACGCGTTGGAAATATCGAATGACATGCAACCTTCGCGCAATCCTAACGAGCGATGAACAAGGGCGGCTGTGGCGGGTTCAAAGTGATCCCGAGAAACGGAGCAGTTAATGATCGCTCCTATTTGGCTCGGTTTAATATCGCAACTTGCAAACGCCATCTCCGCAGCTTTCGTAGCTACCGTGCTAGGCATCACAGAATCAGCCCAGAATTTTCGTGACTTAACACCTGTCATCCGCTCTAACGTGCCGAAAGGAATCTCCAATTTTTCATAGAGTGGCTTAAGGTCCTGTTCGATCTCCGCGGACGTAACCTCAGTCGTGGGGGCGTTAAGGGCCATCGCTTCGATGCAAACGTGTTTAAACGAATACGTCAGCGAATCTTCAGGATTTGGGGTTTGTATAGACACGTTCGAAAACTACACCGTCAGAGGGAGGTTGTCGACATCATGCAAGAGTTCGTTTCGTTCAGTACGATAGGCACCTCAAAGCGCCCGTAACTCCCTTGAATTATGCAATTTATATCACGATCGGCTTGCCAAGAATTCGTCGCACAACCGCCATCTGCCCGACATGCATCAAGAAGTGAACTCCAGACCCGTTAATCAGCGCCCCAACGGTGGGAGCAAAGCGTTGGAATTTTTCCGGAACAGGCTTATCGAGGTCGGATTCGGAAAGTGCCTCAAGAATCTGCAACGTTGCGATACGCTGTGCCTTAAAAAGGGCTAGATAATTCTCTTTGGTAAGAAACTGAGCTGGATCGCTATTCCCGATCGTTTCCTTGCTGTGAGCAGCAGCAAAATTGTCGGGTAATTTCGGACTTTCCCCAGCACGCACCGCTTCCATCATCGAATATTCCGAAGCGATCAAGTGCCCAAGTTGCCAGGCAATGTGATTAGAAGTCGGCGTTGGTCGCACTAACAAATCACCGTCGTACAGGTCCGCCAGGTAGCTCGTTAAAATTTTGGTAGACGATTCGAGGGTTAAGCGGATCGCATCGTTTGCCTTCATGTTTAGCTCCGTAAAAGGTAATAACCGCGCATCGTCACAATACCCCTGTTTCCAGAGAATCACCAGGCGAGGACATGAATTATGAGGCAAGAGGGAACCTTTAGCGAGCAAGATAATTAGGTCAAGCCAATCACTGCTGCGCCATCTTCACGATTAATCGCTCCGAGTTCCCCGGCAATACAACGCATAGATAGGAAGAGGCAGATAAAACACCTTCCGCTATCGGCTTCTCGATTAACGATATTCCACTCGGGGCAAGCATCGAAACATCTTGTGCATCAGGTAATATAATAGAGCTCGCCTTCGACCCTGCTGCGTTTGGATACTGAGCTGCGAGCGCCTCGAAAATCGCATCCTTCGAATAGCTATGGATCGGTGACAAAGGCTTGGAACTAAACGTGGGGAATTCATAAACGAAAAGACAGTTTCCATCCCGCGCAAAATCGCGCATCTCGTTGCCCACAAAATCAGAGCGAATCGGGGATATGTAATACGGCTCATCTAGTGGCGTCATACGAGCCTCGATCGAACTAGCAAGCGCTGCAGAACGTAGGATCTCGACGGTATTCAGCGTCACATCATGCGCGAGATTCACAGATCCGCCTATAATCGCTTCTCCGTCTATGACGGCGAGACGGTGATGAACGGTTCCTCCGACTCCGAACGCAAGTTTTGGAAATTTCAGATCGCCAACTGGAACATCGAGCAACTTAGCGTAAGCGTCGATCTCCGGCATCTCGTTCACCGACATATTACCCGGTAAGAACTGTAGATTTAGCCGATCATAGCGCTCTCGATCGACGAAAAAAGTCGGGTTTTCGTAAAACGTACTCCTTATTTCCTTGCCCTTCCGTGCCAAGGTCTCGAAGAAGCACAGCTCGGAACTGAATCGATGGCATGCATCAGAAAGCGGCGTCATGCTCATAGTAAGAGAGCTTTTTGCAGAATCGATAAGATTCAGCGCCGCCCCGTATGCAGTTGTTCGCAAGCCGTCTTCAGTGATTACACCGGGACTAACCTTCTTGCGCATCGCACCCACACGCTGCATCTTTTCACCACCGAGCATCAGCGAAAATCCACTTGCAAGATCAACTCGCTTCGGCACAAAAGCCCCGGACTTTATTCGCGCAAATAGCTCATGAAACATGCCGTTAATTTTCGGATTGGAATATTCGATCAAATTCTGCCGCGCATACGGATAACGGGTAAAATAGAGATTCGAACCGGAGAAAACCGTCCGATTCCCAAGCACCATAAATTTTGTGTGCATTGCAAGACGCATCTCCGGTCGATACGGCACGTACGGATTGGCATAAAGCCATTCAAGTGGAGCAAGCCGATTGACCGGCTCTTGCGCTCGAAAATCGGCACGCCCAAGCCACGAGCGAAAACTGACAATTACCTCTGTATCGATGCCGCGAATTCTCGCTTTCTCGAAGAGTTCAATGAATCGCGAATCATCGATTCGAGCTACTGCCACCCTAAGCGGACCGCATTTCGGTGCAGTCGGGCATTCATCTATAAACGACTCTAAAGTCGATACTAGTTCGTGCTCGATATCGTCGGTAGGACTCACGAGAACTCGAACTTCCCGTGGGGATGGATCAGCAGAAAACTTCTCTACGATATCCGTCTGATGCAGCCCAAGAAACGGGAACGAGGTGGGAATCTCCTGCGACCTAACAAGCGTCGTGAGCGGATTGAATGCTGTGCCGTTTAACTCCAAATGAATCCCGTTCGGCAACGGGCGCTCTACTAAGGCGCTCCCCTCGTTCCCGATCTTTACGAGTTGAATATCAATCGTCTCAGGGGCCCCTAAATCGTCGATGAATAATTGCTTCGATTCACATCGACCGTTCGGAACGTCAAAGGCAAAGGAGAATAGGAGTCTGCGCCATGATGGTGGGTCTTCAGGTTTAGAAAAATTATAAACCCCTACACCAAAAAGCTGGTCACACGAAGGGACGATAGAACCGAATGGAAAACTTAATTTAACAATTCTAAACCGTTCGTATACATCCCCGACGCCCGTGGGTACTCCGGAATCAGATCTTTCGATTGCATACGGCAACGATACTGAGACTCCTATGCCGCCAAAATCATTCGCGTAGATGTATTTTTCTCCTCGTATGAAAAAACGATAGATACCGTTGCGTTCAATTTCGTAGAGGCTAAGTAGGATCGCCAAGACCCAGAGCAAATGCAGTAAACGCAATTTACGGGGTGGAATTGGCGCTGCAATTTTTCTCATGAGCACTTAAGCTCCTCACGTAGACGGTGGCCCTGTAACGCCGCAGCGGTGCTGCGCAGCTCGGGTGGGATCCAAAGAACCGTGTCTTCCGTCAAGTTGACGTAAAAACATTTGCCGACTGGCCCGCGTAAACACGCTGCGTGTATCGTGTCTTTGTAACGTTCTATTGCCTCAAGAAATCTAATAAATGCAATGCGAACATCGGTACGGAGTCCTTGCGGCACACTCCATCCGGCGCAACTCCGTTTCGCTTCAATTACCCCAGCCTGCTCGCGTAGGGCGAGATACGACGCTGCAGAAAGCGGTTTGTCGGACAATTGCATTGGATTATCCAACTGGATGCGTGAATGCGGCGGAAACCCCTCAACTAATAGCTCGCTAAGAATAGCTGTCGACAAGCCAGTAGTCACACGTAGCACTAAAAATACCTCCGGTAAGGCAGCCACTCTAGCAACTAGACTTGAAAGCTCGATTCCGCTTTCATCACTAGTGGGAAGCCGAACAAGCACGTACCGTCCGAGCATCACCGTAAATTCCTCAGGAGACTCCAGCGTCAGGCGCGCGGCTATCATCTCTTCGGACAATCGAGCACGAAGCTTTAAAATCAAAATGACCCCAGACTTATTATCCGTGTCAATGAAAGCCCCCAACGACTTAAATGTGGATGGGAGCACGGATCTATTCGACCATGATGCGTGCCCCGCTCCAAACCATCTTCGCGACACTATGCAGATGGCAACGTTTAGTGCTGCCCCGCACAGAAAGAGCGCTTCTACAGCCCCCTCCGGATGCTCGTAGAACGAAGCATGGTGTGCAATCGATGACGCTAGGTATCCATAGACTAGAAATCCCGCTGCTACTAAGTATCCTCGATAGCCGCGCAAACTCGAGAGAGACAGCAAAAACAGATGGATCGAGCCGAAAGCAAAAGAAACCATAAATACAAGACTTGCTACGATCACCCCCACGGAAATAGTGGAGTCAGGACCAGCGAGCGGAAAATTCCCAAGCAACAGTCGCTCTTTTAAAATCGCAAAGGGTGCCACAACGACCAGCCCAATTAATATGCACCAGACTGAACTTAGTTCGACCAAATCTAAAAGGCGTGACACTTCGTTGCGCAATCTCGCCGCAGTGGCGTGCCCCAACTTCGATAAGCAACGAAGCAAGAATCTAAACGAAAGAATACTAGAAAAGTGAGAAACTTTGTGAATCACAAAGAAAAATAGCGCCAGACTCTGATCGTCTACAAAGCGTGATGACCAGGAGAGAAAAATCATCTCCCAGGCAAAATAAATTAGCGCCATTTTCAACGAGAAAGTGATTACTGAATGCACACTTTCCGCCGAGCGATTCGTAACAATCTGCTGTTTCTTGCTCTTCGCTGTAAACCTTCTCTTAACCGAGCTCGTAAGGCGCGAAAATGATAACTTAGGGTGCAGAATATCGAGTCCCAAAATCGACACTAGCGCTACGGGAAGTATGCAGCTACCGAGCAGACGTAGCACGAAGAATCCGCTGGCAAACCCACTCCATAACAACACAAGGGCGAAAGCAATCGCAGCGTAGGTTGCTATGCGAGTTCCGCGTGGCAATGCTTTGTTCGTGAGGGAGCTTAAGTTAAACAGAAGGACTAAAGTAAAACCTTCGAGCGGGAGAGATGCGATACTGGCTAACACGATCGCTCTAACAAACGGCGAAGCCGACACATAAAAATCGGTGCCGAACGTCAGCCACGAGACAAGGCCGAGTGCTAGAATTGTGTTAAAGACGAGAAAACCTTGGGCTATGGCTAGTATACCCTCACGACGATGCGGAGTTCGCCTACCAAGTAGTGCTCGTATGCCGAGCAGCGCGCCCAATGGTAGAAGACGCGTAATCGACACCAGACGTAGAATACCGAGCGTCCCACCAACTAAAAACGTGTGATACCGTTCTAAAAGAATCCAAACTTCAAGCAGTTCAAAGACGCTCAAAAGCGCGGTCCAGATAAGAAAGGTACGTTGATGAGTCAGCAGACCAGGCAATATTTGGAGTGGGCTATTCTTTTCCTCGGAAAAAGCGTGCTGACGCGACCGCTCACGCTTAATTACTCGCACAACGCCTGAAAGTTTACTGGATAATTCCACGGGTACGAGCCAAATGAACGCAAGATGGTACGCCTAGGCGTCTAAGCTTGCGTTGCGATGTAATTTTAAAGTTTTTCTTAGAAAATTTCCGCAAAAAATGAGTTTTACCCATCAATAGTGCTATCCATCTATCAAGCTCCCGCAACTGAGATACGGATGTGATTTTACGCAAATATGCTTGGAATCTCGGGTTCCCATCTTGATCATGCAGAAGCCTTGTTAACGCTTCCACAGAGGTTGCAAACCGACGACGCCGATCAGCAATCACCTCAGTATTGATGAGTGTCTGCCGAATGGTGCCCAATACCGACTGCCATTTATCCGCCGGTAGCCTAATCTCACCGTTCCAAAAGACATCCATTCCGAGAAAGCGAAACACAGATAAACCAGTCGATTTTTCGTCAGCCCTACCAACAGAATGAGGTTTGCATAGACAAAAATCAAAACTCTTCGATGTATTTAGCTTCAATTTCACGTCAGAAAGAAATTGGTCGATCCTTTCGGCGTTAATCCGCGCAACGTGTCGGTCGCGACTCATAAACAGAATATCATCGCCGAGGCGAATGTAGAGCTGGTTGCCATTTGAATTCTGGGCACTCTGCTCGATTTGCGAGTCTAGCTCGTGCAGATAAAGGTTCGCCAATTGAAGCTGCAGATTTGAACCGGTAGGTAAACCGCGGAAATTCCAGGCTTCATGTGAAGATGTCTTGCTAGAGTTTAAAGCGAAACCTTCAACAATGATGCGATACCGCAAGAATTGTTCAATGGTGTAACGAATCGGTGCTGAATGCCAAAAGTGCTTTTTTACGATTTGCAAAATCCGATTATGATCTAGAGATTCACCGAAGTCAGAAACGTCTCTCCGCACCACCCAAATGGGATCCCCAAGCTGTACGAATTCTGAGACTTGCTGCAACGCCGCTCGATCGCTGTGCCCCTTGCGAAAACCAAACACGGCGGATGTAAGAATGGAATTGATTGATGACTGCACCCAAGCTCCCGCCGCGCTGAGTACGAACTCATCTACCAGAGAAAACTTCACCAGCGTTCGCGATTTATCAACCTCAACCATCCTTAGTCTCGCTGACGCTGGGCGATAGACGCGGTTCTGAATATCTTCGTCTACCGCTGAGACGATTGAATGTATCGCTCGACTAAATTCTCCGATTAAGAGATCTTCACTCTCTAGCTCTGAAGAAGACAGCTCGCCCGACGTCTTTGCAACGTTACGTTCATGCACACGTCCAATGAACTGTGGAGCATGCTCCAAGAGAAACGTACGATTAAATGGAGCTGATATCAAAGACTGTCGCCTAACGAAATCTCATCACGCAAAATACACGCGTCAGAATTAATGCGGGAGAGCGCGTCGTCTTCCCCCCTCCGGGATAAGTATTACAGACCCGACTCTAGCTAATCCCCTTCTCGATCCGCGGGTTATCCCGCGCTAGAGCTAGAGCAAAATCAAAATGAAGAGAACAATCCGAAGATTGTTGAGCCCTCCCGCGCTATAATCGTACCTCAGCGTTTAAAACTCAGAAACTAGCTCTTTTATCGCTGAATAATCCTCATTCTACGCCCATCGCGCTCGACTTCACCGTTCTCTTCAAGCTCTCGCATGGCGCGGTTTACGCTTTCGCGTGCGACGCCAAGGTCGCGCGCAAGCTCCGATTGAGACGGCACCTCGAAATATGCGCGCGGATCCTCACGTCCCCGGCCTGTCCTGCCGGCGGCGATAGTATTCAGACGAAGAAGTAGTCGTGTTGGAACATCCAGCAATGTCGCCTGCGCAAATTGCTGGGTACTCTCAGCAAGCCTCAACGAAACTAACTTAAGTAGGTTAAAAACGAACTCTGGAGTCTTTCGTCTGACCTTTTCAAATGCCATCCGATTAATTTTCCTTAGCTGGCACGAAGTTTGTGCTCGAACATCAGCTGAACGTGGCGCCTGTGTGATAAACGACAGCTCTCCTATAAGATCCCCTGACTTAAGATGGCTTACCACGATCTCTTTTCCAGATTTGTGGCGACGAATAACTTGGGCAAGTCCCTCTATGATTATGTAGAGCTCTGTATCCGTTCCACCGCGCGCAATTATTAGCTCCCCCGGAGCAACAACGACCCGCTTTGCAATACTTTCAAAGATGCGTTGCTCCCCTACTGGCAAAGTCGCGAAGATTCCAGTCGGATTTTTAGTGGTTAGTCGGCTCATTTCTTCTCGAGAACAAAATAACACTCCCCTCTTCATCCGTCGTGCCACCAACCACATTCAATTCAAATCGCTTGAAGGCCGCAACAACCTCACTTAGCGATTCTGAGAAATTCCAACGAACCAAGATAGTCCCGGCTGGATTGCAGACTCGTGCCAATTCAGGCACCTCATCGATCGTCACACCGACAACGGAAATGATGTCACAGAACCGATCGGGAAGCGGTATTGCGCTTCCTGTGCCTGGAATCTTCATGATGATATCTTTGCTACAAAAGGCCGCCTCTTTGGTCAGACGACTCTCCTTTTGGCTTAATTCACTTTCGTTAACCAACTCGATAACAAGTTGCAGTGCGGCATTACTCGGCTCACGTTTCTCAAATGCCTCTCCTGTTCGTAGCTGAATCGGAGCCGTCGGAAACACTTCACGAAACAATTCGCCGATGTTTCGCATCGCCGCGGTATGCCAAACGGAACGCCCATCCGAGTCGGTTGAATTCGGCGTTAACGATATAAGATCCGCCATATATAGAGCCAAATACCGCAGTGAACCGTCCGTAAATCCAGAAAACTGCTGACTTCCCCCACGAGCAAGATTCTCCGCGAAGAGCGCTTCTGTATTGCGCTTGAAAAACTCGTAGGGGCCGGCGAGACTCGACAAATCAGCTGCCCGGAGAATGCGAGCTTCTACGGTTAGTGGTTGAACGAAATAGTTAGTAGCCTCTATGGCGTGAACTACAGCGTCGATCTCAGTCTGCGCCAATCCGAGCTTCTCAAGTACTCCACGGGTATAGCGCGCTGCAACCTGCTCTGAATTCTCACAATTGCAAAAGGCCGGATCCATTCCGAACAACGCATCGTGACCAAGAGCCGCGAGTATTAAAACCCGTCGATTGACGGGAGTACCACCCGCTTCGACACGGTCAGCGATACCATTTGCAATCGCAACGACCGACAGAACATGCCCATCAAAATTATGATACGGGAACTGCTTGTCCGTCCCGTAGACGTCTCGGATTTTAAAGTAGAACTCTTTGATGATTGGATCTGCGAAATTTACACCAACCGGTGCTAAACGACCCGCACTCTCAGGAGTAGAATGGACTTTTACTTGTTGTGTAGGATTCATAGGTTTTCGCAAACTACCTGGAAACCAGTTCTTAAGAGAGCGGGTGTGATCTAGATCACATCTGAGATTGGGAAGCAAGAGTGAGCTGGCCGCGCAAAAGACCATATAACCCGCTACTTTTCCCCGATTCTCTATGGGTCGGGCCCGGTTCATCGGTTGACGAGAACTTAATCTTAGTGGATATTTTAGTCCGTTAAGATTATCAAATCTTCAAGGACTGTATGCACACCCTACACACCCCACTTACTCATCGTAGTGATTCAACCCTGATTTGCAGAGCTGCATTCGTTGGCGTGCATCTATTGCCGCTCCTAGCCATTTGGACAGGCGCCACTAGCTTTGACTGGATCGTGTGCATTACTCTTTATGTGGTTCGAATGTTTTTCGTAACCGCTGGTTATCATCGCTACTTTTCTCACCGCACATTCAAAACATCACGTTGGTTTCAGTTCGTGCTCGCATTCATGTCCGAAACTAGCGCGCAAAAAGGAGTACTGTGGTGGGCCGCGAACCACCGAATTCATCATAAATACAGCGATACACCAGAGGACCCGCATTCACGAAAACTGTTTGGATTCTGGCATTCTCATCTAGGTTGGATCTTAGGGTCGGAGCACGACGATACTCGATTAGATTTAGTGAAGGATATGGCGAAATATCCGGAGTTAATGTGGCTCGATAGAAATTATTTAGTGCCGCCGGTACTGTTGGGAGTAGTCGTAACGATCCTAGGTGGAATCGTAAATGGTGGAAGTATCAACACGGCATTTACGCATGGCTGGTCAACGTTACTGGTCGGCTTCTTTCTGAGCACCGTATTACTCTACCACGCAACGTTTGCGATTAACTCGTTGATGCATTGGTTCGGCACACAGCGGTACAAAACCGGGGACGAATCGAAGAACAGTTTTTGGCTTGCGATTCTCTCCCTCGGCGAAGGTTGGCACAATAATCACCACTACTATCAAGGCTCGACTCGACAGGGCTTCTTTTGGTGGGAAATCGATTTGACGTTTTATGCACTTACTGTTTTATCGTGGCTCGGCGTCGTTTGGGATCTCAAAGGAGTTCCGGCGCATATCCAGTACGCAAGCGACAAGCTGATCAAGTCGAGCGTTCCGGGGTGACTCAAAACATAGCCGGATTACTGATTCGGGTTGTACCGGTTTAGAAACGCCGCGAGATCTGAAACCTGAGCAGACGACAATCCTGAATACGCATTCATCTGCGAAATTGAGGAGAAGGCGTTTACAATCTGCGGGTACTCACGATTACGATATTCCGAGTGGCAGCCGGTACAAAAACTTTGGAACAAGACCTGTCCGCGAGATATGTTACCGACATTACTGCCCGGGATACCGAAACACGTTGTATCACCCGCGTTGTTGTAGCAATTTCTCGAAGTCGGGGCGGGTGTCGGCGTTCTAGTAGGCGTCGCGCCCGGAGGAGGCGTAGGTCCGGCTGTGGGCGTTGGTGTCGGTGTCCCACCTGGTCCGGCTCGACAAAATGGAGCTTCCCGTTTGGCTTTCTTTTCCGCTTTAGTCACAGCCTTTCGCACAGTCGCTCTTGTCCTCGAGGTACGGGCCTTTTTTAGATCTTTTTTAAGAGCCTTAATTTTCTCGTTATTCGAAATAAAGATCCCGGCGGATGTTTTTACACCTGCTAACCAGCGACCAGCGACTCGTCCACAAGCAATGCGACTCCGTCCAGCTGATCGCTCAAACGAATCCGATGGTTTTAAAACAACCCCCTTCGGTCTCGTTGCGGAGATTGCACTTAACGGAACAAGTAGAGCCACCGCGGTAGCCAACAAGCATTGCTTTCGAAGTATTAGGGAAGTGCGTGATATTAAAAATAACAACATGACAAACCTACGGCGCAAGCCTGCGATCAACCTATCGATAACTTCGACATTATTACTCCGAAGCTACACAAACCGGCTCTTGAATCTCTTTGGATAGCGGGAGAGGCCACCCATAGATTCCATTAAGCCGCCTAACCATGGTTATGGCGGCTTTGCAGAGAAACGCCTCGTTGTTAGGGAATCAGAGTATTCCCGCTATCTTACTGAAATGCCTAAGAATTGAATTTGCCGCCGAAAACGGCGAGTAAGATTCTTGTAACGTCCTGATGCTAATGTATTTCTCTGTGTGCTCGGCGCGCTCAGCGGTGAGAACGGAATCCCAACGCCGACCTCGTGGTAGAATTCTGTACTGAATGAACTTTTGTCGATGCCTAACGTATTGGACGAGTCACACTCTCACGCCAACCTAGTAACCACTCTTTCAACTTCTGCCTATCGTTAAGAATAACCCGTCGAGTTATTGGCTCATACGAAGCGTGTAGATTAAGCTTGTTAACCAATACTTCTCGCACCAGCAGATTTGGATGAACGCTGCTATTATTACCAAACTCCGACTGTCGAAAAATGGAGTCGGAGAATTTGGAATGATTGATGAGATGAGAAATCCACCGCTCAAATTTTCCATGAAAACCAACAGCATCGATCTGACCGACAAAATCCGCTTCTGAAATTAATTCATGCGGAACATTCCGGCGAATGTCGGTGTTATCTTCGCCGAAGCTTGTCTGCCCAGGATTCCACTGAGCGGTTGGGTTATTGCCGAACTGGGAAGCTACCAACGTCCTACGACTTGAGCTGTGAACGCGTACGGCTGCACCGACTTGCGCTATCGGGCCTAACTGCCTAAGAGCGAGCATTAGACGGTAACAAGCGCCACGAGTTAACGATGGATTGTATCCGCACAAAGCAAAGCTGCTAGCCCGAACGCACAGATTTGGACCTCCTCCAGGCAGTGCGCCCTCCTGAGGGAACAGTGCACGAAAGTACGACTGCATCGCAAAATCGCAAATGGTAAACCCGAGCACAGCAGGATCATTGCCGAGTCCGAACCGATCCCAGATGTACCGTCCTTGAAACGCCGCAACTTCGGATTGCCGCGCAGCCAGTCGAACATAGGTCTCAAGCCACCGTGGGGTTGCCTCCACTTGGTCTGCATCAGCCATTACCAACAGATGGTCAGATGGGCCATTGGACCAACGAGCCAGATGCCGACCCAAGACCGCACAAGCGGAGTCATGGCGAAGCGCTCCGATCGGTTGCACCGTCGAGTAGTGCGTTTTTAGTACATGAATATTCAACTGCGGATTCGCACGCTTGAACTCCTGGATAACTCGCTCGGTGCCATCCGGCTCCGTATTAACTCCTTCACCCCGATCGGCAATGTTTAGATACAGCAGCGCTTCCCAATGATCCGAATCAAGTGATTGGCGAGATAAACAATTGAGTAAGCCGATTATAGCCTGCTCCTCTTGGGTAGCGGCCACCGGAACAATCACCGTAACACTGCAACCTGGTCGCATTTGAGGAAGGACATCAAGTGCTCGATTCACGATTGGTCGATTTCGTGGCAAACTCAACGCCAGCAAGCGTGCCACATTTGCTATTCCTTCTTCATCTGAGTCCGAAGTGTTGGCTAGAACTTTATCGATCGTGGCAGAGGAAGCTGCTTGCGCATCTTGCGTGGACAAGACTCCGGCGGATGAAAAATGATCTAACCCCCAACGCGAGGAGAAACGCGCGCTCGCAAATGTTTGCATGCCGATATTGGTGCGACTCTCCTCAGGGCGAGGATGAACCAACAGTGGAAGGTAATCGATAGCGGGCGTCACGATGGGCTATACTAAGTCGTGCTTCGTGGCTACTCAACCGATCGATACGGACGCGATCTAGGTCCGTTTATCGGGGTACTTAATTTACTCGAACGAACATAAAAACTGCTAGCGCGCTTAAACCTATGCAATTCGCTTTAAAGCTGGCTTTTTAATTTGACTCAACTCCCAATTGTTTTGGAGATTAAGCCAAAAGTATGGGCTGGCACCAAGAGATTGCGAAAGCTTCATAGCCATTTCGGCACTTATTCCGCGCTTACCTCTGCAAATTTCGTTGATTGTTTTCGGTAGCACTCTGACGTGCTCAGCAAGCGCAGCTTGACTGATCTGCAACTCATCGAGCTCATCCTGCAAAACTAACCCGGGATGGATTGCGGTGGTGTGATTCATTTCTTTGTTCATAAAAAATCTGCCCTCAATGGTAATCAACAATTTCTACATCAAAGGCATCTTTCTTTTCCAAGCGAAAGCAAATCGTATACTGATCATTAATCCTGATACTAAACTGTCCCTTTCGATCTCCTTTGAGGGCTTCAAGCTGGTTACCTCTAAGTTCTTGTAAATCTCTTATGGATGTAGCAGCACCAAGCCGGGCAAGCTTTATCTGGGCCTTTAGATGCAACTCCTCGGGCAAGTGCCGAAAGGCTTGCTTCGAGTGCTTTCCATAATTAATGTCTTCAGTGATCTTATCTCTAAAGCTTTTAAGAGAAAGTTGCTGCGCTATCTTCGAATTGCGTTAGCTTTAGTATCTGTACCGCGACTCATTAAATCGATACGGAAAAATCGAGCCTCGTTAGGGCAACTTAAACGCGCCGAATCGATCCATTAGAGTCGGATTAATCTCATCCGGCAAACGGCCCGCATCGATCGCAGCCATCGCCGCCGTGGCAATCGCAACGGATTCCTCGACAAGTTTCTGTTCCGATGCATTGCGCCCCGGAACACATGGACGCCCATGCATGCAATGCAAACGTACTACATCTTTCGTAACCGTTTTATCGGCCGCATGAGCATCAGGTGTCGAGGGCTCAAGCACCTGGGCATCCGCTGTGATTCCGGCCAAACGGTGAATGACCCCTGGAACTATGTGCTGTCCATCGCGAGCACGCATGATGCGTGTGCTAATGGCTCCATCTACGATAAAGAGCGTCCAGATCTCGCCGCGTAACATCAACCACGACTCACTCTTTACGTTGTGGTACTGCAGGCTCATGCACCCAGCGGTACCAACCTTGGGTTCTAGCGCCTTGAACGTATAACGATGATCAGGATCGAAACCCCAGAGAATCCGTTCTGTGCCCCATACCCAATGATCGACAGTGCTGGTCCTGCTCATCTCTTC
>JBGSNS010000120.1:0-2839 GCA_041739515.1 Bdellovibrionota bacterium
TTTGAAGGAAAAAGTTCACTTAGGATCATGGAGCGTCTAGAGACTGACTTTAAAAGCACACCTGAACTAAAGACCAATATCGCCAATGCGGATCTGGTAATATTCACCGGTGGCCTGAACGACTATTGGGAGACTTCCCCACGCGCAGCGGCCAAACGAGTCAGAACAGTAGTCGTGTATCTAAAATCGTTAAACAAGAACGGCGAAGTCTTCGCATCGACTGCGATATCTCCGAAGTTGCAGAGACACAACGAGTGGGTGTTTCAGTACAATAGGGTCTTGCTCTCAAATTCTCTACACAATCTCACCATCGGGCCGAGGTTTGAATCTCTTCCACTAGAAGAGCTTTCTACTGATGGGCTACATCCGAACACGCAAGGATACGATCGGTTGGCTAAAATTTTGACTGAGTTTATCTGCAGCCGTATCGAATCGAAGTTTAGTGAACGATACTCTAAAATCAGACAACCGAAGCAATGCACGGTGCATGCGTCAGCTAACCGCGCTGCAAATACAACCCAAGCGCCTTGATATCAATGACCGTATCCCATTCGTCACGCCTAACGACGAACGGGAAATTGACTGGATCAAGTTCATTCGGAATTTTAGAAAAAACGTAATCAGACAAAGGTTTTGAATTCAGTCGTCGAAGCAAGTTTATGAACGGAATCTGGTATACCGTCCGGTGCACGTTCTCCGGTTTAAAACTCCCGTTTCGAAAGACGAAATAATCAATCTTTTCGGGCTCCAAAAGGTTGTAAAATGCGTGCCAATCCGTGGAATAGTGCGCGGTAAAAACTAGCACAATGCGCCGTTTCACTTCGGCGTAATAGGCATCGTAAAATGGGTGCGCGGTTTCGGTCGTAATGTAGCCACTGCGCCTAGCGAAAAGCTGTACTCCGTCAAGCAAGGTTGGATGACCAGCGATCAAAGCGTCCGGCTGCGTCTCAGCCCGCAAGAAGTCCCATAAATCTGCGCGCTGACTGTAACAAACCTCAAACATCTCCGGGCCGCGTGTGCCTACTCCAGCGCTCATTAGTACCGCCGCAACCAGCGCCGACATTCCCAGAATCTGAGCCTTTGCTGTGCGTCCGTTTGAAACACCGGCACAGAGTTTCCAAATAATTACCGGAACAAACGTTACAAAAAATATCCCAAGCGGCATGCCTAAATACCGTTCCGGGATATAGAGTGAAAACGCGAATTGGCGGGATAGAAAATAACAAATGGCTATCGCAGCGCCAAAACCTACGAGTTCGAGGTTGATTAGTTCGAATACCTTACGACCTCGCAACAACTGAAAAGCTATTACCGTCGCCAGAGTGAGCAAAGCAAATATAAAAATCGCAGGCACAGCAGCCGCCTGTCTTTCGGAGAGTTCACGCCATGGACCGGTGAAAACTTGCAATCCGACCGCTTGAAACTCATCCCATGGATCTGAAAACGGCAGGATAGGAAACCGCCCGCCGCGCTTACTAAATCCTTGCAGGTCACTTGCCTGCTCTAACGTAGCCATTTTACCAATCTCTGGCGGGCGAGCAGTCGTCACCGAAACTAGTCCGATAACCGCCAACGCTACGATTCCGTACGGCAGCAATGTTCGCCAAAAATACCGCGCGCGCGCATCGCTCCGTAAGAAGCGAATTCCTAATATAATTGAGTGCGCTGCAAGAACGATCGCCGTAGCTACCGGATTTAATAGCGCAGATACAAAGAGCCACCACCAGACTCGCCACTGCTGCGTGGGAGATGAACTGATCACCAAATATAGATACACAGCCAAAACCGGCGCTATCCATCCTCTAGCAAGACCTCCGGCCATCAAACCTACCAATGCTCGAGAATTCAGAAATAGAAATACTGCAACGCTCGCGGGCACAGCTCCAACTAGATTTCTCACCGCACCAAAGATCGCTACACAGGCAATCAAAAGCTGCAGACTCATCAAAATATGCGCGGTCATTACAGGACTGTCAGTGGGATACGTGAGCGCTAATCCTAACCAGTAATGCAGCGGAGGAAGATAAGCTCGCATGCTATCGTATACGAGATCGTTGGCGAAAATGTTTGGATGATTAGCGCGGTAAAACGGAAATCCCTGTTGCCTGAGATCATTCCGGGCGCAATCTGACCCAAAGAATCGATCACCGAATCCATCAACAACTAGTACAGCAAAGATCACAAGCAATAGCCCAGCAATCCATGGTGCGATGGAATCGAAGCGGTTTGTATGTTTCGGATCTTGTTTCAATATTTACCTCTTAGCTGGCACAACTGCGCTTACTGCTCGAAAATAACAACTGATTGTTCATCAATCGCGGTTTTCAGACAACCAAACGCTTCGCGGTTTGCACTCGGAAACATTCGCTGTTCAATCGGTCCGAAAACGATGTAGGCAATGTTCTCACGCTGCATAATTTCTCGCTTTGCTTCGCACGAGCCCTCATAGATCTCACGGATTACTTGTTGTCGTCGCCCAAGTTCAGGTGGATTCTTCAAGAGCAATCCAACATGGTTAGCCCAGCCAAGAAAACTTGGCTGGCTTGCCAAGGTGCTTACGAACGCGCCGTCTGAATACGCTCCATTCTCCGCCTCAACGACTGTTCCGCGCGGTAAGTTTGCGAGTTTCTGAATCGCCTTACCTGAGCCTGGATACGTGCGCTCAAAATGCGAGAGACCTTGTGCCTTGGGAATAATGACGAAGTCTTGCTGTCGCCTGTCCCCGACCGTCTGGGCGGTCCAAGGCAACATTATTACCGCGCACACACACGCCAAAGCCGTAACGTAGCGCTTTGATAATTTCTCGGTAACCCAACACCAAGCGCCTATAAAAAACGGT
>JBGSNS010000258.1:0-1989 GCA_041739515.1 Bdellovibrionota bacterium
ACGGAGCAAGTGGTGTGCCTTGTATTGCTGCCAGAGCTCTATCTGCCCAGGTTTGAGCAAACTAACCTCATAAGCATGCCAAAATGTTGACAGTCCCTTCGTGCGTCGGTACTCGCTGTACGATGAGTGAACTTTGTCCAGGTGGATGGCCCGACGCGTACCTTCATCTACTCTCCCCGTTTCTTGTTCAATTTACTGAGACCTTTGGTATTCGCTGGTACGGCCTAGCCTATTTGGTCGGATTTTACGTTGGATACTTAGCTATACGATGGATGTCTGATCGGGGAAGAATATCCCTTCCCTCTGCCTTGGCGAGCGACTTTGTTTTTACCGCTGCGATCGGTGTGGTAATTGGGGGAAGGCTTGGGTATTGCCTTCTCTACCAGCCAAGCCATTTAATTACCTTTACTACCGAGTTTCCTTTTTGGAAGTTGTTCGCGATCAACGAAGGCGGAATGGCGAGCCACGGCGGAATCGCCGGTATGATGCTAGCGATTTGCTGGTTTGCCCATAAGAATAAACTCTCCGTCGTTGGACTGTTCGATCTAACGGTCCTTGGCGGATCGATCGGGATTTTCTTCGGGCGCCTCGCCAACTTCGTAAACGGCGAACTGTGGGGCAGAATTGCTCCGCCATGTTACCGATTCGCGGTAAAGTTTCCGACGGAATTAACTGGAGCCAACGGCGTTGACCCACGACTAGGAGAATACGGAGCAAAGCTCGGGAATCACGCGCTCCTTCAAGCAGCCAAGACGGGTAACATCGACGCTATCTCAGCGCTTCACGACGCGCTGCCAGGGCGATATCCGTCACAGCTCTTTGAGGCTGGCTTAGAAGGCCTTCTTCCACTAATCGTAATCGCATTTGTCTGGCGCAAGCCTCGCAAGCCAGGGCTGATAGCGGCGACGTTCTTGCTTGTGTACCCGATCGCTCGGTTCATCGGTGAAAATTACCGTATGCCAGATGCGCACCTTGGCTACCAAGCGCTAGGGCTTACCCGTGGGCAGTGGCTCAGTATAGCGATGTTAGTGGTGAGCGTGTTACTAGCGATGCGTTGGAGAAAAAGTAGTGCGGCACCGCACGGAGGATGGTGGAAATGAACCTTAAGGAGATCACCAAGACGGTATTAAAATTTCGAGACGCTCGCGATTGGAAGCAGTTTCACACCTCTAAGGATATAGCCCTCAGTCTCTTGATCGAAGCGAGCGAATACGCGCAGTTGTTACAGTTTAAATCTGACAAACAGATCGCGTCCCTTGATAAAAAAGACCTCGAACGGGAATTAGTCGATGTACTCTATTGGGTCGTGCTTGCTGCGCACGACCACGGAATTGACCTTGGTTCGGCATTCAAGAAGAAGATGCGAGAGAATAAGAAAAAATATCCGATCAAGAAATTCAAGGGTTCGAACAGAAAATATAAGTGAATGGTCACTCTCCCCTTTTTGGACCCATTTCATTTCTGCTGTTATCAGCACCAGTGATGGGGGTCCAAAAAGGGGAGAGCCCCCTAAGCCGTCTTCCGTCTCCAACCCTCATAAGCAAGCACCACCGGCGAAGCGACAAAGATCGTCGAGAATACACCGCACACCATTCCAATGAATAGAAAGAAGCTCAAATCAGCAATCGACCCACCGCCGAATACCAACAACGCTCCTACGGAGAATAGAGTCAATCCGGTTGTGATAATCGTTCGCCCTAACATCTCGTTGATGCAGAGATTAAACAGAGATGCCAAATCGAGATCCTTATGTTTAGGATTTCTAAGTTCTTCCCGAACTCTGTCGAAAATCACAATCGTATCGTTAACCGAGTATCCAAGGATCGTAAGCGCCGCGGCTACCGCACCCATATTGATCGTATGACCAAACGCTAAATATATCCCCGTAGCGATAATTACATCGTGAAACACCGCGACGACCGCGCCTAATCCGAATGCAAACTCGAATCTAAATGAAATGTATATAAGTAGAAAAATGCACCCCAGAAT
>JBGSNS010000015.1:0-5970 GCA_041739515.1 Bdellovibrionota bacterium
AAACTTTACAAGGGACATTGATCGCCGGTTGCGGTGCGTCGTCGACCGCCAGGACTATTGAGCTTGGTCTACTTGCGCGAGATGCTGGAGCACAAGCTTTGTTGGTTGTGAATCCTCCGTACAATAAGCCCACGCCCGCTGGGCTTCTCGCCCATTATCGTGCCGTTGCTAAAGCGACCGCTCTACCGTTGATCGCGTATAATGTACCAGGACGAACCGGTGCAAACTTGCCCGTTGACGTGGTGATAGAGCTTGCCAAGGAAGGGACTATCATTGGGATTAAAGAGGCTTCCGGGTCGATCGAACAGATGACGGAGATATGCCTGCGCGCGCCTAGTGGTTTTGTTGTACTTTCCGGTGAGGATTCCTTGGTGCTGCCAGCGATGAGTCTTGGGGCAACCGGGGTAGTATCGGTCGCGGGCAATGCGGTACCTAAGAAGATGCTAGCTATCACGGACGGCGTGCGTAACGGGAACTTCTCCGCTGCTCGGAGCGCGCAATTCGCTGTGTTTCCACTGGTCAAGGCGCTGTTTTCAGAGAGTAATCCTATCCCAGTTAAGGCGCTTTTGAGAGAGCTTCGGATAATCGAATCCGATGCGGTTCGTTTGCCGCTTCTAGTAGCAGCCAACGATACCCGAGCTCAACTGCTAGCTGCCATGGGATAGTCCCAGGCTGAATTAGTGCGTATGATCTTCGTTCAGTAGCAAGCCCGCCTTAGGATGCCTAAACCTTCCCAAGCTATTCGGTGTTTCTAGCTCGCTGGTACGATTTTTGCCGTTGTACCATCGCATCGTCGGTGCTACGAAATACAATAAGTCAAGGACTTTACCGGCAAACGGTTTTATTTTTTCTAAGGTGTCATTTATGCGTCGTGACAAAGCGAATTATCTTATCCAATCGGTGTCTCACGCGGTCGACGTTCTAGATGAGCTAATCAAAGGACCTGGCGAGGTTGGTGTGACCGAGCTGTCTAAGCGCTTGAAGCTTCACAAGAATAACGTTTTTCGTTTGCTTGCCACGTTAGAATTGCGCGGCCTTGTTGAGCAAAACCGGGAAACTGAAGACTACCGTTTAGGCGTTAGAGCACTGCACCTCGGTCAAGCGTTCGTAGCGAACAGCACTGTGCTTGCTAAAGTTACTCCGATCCTCAAAGCACTCGGAGAGAAGCTAGGGGAGACAGTTGGATTCGCCACCCTGCATAATCAAGAGGTTCATTTCCCGGTTTCGCTCGATGCTCGTAGATCGGTTCGGGTATCTGGACGTGGTGCGCAGAACATAAGTGCCAAAACTATTGCAGTAGGAAAGTTACTTTTATCACAGCTGCCAGAAGCCACTCTCGCAGATTATCTCGGGGCATCTGAGAGCGCTGCGCTAAAAACTAGTTTAGCTGAACTTAGGACAACGGGTTCAACAATTGAGCGCTTCGGTCCAGAGAATGAAGTTGTCTCGATATCGAAGATCGTTCGCGGTGTTAGATCTGAAGTGGTGGGAGCAATTGAAGTATTGGCTCCGAATTACCGAGTTAAACCTGAAACGATCATGCCGATCCTCGAAGAGACCTCTACGTTGCTTTCGCAGACCTTGGGGGCGATCAAGGGCGGGCTTGTTTCTTCGATCGAGAAAGAAGTGGTTCGTGCTAAGGATTTGAAAGAGGCGACTACACCGAACCCAATCGCTTCGACGACAACTATAGGGCAACCTTAAGTATTCATGCCGATTGCGCACGAACATTTTGAGTTTACCGAAGAGCAACAGGCTTTGGTGGGCGAGGCCAGGCGATTCGCGCGAGAGGTTATAACGCCTGTCGCACCGGGCCTTGATGAGAAATCTGAGTTTCCGCGGGAGTTAATCAAGCAAGCTGGAACGCTTGGGTTGATGAATTTAGTCGTGCCCGCAGAGCTGAATGGCACTGGGTTATCAACCCATGATGCGTGTTTAGTGATCGAAGAGTTGGCGGTTGGTTGCGCGGGGATCGCTACATCGCTGGTTATTAATGATCTAGCGTTATTGCCGATTTTGATCGGCGCCACAGAGGATCAGAAAAAAACGTTTGTAGGAGAACTTGTCGGCAAAAACGAGCTCGCGTCGTTTTGCCTTACCGAGCCGCAATCCGGCTCCGATGCAGCGAGCATGCAAACCGTTATCGCTGAAGATGGAAATGATCTTGTAATTAACGGAACGAAGCAATGGATTTCTAACGGAGAGTTCGCTTCTCAGTTTACTGTCTTTGGAGTTGCAACTAAAGGCGGAGGCCACAAGGCATCCGTATGCGCAGTGATTCCGCGCTCTGCTAGCGGCGTGACCTGCGGAGGCCATGAAAACAAGATGGGGCAACGTGCCTCGAACACAGTGCGAGTTAGCTTTGATAATGTGCGGATTCCGAAGCAAAATATAATCGGCAAGGTCGGAGAGGGGTTTAAGATTGCAATGAAGACCCTGGATGCTTCGCGCCCGATGACTGCTACTATCGCGCTTGGTATTGCGCGAGCAGCTCTTGAGCACTCGGTAGCTTACTCCAAAGAGAGAAAAGCATTTGGACAACCAATCAGTGCGTTTCAAATGGTGCAAGCGATGCTAGCTGATATGGTAACTGATCTTGAAGCGGCGCGGTTGTTAACGTTTCGTTCGGCGCGCTTGTTTGATGCAAAGCTTCCATCCTCGCTTCATTCAAGTATGGCAAAGCGCTTCGCTGCGGATATGGCTATGAAGGCTGCAACTGATGCGGTTCAAATCTTTGGCGGCTACGGCTACACAAAAGATTACCCGGTGGAGAAGTTGATGCGCGATGCGAAGCTGCTTCAGATATATGAAGGCACTAGCCAGATTCAGCGGTTGGTGATCGCGCGCGATCTTTTAAAAGAGTAGTTCCATAAAAACCCTCTGAGTAAGGACGAGGGGAGGTGAATCGCTATGAATGATACCGAGCTATCGACTTTGCCTCTGTTCGATCGTGAAGCGACCATGGATCGGCTAGACGGGGATCGAGACCTGTTTAACGAGTTGATTAAGATTTTTATCGAAGACAGCGCGGCTCAGTTGGTGAAACTCAAAGACGCCCTCGATTCAAATAGCTACGGAGATTCTGCCAAAGTAGCCCACGGATTAAAGGGGGCTTTGGGAAATATCGGCGCGATGCGTGCCCATAGAGTGGCTTTAGCGATCGAGCTGAAGGGCAAAGCCGGCATTTGTGACCTAACTCTATTTGCGAGACTTGAATCGGAGATTTCGGCGTATCTCTCCGCCGTCAGAGCTTTATAGCTTCACCGGCCCCGTTTGACGGCGTTTTTGACGGTACTTTTGACGGTGCTTTTGACAGTGCTTAGGGAGTGAATATTTTCCCGATAAGCGATAAGACTATCGCAATGGTTCCAGTTCTTAAGCTCGTTAACGTAGGGCGTCGTTATCGTTCTGGCGACGGATTCGTCTCGGTACTAAACGATGTAAATCTGAGCGTTGCTCCTGGAGAAGTGATCGCGATCGTCGGACCGTCTGGGTGCGGAAAATCTACTTTGTTGAATATCGCTGGGCTGATCGATAAGCCTGATTCAGGGACGGTGGTTTTTGACGGCGTTACGATTGACGCGAAAACATCCCAGTCAAGCATGGCTAAGCTTCGACGCTCAGGTGTTGGGTTCGTATTTCAACATTTTCACCTGATGAATTCCTTAACGGTGTTGCGAAACGCTGCGCTGCCCGCATTGTTGAACCACTTGGATAATCCGCTTGATAGAGCTCGCGATCTTTTAAACAAAGTCGGCCTGGGCCATCGATTGGACCATTATCCGGAACAACTCTCTGGCGGGGAGATGCAACGGTGCGGAATAGCCCGTGCGCTCGTGCATTCGCCGCGTTTGATACTCGCTGATGAACCAACAGGGAGCCTAGATGCGCGCTCCGGCGCTGCGGTGCTCGATCTTCTTAAGGAAGTAAGCTCCGCCTCGACTAAAAGTGCTTTAGTCATAGCAACACATAGCTCAGAGGCTGCGAGGCGCGCAGCGCGTATCGTAGAGTTGGCAGCCCTATCTCATGATAAAACTTCGTCTATCGTTAATCAGGAAGTTTCGGCGTGAGTTTTTCCGAGGCTTCATTAGGGGCACAGCTATGGATGTTTGGCCTGCGACGTACGTTTGCGACCAAATGGATGCGAATCGTTTCCTCAGCCTTAGGTCTCGCTGTGGCCGTAAGCGCATTAATGGGCGTGGGTCTTGCCGGAACGGCAGCCGTACGGTCGTTTGAAGATTCTATCGACGTCGGTGCAAGTGGAAGTGACTCGTATCGGGTGACCAAGTTACGGACAGACGATCCGGAGTTCTCATCGAGTGATTTTGAACTGATTCAACGATACGGAACTGTAACTCCGTTGGTCGAATTTCCCGTAGTCGCCAGTAGCCCGGTTATCCGCCAGGAGATTTTAGAGTTACCGTTGACAGTAACGGATACGGCGGCGTTTAAGCCGAATAGACCAACTGAGTTATTTGCTCCATCAGCTGTGATCGCTTCTCTACCCAGCGGCTTTGCGAATTCTCCATCGCTATTTGTCGACGGAAAGTTAGTTGAGTTTTCCAGCCTTGTTACTATACCTGTTGAATTCAACGCCTCATTTTCATTAGTGGCTGACTTCGCGCACCCAGCGCTTAACTGGATCTCGTATCGTTCAGTTTTGATTACTCCATTTGTTAACGAAGTGAAGCTAAAGGATAGACTCGCCTCCGCAGGTTTCGCCGTCCAACGGACCAGTTTAGAGCGATCATCAGCAACTGAGTCGGATTCGATGCTGGCAGCGTTTAGTTTGAATATCGCGGTAATGGCGATCCTTACGGCGGTTGTAGCGTTTGCACTGTTACTGATTTCTAGTATTCGAATGTCCGAGGAGCGCAGACACGATGCGCTTGTCCTGCGGGCCTTCGGAGCAAATCCCGTACTGATTTCTAGTCTACTGCTGATGGAGGCGCTGTTTTGTGGAGTGTTAGGCGCCTTGCTGGCTCTTACTTTAGGGCAGTTCGTAGTTGCAAGCGCGGCAGAATCCATACTCGATACGGCTTCCGGACTATTTCTAGGTGGCCGCAGGGGGGTTATTCCGGATTTTCATTCGCCTCTCGTGATTGCAAGCACTATTGGCGTTGCTATCGGCCTAAGTGTGCTCGGTGCGATAGTGCCGGTATACAACTTGGTTACTAATCTTGTCGGTGAAACAAAATCTCGCATAGTTAGCGCCGGAGTTGACACTCTATCGCTGGTTTTAATTGTCTCAGTCATTGTCGTAACGGGTATGCTGTGGATAGTAGCAGATACCTATAACGCAAAATCGCTAGCATTGAGCTGCGCCGTCGCCTCTATTTTTGCGGTCGCTGCCTTTGCATATCGTTGTATTGGGTTAGCTGTTAGTTTTGGGCACAGGATTTCTGCCTTACGTTTCTACCCCGCGTTGATTGTAGGTGCGGGGCTCTTCTCAGCGATTAAGGGAACGCTTAGCCGAGCGGCTGCAGTTGGAGCAGTCTCTATTACATTAATCGTGTCTCTCTCGTGCATGGTCGATAGCTTCCGCGCGAGCTTGGCTAGTTGGGCATTACAATCGGTGTCCGCTGATGTTGCCGTGCGAGCGCTGATGCGCGGATCGGGAGTGGGTCTTCCTTCATTAAATGATTCACTTATTCAGGAGCTTCTCCGTGTTCCGAATATGGATTGTCTCGAGCTGAAGTCTCATGGAGTAACACTAGGAGAGTTGCTCGTTGTTGGAGTTAGTAAGCGATGCGCGGAGCAACAACTTATTTCGGGGCGACTGTTTCATGCAGCTAATGAAGTAACCGTGAACGAAGCTGCTGCACGACAAAGAGGTGTCGGCATCGGTGACTTTGTTGCCGGAAGAGATGGACAGCAACTCCTGATCGTCGGGATAATTAAAGATTTTAGCACGCAGGGGCCGCAGGTAATTGTAGACCTTGATAGCTTTGAAAAGATCGTGGGCGAGTC
>JBGSNS010000034.1:0-2673 GCA_041739515.1 Bdellovibrionota bacterium
TCTCGCTACCACCACTAAGCAGTCTTTCGAGAAACTAATAGAGGTTTTCTAATTCAATCCTTGAGATTTAATACCGAAAAATGTTAACGAGTGTTACCCATGTAGTGGCAGTCAAGTGTAACCCCAAGTGGCGCAGTGCAGGTCCGCGGTCCCAGTTGGGTCGAACCACCCAAGCCTGGCCACCCAAAGATTCTACAAATCAGCGGATAGTAAAAGATTGCCGAAGGGAGAGTCACTTTTTTGGTGAAACCTTCCGCCTGGGCAATCTCTGAGCTCATTCCCATTCTCCCTCACCAGTTAGGAGATAGATTAAGTCCAGACGCGCGTGAAGATCCTTCTCGGATTCAATCACGGCTTTGATCGCAGCTGCGTTGCGTGCTGCAAACTGCGGGGCGCTACAAACCAGGGATCTTGCGTTTGATCGGACCGCTTCCGAAGGATCCTTTAGGAGTTGAATCGCTCTTTTCACGATTTCATCGTCAACCGTTTCGAGCTTGACGAGCGTCCACAACGCATTTTGCCGAACCACTGAATCTTCATCAAAGAGTGCTTTGTAAAGCCAGGGGATAGCAGGCTTTGCTCCCTTGCCGAACGCGATGAGTACTCGCGCAGCCTTTCGCCGGGTCGCTGTGTCGCCTGACTCAAGCCCAGCCTTGATCGCTGGCAATGAGTACTCAGGGTATCGAACAAGAATCCGCTCGCGAAGCTCAGGTCTCGACAACTCCGGGTATGCGTATGTAAGACCTGAGAAGATACCCTTGAAGTACGGATCCACAACTGCTGGCGCGTCCTCGCCCAGCAATGGGACGTACATAAGCACGGTGTCGGTATCAACACCTGAGGCAAGCGCCTCTTTCATGGCCGGCACCGCTGCGGTGCCGATCGAGGCGAGTGCTGTGTAAAGAATCTCCCGATTGGCGAAGGGACGGGACTTGTCTCGCAGCAAAATCGCTGCAACACCCTCTTCACCAAGGTTTCGGTAATCCTCCGGATTAAAGTGCTTTGGCATGTCGATTTTCTCAGCAGCGAGCTGAGCGTTGGGATGAATCAACGAGTGCCTAGCAAGTGTAGGCGGCACGAGGATCAAAGCAACAAGACAAACCACGGGCAGCACGCATAGAGCTAACTGCTTTCGTTTGCTCCCTTCAAAGATCCGACTTCGAAGTGCCGCGAGCACCAAGGCTCCGGCCGTGAGTGCTGCGAGGCCGAACGTTTCGAGCAGATGGTAGTTGACGACCAACCAAATGGTCAGTGCGAACGCTTCGAGGATCCACCAAATTTTGTAGAGAACGAAAAGAGCGGCGATCATTGCGAGCAGGCCGATGATTGCGACTAATGAATAATCGTCGTCCTCACCCTTTTTTTTAGTGCTGGTCCGAGAGGTTGCGTCGTAGGGACGACTAACACTCGAATCGACACTCGTGACCGCGCTCCCTTGCGGAGGAGTAGTTGTCCACATGTTCCGAGCGTTTTCGTTAGCTGCTGGGTTGTAGTCGTAGGGTCCTTCATCAATTGGGTACCCTGCGGAATCGTAGTGACGATAACGACCCGTGTTGGGATCATGATACTGGCCCATCTAAAACCTCCTTTCCAACATCAGCGACATTTGTCGAGGGATGCAAAGGAACAAACCTTTACGTGACTCTCCCTGCGGCGACGAGTCCCAAAATCGGACTAGTCACCACAGGTCGAAAATCTTCTACCGCTACTTTCTGAAAGAGATCAGGTGTTGGAGCGAATCAGCTACCCCGACTTATGAAGTATATGCAGGAAAAATCTTACAATCAAAAGAAATAAAGCCTTAAATCCTCTCCCGAGAGGACCGCGGACCGCTGGTCCGCACGATCGCTTGTAAAAATTCGATCAAGCGGACCATCCTCCTATGCCGAGGCTACGAAGGAGAAGCCGGTCCGCGGTCCACCAAGGTTGTCCAGGTCCTTTCCACTTCGCCGGGATTGGTGGCGGAATAAATTCTCGAGTTCCAACACAACTCGATCAACGAATCGTCGATAGGTGTGTGCATCGACTAATATGACCGAAAATCATAAATTGACTATGTTTATTGACCAGTCATATAATATGACTATGAAGAAAATTAATGCGAGTAAGTTTAAAGAGCAATCACTATCGATACTCGATAACTTGGAGCCTGAGGGAATTATAATTACTAAGCACGGCACACCCGTAGCAAAGCTAATCCCAATTCAGGAGCAATCAGCCAGTCTGATCGGGGCATTGAAAGGAAAAATTCGCATTAAGGGCGACATCTTTACAACGGGTACGGAGTGGAAGTTAAGTTAATCCGAACAACCAGATTCAAATGATCAATTTAGATACGCATATTCTTATCCATGCCCTTGCGGATGATCTATCCAAGGCTGAACGCAAAATTCTTAGGCGTCATGAATGGTGCATTTCTGGTATCGTGCTTTGGGAGCTCGCTAAGCTCCAGGCTCTAGGGCGCATCGACATTGCTTTGGACTCTGTCGAGTTCACTCGAGCTCTAGGTCAAATTCAAATCTTGCCGTTATCCCTTCAAATTTGCAGAGCGAGTACAGGGTTAGATTTTTCTAGTGATCCAGCGGACGAAATAATCGCTGCCACAAGCATAGTACATAACGTGCCGCTGATTACTCGAGATCGAAGAATTCTGAAGTCAAAATCGGTACCGTT
>JBGSNS010000047.1:0-7360 GCA_041739515.1 Bdellovibrionota bacterium
CCTCGCGGTCCCAGGGCCTCGCGGTCCCGGGGAGTCTACGAGAAAGTCGTAGCGCTTCCCCTGGTGTTCTTCCTACGGTTGGGTAATGCTCTTTCCCCTTCGAAACCCTGAATTCTCGCATTTATGAGTTAGGTATCGCCCCCGGTGGAGCAGCCCATAACTTTAGAGGATTAGATAACAAGGATAGTAGTACACCCTGACAGCTTGGTTTGATCGCTTTAGTTGTTGTTGGGAAATGAAAACTAGTCAAAAAGATGTCAACAGAGAGTAGCAAAACACGGAAAATTTTCGACGGACGATACGAAATCGTATCGATCGTTGGGCGTGGTGCGGCAAGCGTCGTATACCACGGACGGCGCGCAACTGCGCCGTACGCCGATGTTGCGATTAAAGTTCTTACAGACAAGGGAGCAAGCGTCCCAGCGAAAGAGCGCCTACGCAAAGAGGCTCTCGCGATGCTTTACGCGCGACACAGATATGTTGTCCGCCTCGATGACTTCCGATCAGTTGGAGATCTTTGCTACCTATCGATGGAATTTGCTCCGCATAGAGATCTTCGCGTCTACATCACAGAGCATGGAGACAAATGCTCCCCGACGCAACGCGAACGATATTTTACACAAGCAGCGGAAGCGCTCGGCTACGTTCATCGTGCCGGACTGATTCACCGCGACATCAAGCCGGATAATATCCTAGTCATGAACGAAGCGGAGATTCGGATCGCCGACTTCGGCGTAGCCGTGCTGCCATCCGACGAAGCAGCGTTGAGCGATCTCCAACGCGGGGTTGGTACGATGGAATATTTAGCTCCTGAAGTACTCGACGGTATTCGCTGCGATCAACGCTCTGACGTCTACAGCCTTGGGGTTACGTTCTACGAACTCTTAGCAGGCGTTCATCCGTTCGCTAGCGCACCGCTAGCTGAACAATTGGACATTCGCCGAGACGGCGCTTTTACAGAGCTTGTTCAGGTGGCCCCGCATATTCCGGATTATATTAACTCGGCGATCATGCGTTGTCTTGCCTTCGACCCAAACTCACGGTTTGAGAACGGACAACAACTTTTTGAATCTTTGCTCATCGGCAGGGACAAATCTAAGCGAAAAACTAAGAATCGAGCACGCTCCACATCTATGAAATCCACCGGCGTGGATTCCAATTTCGGATCTGGTGACTTTGACTCAGATCTTGCTGGAGACCTATCGGTCGCTTCAAATTCCCAAGATACCGGCAATTCAATACCTTCACAGCTAGCAGTTGGAGAACTAGTCAGTGGAGAGGATGAAGTTTTAGCTGAGCGCGATGTTGCGCGCGAAACGGTACTTATTCCTCGCGAAGAGGTGGCTGCCGCTCGAGCGGGCGACCATCGCAACACCGATCGAACGGTGCCTCCTACTTTGGCATCACCTACGGAGCAACTAGCTGGAGCTCGCCGCGAAACGGCGCTTCAGGTCAAATCGCAAAACAATCAGCAGAGCCGAACACCAACCGCAACCATTAAACGCAGCTCAATTCCTGACTTAGAGCAGAACACATCTGGTACCCAGACGAGTCATCCGGCGCAATCAACTTTTGTGCAAACATTACGGGAGCGCGCCGCTGAAGCGCTTGATGCTTTGGCTCTAAAGCTAGAAGAGCTTCAAGCTGATCCGAGCACCAAGAAATACGTTCCCATCGCGGCCGTGATGGCGACGTTCGTCCTCGGGCTAGTTCTTTTTTCGTCCAGCTCCGGATCGCGAGACAAAACTGCAGAGACTCCAGCGATCAGCACTGAGATCCGATATCCAACACAGATTGCAAACTTAAGCTTTCCTAAACTCGAACCGGGGCGGTATGAGGGGCGACTCCAAGGACTCGTCCCAGGCAAGACAAGCGCGTTAGCGTTTATCGTACCGTCAGATGCCAGTGCTGTAATCACGATGATAGGAGTCGATGGGTGGTCTCCGGTACTAGGGCGCTACCCACCGGGCACAACCCCTGACAAGCTTAGGGTAAGTTCCAACGGGTTTCTCGTTGATTTCACCGGACAGGTAGACGGCGATGCAATTATCGGATTCTTTCATGATCTTTCGACCGGAGCACAAGGTCGCTGGGAAGCGCGTCTCGCTCGATAATCGCCCCCGAATGAGAGAATTTCAACTTCAAGAGGTGTATCCTAGAGTCGCATCGTGTCGTAGAACATGGATATGAAATGCTTAAGTTATAAGCCCGGTAAGCTCCGGGGGAGTCTCTACCTGCTCAGAACCGTCGTAGTAGGCACTTTGATGATCTGCGCGATTGCCTCCGCTCAAGCGCCATCAGCATCCGGGAAGCCAGCCGCGAAAACATCGCTTCAACTCGCTCATAAAGCGCTTACTGAGAAAACATTACCCGCACCCGGTCAGCCACTCATCTTGGGGGTCGAGGTTCTCGGAACCAGGGAGATATCGCTTCCAATGAAAATAGTTGCCGTTCGCGACGGGCGGCTTCTTCCGGTCCCTCTAACAAACAGTTATCGCAACGCGGCAGAACGTCCCGTATACGAGTTCGAACTCGCATCTCCTCTGGCAGAGTTGTCGTATCAATTTATTGTGCCGCTTTCCGGCGGTGGCGTTGCGTCGTCCGACAGGTTCACCGTTCGCAGACCGTGTGTGCCGAGCTTAAACGCTAGCACGTTGGGAAACTCCAAAAATTCAGAGCTTGAAAGATTGGCCATTTCAGCACGAGTCCTGGAACAGGAGATCGACGCCTATACGGCGGCTTTAAACGCCACCGAGGCGCTTCAAAAGGAGATTGCTACGCAGTGAAAACGATCGAAATGAAAGTCACAAATTCCAAACAGAAAATATCGACTAGTGTGCGCCATTTTGGTGTCGGCTTAGTGATGATGTGTGTCTTGGCGTTCGGGGCAGTTTTGAGTTCAACACCGATACATGCCGAATCGATTACAGTATCGGTTGATTTGCCAATTTCCGATGAGCCTCGATCGGTAACCGGTATTGCACTAGGTCAAAGCCTACAGATGATTCCCTCTGTGTCCCTGAAGCGATTTTCCGTTAATACCTTAACCGTAACGTTTGACGTGCCGGAAAAATCATCCGCAGCCCTTGCTATGGCTGAGATGGCGGATGGCTCTACGATATTCGGAGACACGAGGTTAGTTATTGACGCCAAAGCGGAGCCATCGATCGCATCAATTCCGGAATGTCCTGTGGTTGGCGTAATCAAGGCTGATGCGTCGCAGCGAGGACTAATGGAATCTCTCGTTGAAATTCGCACCGCTAGGCGGGATGTTCTGAAGAATAGGATCACAGCCTTGCTCGCCGGAAATACTTTAGAAAAAGCTCGTAAGTTAGAGGAGCTTTTCGGATTAGCTCGTCCCGTACCGCTAAGCGCTGAGCTTGGTCCGATTGAAATAATTGATCGCCTCACTCGATTGACCGCTGCGATCAAATCGTACCGATTGACGCGCACTGCAAAGCGAAGCGAACCACCGGCTGCAACTAAGAATTCAGCCGACAAGAAGTGACCAAGAAGAACGACCACGACGAGCAGTTACGCGCCGTTGAGTCCGCATTGACGAGCGTTCGCCATGAATTCATTTATCGCAACCCAAGCACAGCTCCTAAGTCATTGATTCAGGCGCTTCAAAGCGAATTTCCGAATGTTCCCGGAGCGTCATGGCCCAACAAACTTGAAGTCGGTGGGGCCTACGTAAACGGACACCCGGTCACAAAAGACCAGGCGTTACCCAAGGTGCCATTTAGAATAGAATACTACGAGCCAAAGGATGGTGCCCATGAAGCGCTCTACAGAACTCTTGAGCCGACTTGGATAGTTCACGAAGACAAAGAATTGATAGCGATCAATAAACCGCCTGGACTCTCGTGCAACCAAGCACGTGAACAACATTCAAGTCATTTGCGAAAACTTGTAGAGGACTACCTCGGACGCCAAGCGCATCTACCTTCGCGCCTCGATACATCCGCACGCGGACTCGTCGTCATCAGCACCGCAAGCCGAACACACAAGTTACTTCAGCAAGTGTACGAGCGACATGAGGTTGAGAAATACTACTTATTGGCGGTCAGTCCGCCTATTAAATGGAAAAATAAACTAGTCGAGAATCGCCTTGATCGCGACCCGCGCCACGCGGTGCTTCGTAGAGTTGTGGCCGAGGGTGGAGATCAGGCGAGCACGTTCTACAAAAAAGTGGCGGATGCTGAAATCGATGGCGTTCAGTGCTCGATCGTTTTGGCCAAACCCCGCACCGGGCGCACTCACCAATTGCGGGTACAAATGTCTACGCTGGGGCATCCGATTATTGGGGATAAGTTCTACAACGGGGCTCCAAGTTCTGAGTTGCACCTGCTAAGCATTCGAATTCGATTCTTCGATCGCACGCGAAAGGAATTTCGTGAATTCGCACTGCGGCCTCAGGACTTGCCCGGTTGGGCGCTGCCGGAATGGATTACGCCCCCCACCGACTCACCCTCCCCGTAATATTAGGAGCCGTATTGTTTAATTTCCGATGGATTGCGACTCTATCGCCGAATGGAGTCCTTTCTCGCTATCGCACCACAACTTCTAATTAACGCCTTAATAGCCGGCAGTATTTATGCGCTTGCGGCTTCCGGACTTTCATTGTCATACGGCGTAAGCAGAATATTAAATTTTGCTCATGGGCAATGCATGATGGTCGGCGCATATCTCTTTTTGCTTTTCACTGATCTGTTTGCCCTGGGGTCATCGCCGCTCAGTTTGGCGACAGTCGGCGCAATTGCAATCCCGATAGCCGCAGTGTTTGGCGCGGGCATTTTTTTTGTTTTCATCTCTCCCTTTATCGGACGTAATCCGCTTCTACCATTCGTTGCAACGGTTGCAGCCGGTAAGATTTTAGAGAATCTCGTTGCGATTCTTTTCGGAGTGAACGTGCGCTCGATTAGCTCAAGCGTTGATTCTTACGATTTAGGATTTGGGTTCATCACTGGCTCGCAAATCTTCGCCGTAGCCAGCGCCATCATAGTACTTTCCGCGCTGGCATTTGTTATCAACTGCACCGCTCTCGGGAGACGCATTCGCGCTGTGCAATCGAGCGCCGTTGCCGCTTCCGGTCTAGGCATCGATGTATCACGCACGCTTCTTACAGTATTCGTTATATCCGCCGCTCTAGCAGCATTTGCGGGAATTCTTGTCGGCTACGAAACAAGCCTCCAACCAACAATGGGTGGCAGCTATACCGTTAAGGCGTTGGCAGTCATGATACTTGGGGGACTTGGCAATGTGTGGGGAACGGTTCTCGCTAGCTATTTGTTGGCGACTCTAGAAACAATCATTGTCGGGGTCGATTTTGGTTCTGTATCAATCCCTATCGGATATCGCGACGGGATAGCATTCGTCGTGATCCTCGGCATGCTTCTCTGGCGACCTCAGGGTTTATTGGCCAAACGCAGCGTCCGGTCAGGAGTCTAATGGACTACTTAATTCATATAGCGATTATCTGCTGCATTTTCTCTATCTTTGCGCAGAGTTTTAATTTTGCGTTCGGATTGGGTCGTTTATTTAATTTGGCACACGTTTCAACCTACGCTATCGGAGCTTATACAGCGGCGCTGTTTCCTAATTTTCTTAGCTATCAATTAGGGATCACGCTGGGATTTTCAAGCACATTACTTAGCTGCGCTCTGGTTGCAGCGCTGTGCGCTGCACCATTGGCAGCAATCGCTACACGTTTAAGCGGGGACTATTTTGCGATCGGAACGTTAGCGTTGACCTATTTGGTGGCGAACACACTTACTAATTGGCGATCGCTCACAAACGGCGTGCTCGGAATCGCAGGCATTCCTCGTCCTGGGTTTTTCGGATTCGATACTAATGAAAATATAAACTTTCTTTATGTTTCGCTGCTTTTTGCTGCAGCGCTCAACGTAGGATTCTATCTATTAACCAAGGGGCGTGTGGGACGACGCTTACGCGCTACCGGAGAATTCCCGCAAGGTGCGGCAGCACTTGGAATCTCTCCCTCCAATACTCAAGGCTTGGCTTTCTTAGTAGGCGCGATGGCATCTGGAATTGCTGGCGGGCTATTCGCACTGTACATCAGCTTTATCGATCCGAGTTCTTTTGGACTAGACGAAATGGTCTCCATTTTAACCGTCGTCGTGCTTGGTGGGCCAGGATCCGTGATCGGATGTATCGCTGCAGCGATCGGCATTACTGGACTTGGCGAGGCGATGCGATTTATTCCATTTTCTCCGTCGGTGCTCGGCCCAGCACGTCAGATAGTATTCGCGATAATTTTGTTCGCTGTTTTATATAAAAAACGGGATACATTGTTTCCAGCTCAGAGGGCGGTGTAGAGGATCGTAAAAATATGTCGACTATCGTCTGCTCCAATATTTCAGTTTCTATAAACGACCGCACAATTGTGCACGACGTTACCTTTGAGATCGGATCAGGTGAGTGCGTTGGATTAATTGGACCAAATGGTAGCGGCAAGACCACGCTGTTTAATGCTCTAGGCGGTTTCCTTCCGAATGTGCGGGGCGAAGTTTTATTAGGAGACGCTAAACTGTCCGACCTTCCAGCTTTTGCCCGAGCCCAAGCGGGATTGGGTCGAGTGTTTCAATCCAGCGGCATTTTTCGTGACATGACGGTGTGGGAGAATCTAGAGATCGCCAAAGAGAACAGCTCTCGAGCAAAATCTAACGAAGAAATTGAAGCGCTACTAGCGGAGGTTGGACTTGAAAGTAGACGGGATGAGAAAGCCGGAAGCTTGTCTGGTGGCCAATTGCGATTACTTGAGATCGTGCGCTGTATGGCTGCTGGATCAAAAGCCATTCTGCTAGATGAACCGACCGCTGGAGTATCGCCGAAGATGCGCGGCGAACTTCAAGCGATTATTCGTAGAGTACTTGCATCCGGCGTGACGCTGTTTATCATCGAACACGACATGAATTTTATATTCGAGCTCTGTTCGCGGGTAATGGTGATGCACGAGGGGCGCTTGATTCTTCAAGGCACACCGCAAGAGGTGCGTGCAAATCCGCAGTTAGCCGAAATATATTTTGGAAAGTAACTGACTGGGACCGCGAGGCCCTGGGACCGCGAGGCGCCGCCTCGCAGTCTAAACAACCGCTTTGCAGCCACGGGTTTATCCAAACACAGACCCTAACTTCAAATCTCTGCGCTCGTAGTTCGAAAAAAGCTGCCGCAAAGTACCACGCTAGACTGCGGAGCAACGCTCACTACTGTCCGGTAGAAAGTGGCCATAAATCGAGCTGTTTTTGAGTATTTTTCACTGAATCGGCTGGACTCTGTATATCGAACTCTGAAAGCGCCTGTTTTAATGGGGTTTTTGCGAAAGCTGAAACACTTAAGA
>JBGSNS010000052.1:0-2763 GCA_041739515.1 Bdellovibrionota bacterium
ACATACCCCTTTCCCTGTAGCACCGACTAACACGTCCCCTACCGTGGTAGCGGAAAACTTATAGTGGACACTCTCAATCTCTGTTCTTGTACGTTTCATGATATGCGGATCTATATAGATTTACGGTCGCAGACACCAGCGCAACGCGCTAGAATCACAGAGAGCGTATAGGGAGAGACTGTCGGGTATGTTTAAACTAGAGGGTGACGACGAGAAAGACGCGCCAACGACTTCTTCCTCAAGCGATGCGTCGCGTCTTGGGCCTCCTGCTAACTCGCCGGCAGGATTGCCCAATAGTACCACCCTTCCAACCTTCGACCCGTCACAGCGCAAGAGACCGTCGAGGTGGAGAATTCCGATGATGGCTACACGAGCACTCTTACTCCTCGCGGTGCTCGCACTTTATCTCGGCTATCGAAACAAAGGTGTATTACCAAATCCTAACCAAATGGTCAGCGAAGTTCTGCGCCAACCGATTCAAAGTGTCACAACGCGCGATCCATTTACATTTACTTATCGCGGCAGCTCTTACGACGTCGACCCGCAAGCTGACTACGAGATTTCTGGCGTGGTTGTGACGCACAATAATGTCTCCGGCATCGGAGATGCGTATCACACGAGTGACTCAGTCGACATGAAGGATCTGTGCGTCGTGTGGGGATCAAACGTACTGAACGACAATTATCAAAGCATCGCATACAGCAGCGAACCGTGGACTTGCGTTATTTTCACACCGGATCGCGCTGTATGGGAGCGTTTTTTTGCGGATGAACTATCGAACAATCACTTGCTGGCAGCGGATGAGTCAGTTCAAGAACGAATTCGCTCAGCTCGCATCGGAGATCAGATTCGGTTACGTGGCATGCTAGTGAATTACTCTCCTGCCGGGCATCCAGATATCGTTCGAAAATCGAGCCTTGTGCGTGACGACACGGGCAACGGCGCATGTGAGGTGGTGTTCGTAGAAGAGTTTGAAATCCTCAAGCGTGCAACCCCTGGATGGTACCGTATCTATCAATTCGGATGGTGGCTGTTGGGTGCGGCCATATTATTGCGTGGTTATATTTTCGTGAAATCTCCGTATGGGAGCTAGGACCGTTCCCTGGGAACGCGAGGCGTTGCCTCGCAGTCTAGAATGTTACTTTGCGATGACTTTATTCAAAACCGATTCGTAGTGAGAAGTCTGAAAAGACTGCTGAGTATTTTCGAGATAAATTCGTAAATGCAAAGGGGTTGATTAGACTGCGAAGTGACACTTCGCGGTCCCAGCAGTTCGTGTTCTCAGGGATTTACGCTTCACGCGGCTGAAGAATCCCCTTCTCTTCTAACCACGCTACGAATGGATCTCTTACGTCAGCGTGATACTCGTATAGAGCATTAGCAAAATGTTTCAAATCGATTCCTAATTCAAAAGCGTATTCGAGCATCTTCCCCAGAGCATCCACTTCATGAAAAGTCTTAAAATCGATGTGAGCTCCGGGGATCTTCGAGTACTCGAGCGCAAGCTTACTCACAACGGTTGAGTCGCCGTGAGAACACTCAAACTGATTGTCTTGCATCATGTGGATAGACTCCTCGAGATACCCAGTGAGGATCTCCATTAATATCGCGGCCTCCTTTGGTTCCTCCGGATTTAAGAGGCGAACTTCAGAATCGAATCCTATCAACACCCCACCAATCGTAACGTTCTTCTCGCGAAGCCCAACTTTAAATTCATCTGACGAGTTCGAAACCAAGTCCTCGACTTCCCTTGCGATTAAATGTCGGGCTTGAATCGTCACTGTCGCTTCATGAAATGGGAGCATGCTAAATCCAGTGAGCTTCGATATCTGCGCGTGACTCGCCATTAACGTAGAAACAGCCGACAGCAACCCCTGGGGCGTTCTTGACCGTTCCAACATCTCTCGATGTAACCCATCTAGGACGTCCATGCGCTGCGTCAGAGTCTTCGCACCATCTATGGTCGCCGCTTCGAGTGCGTTAAATTGACGCGACTCGCGCACCAACAATTTTCTTGCATCGCTCTCCGGAACGTATCCAAAGGCATCTCGAATCTCTCTAGCGGCTTGCTCCAGGTCTAGTGTCCGCCCGCCACAAGAAATAACTGAAACTTCAATTCCTTTGCTGTCTAAGATCTTTTGTGGCGCATCAAGAAGAATCGCGCGCAGCAGCGCCGCCTGAAACTCAGTAAGCTCACGTTTGCCAGATTTACTCGCGGCGTCCAAGCTCTCAAGTAGCGCGCAACCCGAAGTCGCCAGATCGGCTAGGCGCTGCTCCCACACTGCGCGGAATCGTAACGGAATATCATGTGGTAGTGTATAAATTGCCTCGGTTTTAAGAAAGTGATGCTCGCCACGAGCACGAGTCAACGCGATATAGAGTTCCTCTTTAAGCGTATCGATCGGAACTTTCAGCGATCTAGCAACACTCTCGATTGACTCCGTTTTTTTATCTGAAAAATCACTAGGATCGGGGGTGCCTGGAAGGCGCTGCATGATCTCGTTAAATTTAAGCTCAAATTGCGACGCTCGGTTAGCGACAGCGGGCGCAGTTATAGGACCGGCTTGAGGGGTTGTTGCATGGGAACTTGGTATATTAGCAGCGGGGCCTGGCATAGCTCGTATTACTCCAGCTCCTAAGTCGGGCATTGCAGCGATGTTGCTTCAGGTAAATTGGCATTGGACTCCCCCCCGGGAACGCGAGGCGTTGCCTCGCAGTCTAGCATGGTACTTTGCGATAACTTTATTCAAAACCGACGCGCTA
>JBGSNS010000324.1:0-11781 GCA_041739515.1 Bdellovibrionota bacterium
CCGCGAGATCCGCGACGACGGGGTCACGCTCGAGCTCGCCGGCCGACGCGTGCGCGTCGCGTATCCGGAGAACCCCTACATCGCGATGTTCCGCGGCGAATCCGATCAGGCGACCGCGGCCACGGACGGGGATTCGATTCCGGCGGAACTCGCGTCCCGACTCCTGCGGTTCCAGCCGGAGCAGGGACCCTCGGGGCTGACGGGCTTCCGGTTGTATCCGGGCTCCGATGCGCAGGCGTTCGTGAAGTCGGGCCTGCGCGCCGGCGACGTACTCGAAGCAATCGACGGCGCGCCGATTACCTCGGCGCGGGACATGGTGCCGCTGCTGCGCGCCGTGCGCGATGCGAAGCCAGTCCGGCTTCGCCTGCGCCGATCGTCCAAACCGGTCGACCTGCGGCTCTTCCGAGCGTCGGCAGACGACACCCGGTCCACGAAACCCGTTCGCCGTAGCGATGCGCCGCCGGCGCGTCCCGACGCGCCTCCCAAACCCACCCGGCCCCTGGCCCTCATTCCCACTGGAGCGACCTCGCCATGAACAGCATTCCCCGTTCGAGCCGATTTCTGGCGTTCCCCTGGTCCCTGACGACGCCGGCCGTGTTGCTGGCGCTGGCGGCCGTCTCGGTCTCCGCAGGCGACGCCCCGAGTCGCGTCGTCCCCAGCGGCTTTGTCGACACCCAGCCGGAGAAGCCCTGTCTCGTGCAGATCGACGAGCAGGGCCTGACCAAGGACATCGCGCAGCTGCAGGCCGCCGTGCACGCCTGCATGAAATCGCGCTTCAACCAGATCAAGGCCTCGAAACCCGAGCTCTACCCCATCGAGGGCAAGGCCCAAACGAACCGTCCGAAGTAGGGCAGGGAAGTCGTCCCCGTCCTCCGACCGACCGCTCGCTTGCCTGACCGACGTTCCCGGAGATCCGCCATGTTCACCCTCGCTTGCTTTGCCCGGACCGGCTTCACTGCGGCGCTGACGCGCATCCTGCCGCTGGCGCTCGCCGTGCTGCTCTCGGCAGCCCTGTCGCCGTCCGCCTGGGCGGTGACCGCCAAGACGCCGGGCGTCTTCGCGGTCTCACCGACCGGGGAGGGCACGTACACGATGCCTGTGACCCTGCCACCAGGCACGAGCGGCATGACGCCGAGTCTCGCGTTCGTCTACGGCAGCCAGCGCGGCAATGGGTTGCTCGGCATGGGACTTCGGATCACCGGCTTCTCGGCCATCACCCGCTGCGGGCTCACGTTCGCGCAGGACGGCAACGTCCGGGCGGTCGCGAACGACAACTCGGACAAGCTCTGCCTGGATGGCAACAAACTCCGGCTCACGGGAGGCACCCATGGCAGCTCCGGGGCCACCTACCAGACCGAGCTCGAGACGTTTGCGCGGGTAGCGCTTACCGGCAGCATCAATGCCGCGGGCGGCGCCTCGTCGTTCGAGGTCAAGCACAAGAACGGCCAGATCTACGAATACGGCAACAGCGCCGACTCCCGGATCGAAGTCCGGGGATCGGCGAACACCGTGCGGCTCTGGGCACTGAACAAAATCCGCGACCGGGACGGCAACTACATCGAGTTCACCTACACCGAGGACAACGCCAACGGCACCTACCGGCCGAATGAGATCCGCTGGACCGGCAATACCGGTCAGGGGCTGACGCCCGCCTACAAGGCGGTTTTCGTCTATGAAGCCCGCTCCGGCACCGACCCGCTGGTGCGCTACGAGAACGGCTACAAGTCGAAGGAGACGAACCGCCTGCTGCGCCTGGACGTGTTCTACAACACGACCAATATCGTCCGCCGCTACACCCCGTCGTACATGGCAGCAGCCTCCACCCCGCGCACCCGCACCCAGAACGTCAACGAATGCGGCAAGGGCGATCTGCTGTGCTCGAACATGGTGTACTTCAACTGGCAGACCGGCACCAATACCCTCGGCAATGAATCCGCCAGCGGAGCGACCCTGACGGCGGGCACGGTCGCGCACTCGATCGACGCGAATGGCGATGGCCGGACGGACCTCGTGTACCCCTCGGGCGGCAACTGGTGGGCGATGTTCGGCCTGGTCGGAGGGGGCTACGGGTCGGCGGCCAGTACCGGCATCGCGGCCACGAACCCGGCCACCTCCCACTCGATCGACTACAACGGCGATGGGATCCGGGATGTGCTGTTCTCGGACGGCACCAACTGGCGCGTGCTGCAGGGCAGCGGGACCGGGACCTTCACCCAGGTGCTGACCAGCCGCGCGGCTACCGGGGCGTCGAACGGCCAGATCAAGGTCGCCGACATCAACGGCGACGGGCTCGAGGATCTGGTCTACGTCAGTGGCACGACGCTGCGCGCGCGCCTGAACTCCACCTCGGGGCTCGCCTCAGGCGACGTGCTGGCCTACACGCTGCCGGCGGGTAACTCGTTCGACACCAACCCGTTCGGCGTGCCTGGTGTAGAGGAGTACCGCAGCATGGGCGCTGGCCTTGACGTCGACTATAACGGCGACGGTCGCACCGATCTCCTGGCCAAGTCGATCCCGACGGGCGGGGGCGCCACGACCTGGCGAACGCTCGTCGCCGGCGGTACCCAGGCCGCCCCGACCTATACCGCCGACAGCACGATCACGAGCGCAGCTAGCGAGCGGCCGCTGATCCTTGATCTGAACGGCGATGGGTATTCCGACATCATCGGCCGCAACGGCGGCAACTGGATCATCACGTTCGCCAAGGGCGGGGCGTCGAGCGTGTTCGACGCGACGACGGTGTCGCCCTCGATCACGACGGACCTGAACAACGCGATCGCGATGGATTACGACACGGACGGCACCCAGGACGTGCTGCTGAACATCAGCGGTACCTGGAACGTCGCGTACTCCACCCGGGAAAGCGTCGGCACCCCGGCAACGACTGGCTACACCGCCCGCAGCGACGTCCGAGCGGTCGACGTGGACGGCGACGGCCTCTATGACCTGGCGTTCAACAACGCCGGTACCTGGACCTCCCGAATGCACAGTGGCGAGACGCCGGATCTCGCCTCCGAAGGCTATGACGCGTTCGGCATCTACTTCGCGACGTTCTACAAGGGCCTGCACGAGGTCGATACCTATACCCGGGACGCCAGCCCGACATTCCCGGCCAAGCGGTTCACGGCGCCGCTGCAGGTCGTGCACTTCTACGTCCATGCCGACGGCACCGGCTACAACAGCTACGTCAGCCAGTACTACTGGAACGCCAACTGGCACGCCCAGGGCCGCGGCTTCCTCGGCTTCACGAAAGCCAAGGACTGGCACAACAACACCGACCTCGGGAATTGGGTCGAGTACTCCCAGACGTTCCCGTACATCGGTCTGCCCACAGCGACCAGCCAAAGACGCGGCGACGGGACGACCAAGGTCAGCGAATCGGTCCTGACGCTCACCAATCTCGCGTTCGGTTCCGGGTTCGAGACCCGCAACTTCCCCTACGCGAGCAGCGTGACCGCCAAGCGCTGGGAATCGGACGGTGCTTACCACAACCAGCAGATCACTCAGGCCGTTACGTCAGTGACGATGGACACCTACGGGACGCCGTACGACGTCACGACGACGACCACCGAGCAGGCGAGCGCCAATGGTGCCCAATCCGGGGCGAGCTACGTCAGCCGCACCTACACGCCGACGGGGAACATCGTCAATGACACCACAAACTGGTGCCTTGGCCAGCGAACCCAGATCCAGTCGATCCGCTCGCACTCGGCCTACGGCGGCGGGTCACTGACCCGCACGACCAACCAGACTTGGGACGCGCCGAAGTGCCGGGTAACCCAGACGGTGGCAGAGCCCGGCAGTTCGACCCGACAGGTGACGACGACGCTCGGGTATGACGGCTTCGGCAACGTCAACAGCCGGGCCGTCGTCGGCAAGAACCCGAACGGCACGAACATGACGACCCGGACCACCACGATCTCCTGGGGAACGACCGGGCAGTTCCCGATGACCGTCACGAATCCGCTCTCTCAGGCGTCCACGTTCGGCTACGACTTCGCGGATGGAACTCGCACCAGCGTCACCGACCCGAACGGAATCCAGTCGACGATGGTCTATGACGCCCGGGGCCGGCGGGTCCGCACGAACAACCCAGATGGGACCGCTTCAACCCGCAGTTTCAATGAATGCACGATCTTCGGCTGCGAGAACGGCACTGGGCCGAATGAGCTGATCCTGATCGACAAGACCCTCGACACCAGCGGCAACAAGCTCACCGAGATGTGGACCTACACGGACGAGCTGCTACGGCCGCTGGTGGTCTCCCGGGAAACCATGTCCTCGGGCTGGAACCGGGTCAACTACGAGTACGACAAGGAAAAGAACCTGAAGCGCCAGACCGCTCCGTTCTGGTGGGGTGGCGGCACCCAGTATTGGACCAACTTCACCTACGATCGACTGAACCGCCAGACCCAGACCAGTCGTCCGATTAGCGACTCGGACCCGACGCTGCAGTACAACTACACCTACTACGAAGGCCTGACGACCCGGGTCGTAGATGCCAACGGTAAGGAGAAGAAGTCGGTCCGCAACGTGGCCGGCGGCGTGACCCAATCGCGAGACCATGACAGCTACGGCCAGAACTTCGACTACGACGCGTTTGGGGCCACGATCCGTGTGGTTGACACGGGCGGAGTCACGCTGCAGAGCAACACAATCGACAACGTCGGCTTCACGACCGCCTCGACCGAGGTTAATCGCGGCGCCTGGAGCTTTGTGGTGAATTCCTTGGGCGAGATGACCGAACAGACCGACGCGAATTCTTCGGTCAGCACGTTCCAGTACGACCTCCTTGGCCGCATGACGCAGCGGGTGGAGCCGATCCCGAATCAGTCGCCGCATACGATCACTAGCGCCTGGGTGTACGGCGTCGCCGCCGACAACTCGGCCGGCAACAAGTACATCGGGCGCCTGAAGAGCCAGAGTGTCACCTCCACGAACCAGAGCCTGACCTCGGACTACAACGAGACCTTTACCTACGACCAGTACGCCCGGCCCATCCAGGCGAAGTACCGCGACGTACAGTCGAACGCGGACTACTACGTCGATCGCGAGTACCAGAGCTGGACCGGCTACCTGAACTCGCTGACGTATCCCGACAGCAACGGCCAGCGGCTGCGCCTGCAGTATGAATACCAGAACGGCGAGCTGAAGCGGGTCAAGGACTACAACGCCTGGTGGATCACGTTCTGGGAGGCGGTGGCTAACAATGCCCGTGGTCAAAATATCGAGGAGCAGAACGGCAACGGCATCAAGACCGTCATGGGCTTCGACGAGGTCACGGCGCGCATGGACTACATCCAGTCCGGACTCTGGGGCGGCACGGGGACGCAGAACCTCGCCTACCAGTGGGACAAGGTCGGGAACCTGACGCAGCGGCAGGACAACAACCAGGGCCTGAGCGAGAACTTCTACTACGACAACTTGTACCGGCTCGACTACTCGCAGCTCAACGGCACCACGAACCTCGACATGCAGTACCAGGCCAACGGAAACATCGACTACAAGTCCGATGCGGGCTGGTATTGGTACAACGCGACCAAGGTGCACGCTGTGGAAGGCACGACTTTCGGCAAGTCATTCTCGTATGACAATAACGGGAACATGACCTGGAGTTCCGACAACGGAAGCATCACGTTCTACGCCAACAATCTGCCGAAGTTCGCGTACAAGGATGCGAACAACTCGAGCCATTTCCACTACGGGCCGGACCGAAGCCGATGGCGGCACTCGTACAAGGCTAGCGGCACAGACTTCAACACGATCTACGTCGAAAACCTGTTCGAGAAGGTGACCGACTCGGGCAGTGGCAAGGTCACGTTCAAGAGCTATATCCGGGCCGGCGGGATGATGGTCGCGATGAAGGCGCGCGACTCGTGGGGCGGAGACAACACGACCTACCTGCACGGTGACCATCTGGGCAGCGTATCGAACTATACCGACGGTGGCGGAAGTTCGCTGGTTGCCGCCAGCTACGATGCCTTCGGCGATCGACGCGGATCGAACTGGACGGGCGATCCGACGTCCGGTGAGTTGACGACAATGAATAATCTGACGCGGCGGGGATTCACCGAGCACGAGATGCTCGACAGCAGTGCGCTCGTGCACATGAATGGCCGCGCTTACAACCCAATTGCGGGGCGGTTCGTTTCGGCCGATCCTTCCTTCGACTGCGGGCTTAGTACGCAGGGATGGAATCGGTACGCCTATGTGGGCAATAGACCGGTATCTCTTACAGATCCGACGGGGTTCTTTTGTGTTCCGGTGTTCGCTATAGGACCTTTCACCGAGAGATATACAATCTCACGGGAGCGCGGAGACTGGTCACCATATAGGCTGGAGGGATACGCGACGGCGGATTTGCTCGGCGTCTTCGGAAGAAGCGGAGGGCTGATGTCCGATTTCGCGGACGCCGACTTTACTGTTGCGGCATGTGTTTTCAAGCGTTCTCGACTTGTCTCGGAAACCTACATTGAGATTGACCTCTACTTTACTATCAGTGTTTGTAGTGATGGTGGCATGTTCTCTGGAGTCATTTCCATGACATCCGGTTACTATGTGACTCGCATATCGGCGCCGATGGTAGAGGTGACTTCCGAGACTGATCGCACATTCCGATACGGCCTCATCGGCGGTGGAGATGAGCTGCTCTCACGGTGCTTCGAGTTCGAAGATTCGATCAATAACTGACGACCATGGGGCGTATAGCCCCCGAGGGTTTTGTCCATAGACGTTGTAGAGCACGCCTTCTGTCGAACGGGTCCGAGTTGCACAGAAGCAAGGGCATGGAGTTTTGGCGCGTGCGGATTAGACTTCTAGGAGAAGCTAGATATGCAGAGCATCGTTCGAGCCCTCATGGCCGGGACACTTTGTGCGTTTCCGGCAGGAATCTTGAATGCAGACGGGGCGACTACGGAGTCGGCTAGGCCTCAAGTCAGCGGAAGCATAGGCGCTCTTGAAGCTAGGGGCGAGCAATGGCTAGTCTTGGGGAATAGGATCCTGACTGCTGGGGTATCAACGTTATCCAATGAAGAGAAGGCATCCATTCGCCGCATGTTCGAGGCGGACGCCGGAATTATTTCGTTCTCGGTAACAGAAAAGGGCGGCTCGGTTTCCCGTGGTACGGCCTATATGCTGGAGAAGTCCAAGTCCCTCGGCGAGTCTTGCATAGTCGCGGAAGATGATGGGCTGTCCCGTCGCGTATTTCGATGCACAGCGGTGGCAAAGGATGGGCCGAGGTACACTTGGAAGTACGCGAGAAGTGTCACTAATGCGGCGGGCAATCTCGTAGGTGTAATTGTGGTGGGGTTTGGGGTCCACTCGGTAGCTTCGGGCCAATAATTGGCTCTGCGGGCGACGCGCCGGCTTCCGGTAGCGCTCGAAGTCGCCCAACTCCCTCGTCTGCGGCTCGCCTTTCAGCGACTTCCTTCCCTCACTGCGCTTGGCACGTAGCCTACAGGGCGCGCGGACGGGCCGCCGGCCTGGATGCGCTGCAGCGCCGGACGCTGTTGGCCTCGACGTTATCAGTCACAACTGATGATGCCGCACTTCCGGGGTCAGTACTTCACCTTGAAAGTAGGGGAGTCTTCTGGCCGCATCTTGCGGTGATCGTAGACGCGCGTAGTGCTTACGTTCGCGTGGCCCAGCCACTCCTGAACCTTCGCGATGTCGGCGCCGGCGTCCAAGGCGTTCGTCGCCGCAGTCGCCCGGGCCGAGTGCGGGCCGAAGCGGTCGACGGACACGCCGATCTGCTTCCCATAGATCTTGATCAGCTGGTAGACGCCGTCGGTCGTCAGGGCCGTATCCGTCGTGCCGCGGCGGTTGTTCCGGATCGGCTTGAAGAGGGGCGCTGAGGGAATCCCCCCGTGGCCTGCTGCCTGCAGGTATTCGTCGATCCGTTCCTGGCTGCCGGGGTGCAGGGGCACGTGGCGGACCTTGGCGCCCTTGCCGTGCACCCGCAGGTGCTTCACGCCCCGGCGCTCGTGGATGTCCTTGACCATCAGCTTGCAGAGCTCATCGCGTCGCAGGGCGTGATAGAACAGGATCGAGATGATCGCCCGGTCTCGCGTGGCCTTCAGGGTCTGTCCCTTCGGGGCCTCGAGCAGGTGCCGGACCTGGGCATCGGACAGTGCGGGGGTCTTGCCCTCATAGGTGTCCACCTTCGGCCGGGTCACGCCCTTGACCGGGTTCATCGGGACGGCGTTCCGGTCGCAGAGGTACTCGTAGAGCGACGAGACCGCCGCGAGCTTCCGTCGGATCGTCGCGCCTTGCAGGCCGCGGCGGGCGAGCTCGTCGCGGTAGGCGATGACGTGCGCCCGGGTGATGATCCGGAACTCGAGGGGCTCCCGGATCCCGGTGTAGAGCATGAAGTCCCGGATGTCGGTCTTGTAGATCCGGCGGGTTCCAGGGCTCTCGATGTTCGCGAACCACTCGGCCTCGGCCGGGACGTCCTTGAGCTTCGAGAACTCGGCGCTGGTGAGCAGCCGGCGGGGGAGGGCGCGAGGGGCGGGGAGGAAAGACTTCGTCGTCACGGGATGATTCTCGGCAACTCCAGCGCAGCTGCGCTGACGACGGTGTGGAGTTCTGCTTCGTCGGGAATGCGTTGAACGGAATACCTCCAAAGTGGCACGCCGGCAGCTTCGAAGGCTCGATTCTTACGCGCGTCCGCCTCCTGACGCCGTGGGTGGGCGTGGCTCGAGTCGTCTAACTCGATCGCGGCAACGACGCTCATGTCGCGTCGCAGAATGAGAAAGTCGACGGACAGCCGACTGATCCGGTTGAGCCAGGCCTGGACCGGCGCGCCGCGTCGAACCTCGAGGATCCGTGAGACCTGGACCTGGGCCAGGATGATCTGCTGTGGGCACGCGCGTACCAGCCGCTCATACAAGATCGCCTCCGGGCGACTCAGTACCGCCCGACGTGCCTCGAATGGCCACTGGCCGCCCGGACCAGTTCGGCGACGGTTGGCCCGCCACCAGCCCACGACGCGGAGAACGACAACCGCAACGACGGCTAGGATGAGCAGGATCGAGGCTAGATCCGGGAGCTTCATGGGGCCCCTATCGTATCATGAAAAAATATGTTTTCGTTATATAAAGACTGGGGAAGGGGGTGGCGGGAATCAGCTTGTTCTCTACCCGACTGACCCTCTGCTAGACCTTCACGGCTGCTCACCATACGGGCAGGCTGCGCACGCGACGTCGGCCACGGCTATTCGTGCTGGCCAGCGCCGTATCCGGCGGGATATAACGCTCCGTCCCCAATGTCACGTGGGTTCGGACCATGCCTTGTGCCTCACGCTTCTTGACCTGCGTCTCCATTGCCGTCGCGCTAGCGGGTCCTGCGAACCCGGCGGCGGCGGCCGACGCTGCGGCTTCCAAGGACGACGTGTTCGGCCTCGGGCAGATCACCGTCACGGCGAAGCGCGTGCAGGAATCGTTCGGGGACTCGACCATCGGCAAGGACGAGATCTGGCGTTTCGATGCCAATTCGCTTGACCAGGCCGTGAAGCTCGTCCCCGGGGTGACGGCGACCCTGGACACCAATGGGCGACGGAATGAGCGCGATATCTTCGTCCGAGGCTTCGGACGCCTGCAGGTGCCGCTCTCGATCGATGGCGTGCGGATTTATTTGCCCGCGGACAATCGCCTCGACTTCAACCGCTTCCTGACCCCGGACCTCGCCGAGATCCAGATCCAGAAAGGCTACGTGCCGGTGATCAATGGGCCGGGCGGGCTGGGCGGTGCCATCAATCTCGTCACCCGCAAGCCGACGAAGGCCTTCGAATCCGAGGTCCAGATCGGCTCGATGCTGGGTCGTAGCGCCGACTACGAGGGCTGGAATGGCTACGCGCGTGTCGGCACGCGACAGGAGCACTTCTACGCCCAGGCCAGCGCGTCCTACCTCGACCGGGATGCTTGGAGCCTGTCGGGCGACTTCCGGCCGACGTCCATCGAGGATGGCGGCAAGCGCAACGGCTCTGCAAACCGGGATTCCCGGATCAACGTGAAGCTCGGCTACGTGCCGAACGACACGGACGAGTACGCCGTGAGCTACACCAAGCAGGACGGCCGAAAGGGGGCGCCCCTCAACGTCAACAACAACCCTCCGGTCCCGCCCAACAGCTACTGGACCTGGCCGTGGTGGGATATCGAGAACCTGTATTGGCTCTCGAACACGCGACTCGGCGAGTCGGGCTACCTCAGGTCGCGCCTGTTCTATAACAAGTTCGAGAATGCCCTCTATGCCTGGGATGACGCCACGTACGCGTCGCAGTCGCTGAACGGGCGCTTTCAGAGCCTCTATGACGACGACGGATACGGCGGAAGCCTCGAAGCAGGCTTTCCGCTGCTGCCGCGCAGCATCACGCGCATCTCGGCGCACTACCGCAAGGATCGACACGTCGAGTTCAACATCAACCGCCCGACGAGCGCGACGTTCCGCAACACCGAACCCCGGCAGACGACCCGCGAGGAGACCTGGTCGATCGCGGTCGAGAACTCCTACGCCGCGACGGATGCCGTCGAACTGCGCGCGGGCGCGAGCTACGACAGCAACGAGATCCTGATCGCGCAGGAGTTCACGACGGCGCGAGGCCTCTACGAGAACCCGATCGGCGGGAGCCATTCGGCGAATGGGCAGGCAGCGGTTGCCTGGCGGTACTCGGATGCCGCGAGCCTGACGGCGAGCCTGTCGTCTCGGGCGCGATTCCCCACGCTATTCGAACGCTACAGCACGCGCTTCGGTACCGCGGTGGCGAACCCGGACCTCGAGTCGGAGCGGGCCACCAGTGTCGAGCTGGCGTGGGAAGGTCGGTTGACGAACGGTGCGAAGCTCTCCGCGTCTGTGTTCTACGCTGACGTGCGGGACATGATCCAGACTGTCGTGATCGCGACGACGCCAACACAGCTGACGCAGGCCCAAAACGTCGGCGACGGCGAGAACTACGGCCTCGAGCTCGCCGGTGACACGCAGGTCGGAGAGCGTTTGACCTTGGGCGGCAACTTCACCTGGCTGCACCGCCGCATCGTTGATCCGCTGCAGCCGGCGCTGCGGCCCGTAGGGACGCCGAAGGTCCAGAGCCTGCTCTTCGCGACCTACGAGCTGCCGCGGGGATTCAGCGTCACGCCGAGCGTCGAGATCGCCAGCAGCCGCTGGAGCGATGTCACGGGCGGCACCTATAAGGAGATCGGCGCGTATACATTGCTCAACCTGCAGCTGCAGTACCGGATGGACGAGTCCTTCACGGCATCGTTCGGCGGCCGGAACCTTACCGACCGCAATGTCACCCCCGCCGATGGGTATCCGGAGCCGGGCCGGACGCTTTACGCGAAGCTGCAATTCACGTTCTGAACTGCAGCCCGGCCACTACAGCGAGGAAAGGAACGCAATCAGCGCGCCGCGCTCCGACTCATCGAGCGCCGCGAAGGCCTCTGCCGCGGACTGTGCTTCCCCGCCATGCCAGAGGATCGCTTCGCTGAGCGAGCGCGCCCGGCCGTCATGAAGATAGGCCACGCGGCGGCTGATCCGCCCCGTGAGTCCCAGGCCCCAGAGCGGTGGCGTGCGCCATTCTCGGCCGCTCGCCGTCCCGTCCGGGCGGCCATCGGCGAGTCCTTCGCCCATGTCGTGTAGCAGCAGATCCGAGAACGGGTGGATGACCTGGTCGGACAACGACTTGACGTCCGGCACGGTGCCGGTCCGCAGGGTTGCTCGATGACACCGCTCGCAGCCGAGGGAGAGGAATCGAGCGGCACCCGCATGCACGGCCGCGACATCGAGGCC
>JBGSNS010000136.1:0-19076 GCA_041739515.1 Bdellovibrionota bacterium
CGCTGCACCATTCCTACGAGTTCCCCTCCAAACGTATGAAAAACGACCAGACCTAACGCCCGGGCGCCACCTAGTAGAATCGGTGACCACTCAAGCACAGCTACCACGTGCCACCTCCCCCACTAACAACTAACGCACCAAACCGCATCATTAACGCGTGAAATCGCTCCGCGATCGTTGTAGCGAGAAGTGCTATGGCGAGCGAAATAGCTGCAAGCTTCACAACGTAAACAGTCGTCTGCTCCTGAATTTGGGTTACGGCTTGAAATAGAGCCACAACCAAACCTGATACGCTGGCAGCGGCGAGCGGCACGATGGTCAGCCAACAGCTAAGCCACAACGCTTCACTGAGAAAATCCCTTATCACGTTGCTATAACTCCGTAAGATTGAACCAAACCGCGCCCGATCAACAACCATGCATCACTTGTGATAAACAGAAGAAGTTTGAGCGGCAAAGATATTAGCGTAGGACTCATCATCGAGAGCCCAAGCCCGACTAGTATTTGAGAGACTATTAGATCGATAACTAGAAACGGAATTAGTAGTAAAAACCCGAGCGTGAATCCTTCGCGTAACTCCGTCAGCATAAACGCAAGTATTTGCTCCGCAAACGATAGCTCCGTGCTATTTCGGATCTGTCGCAGCGCTTCGGTTTCACGCTCTGAGGTATGAGTGCGCAGGAACTCTCTCCAAGGCTCAATGGCTGGCGCGAGACGAATTATGTTTTCCTTTGATGGAGCGTTCTGAATTCGCGTTACAAAATCACTCGGCAACGCCTGGAAACACGCTTCAAAAGTCGGTCCCATAACTACTAACGTCAACACCAAGGAAAGACTCATCGACACCATCGGACCAGGCGTTGACTGCGTCCCTAAACCTTGTCGGATCAGTGCTAATACGATCGAGATTTTGAGCATCGATGTTCCAACTGAGAGCAGTACCGGAACAAGTGAGATCGCACCCGTGAATACGATCAACCAGAACGGATTGAGATGATCCATAATTATTGATCCTCATCGGTTACTATGAATTGCTTCACTTTCAAGCCTTGAGAACTCAGGCTTTTTAGAATCGCAGATCTTACATCGCCAAGCTGCGCACCGCTGGGAAGCGCAGCTCGTGAAAGCTGCACAGTTAATCCATCAGAGCCTGCGCGTGAGACGGATAACGAAACACGTTTACCTCCGACCAGAGTTAATTCTAAACGGACACCGGTTTCATCGAGCCTACGCCAGGTGTCGACATGCGATAAATCGATATACTGTGAGGCAAAGGCGGTTTTTAGATCTCTAACAAGAGTCGGCGCTACTGTGGGCTGTGGATTTCGCGGCGGTGCATATAAATCTGATTTCTTCTCCCTAAAATTTGACTGTTTGAATCCGTTGCCTCTATCGGAGTCTATTCGAGGAAAATTCGTGTCGCGAATTTCGGAGCTAGGCGAGGACGAATTGGACAACGAATTGGAACCCAGATCACGAGCATCGTTTATAATCCCAGTTCGATCTTCAAGCGCGGATTCGAAATTATTCTCCTCTATCGCACGTTCTCGAACTCCGATTTGTTCGCTAAGATTGAGATAAACCGCTTCTAAACGACGAAGCTTAGTTGCTTCCGTGTCGGTCTCTGCTCGCGCTGCTTTATAGCTAGCCGTGCTGACCTGAAGTGAACGCTCTCGACGGGTCAACTCTGCGGCCACAAGCGGAGCAACTTGACCGTCGATTTTTCCGACTTTCAACGTCTTCCAAATAATATCGAAATTCTTCCGGGCAGCGTTTTTCATGGAGTCAGCTCGTTGAGCGTGCTTCGCCTTACTATGCAAATGAGCACGCTGCGTCGTTAGTTGAAGCGTAACGACATCTCGCATTCGTTCCCGCGATCGGATCTCTTCATTCGACATCACTACACTCCAAACTGTTTAATTCTGCTGCTGAACTCTCTTCACCGTCGAAACAATCCCTTCCACCGCCTTCGAGACCAGCTCAACTTTCAAGTTAAATTTATGGATGTTAATTTGCGCCGAAAGTAATTCGCTTGGGTTTACCGGTGCGCCGCGCAAGACTTTTTTCTCAAGCACTGCAATAGACTTCGGCATCTGTAATGCGTCTCCGCTTCCGATTGCGTCTAAGGTTTTCTGAAAGGATACCCCGCTGGGAGCCGATTTCGTGCTTTTGATCTCTAGTGATGAGCCGATTGAACGACTGGATAAGTTCGAAGAAATAGAAGCTACCGACATAACAAATTTCCGAATGACGTTTATGCAAACGTCGACCCCGGCAGCCGACTAGGCTTAGCTGAGTCTCTCTACTAATCAGCCTCCAAATCCACTTTGGGGGTCGCTACGTTCGCACACGGATAATCGAGGAAAACGGGTAAGAGTTGCTTAGAAAAGTGCGTACTAGAAATCAGCATTCATTAGTAAATCCAGGAGGTTACGAAAATCATTGCGTGAATTTTATGCTCCCCGTTCGTAAACCTCGGCATCTGCGGGGTCGATAGTAATAGGGATGAGTGTGCGAAGGCTGCAATGTTTGGGTGTCCCTATGTTTGGGGTGCGGGTTCTTATAGCGCTTGGCCTCGCTATCGCTGGGTCAGCCGACGCCAAACCACGAATCATCTCCGGCGAGGTAATTATTAGCCGATCCGCCAAGCTCAGCTCAAACTCGATCAGGACTTTGGCGCGTGATCAAACTCGTTTCACAGCTTTAGAACGCAAGTCGTTGTCGCAGTTTGCGTTGAAAGCAAAATCACGTCGAACTACTAAGCATCGCTCAGAGCCAACCGTAACGGCTTACTGGAGCACAAGAAATCCGTGCAATACTCCGGTGCTTACCAGGCTGATTCGAACAAATCCGGGCTTACTCTGCGAACCTAATTTTGAGATCACGGCGACACTCACGCCAAACGATCTTTACTACGGATTTGCAAATTATCTTTACGCCCTCGACTCATCGAGCGTCGGACGCATTCATGCACCGGAAGCGTGGTCACGCACTACCGGATCCGCTTCCATAGTCATCGGTGTTATTGATACCGGCGTGGACTACAATCACCCCGACTTAAACGCGAACATCTGGGTAAACCCGGGAGAAATCGCTGGTAATAGCATTGATGACGACGGCAACGGTTACATCGATGACATATACGGGATCGACACGGTAAACGGTGATTCAGATCCGATGGACGATCACTATCACGGAACACATGTGGCGGGGACGATCGGCGCAGTCGGAAACAATTCAATCGGCGTAGTCGGCGTCGCATGGAACGTTAAAATGATCCCGTGCAAATTCCTCGCAGCAAGTGGCTCTGGATCAACAGCTGGCGCGATTCAATGCATCGATTATCTAACTAACCTTAAAACTCTAAAGAATATCAACATAATTGCTAGCAATAATTCGTGGGGCGGCAGTGGACATTCAACTCCTCTTCTTCAGGCGATTCAGCGCGCGGATGCGGCAGGAATTGTGTTTGTCGCCGCAGCTGGAAATGACGGCCTCAACAATGACTCTATTCCGTTTTATCCGAGCAACTATGCGGTCAACAATCTAGTATCGGTTGCAGCGATTAATCAAAGCGGCGCGCTAGCGAGCTTCTCGAATTACGGAGCAACGACGGTGGATCTCGGAGCGCCGGGAGTCAACATTTTAAGCACACTTCCGAGCAATGGTTACGGATACCTAAACGGAACATCGATGGCGGCTCCTCAAGTAAGCGGAGCGATCGCGTTGCTTCGAGCATACAAGCCGACGCTAACGATGAGTGAAACTATTTCACATATTCTTTCGAGCGGAACTGCTTTATCGTCGCTAAATGGAAAAACCGTAACCGGTAAGAACCTAAACGTTGATGCCGCGATGGTAGCGAGTGATGCGACACCAGCGCCAACACCAACGGCAACGAATACACCGACAGCTACTAACACTCCGTTGGCAACCGCCACGTCGATTCCGACTCCGGATGCGACAGCGATACCGGAGCCGACTGAAGAGCCGGAACCAACAGCTGCCCCAACGCCGACAGCTCCGAGGTTGGATCCTACAAATGCGAGGGTGGGGATATCTGCTAGACGAGTCGGATCAACCATACGACTACGATGCAAGGTCACGGAAACTGCCGCACGCACTAGCGCTCGCCGTCGCGCTAGGATTGCTGCGAGACTTTCCGAGTATACGATGACGTTACAAGATCTGCGCCGAAGACGACGGGCCCAGGACGTCACTAATGCAGAGGGGATCTCTGATTTCTACCTTTCTCCCAGCGCCGCACGACAACCTAACCGATGCCACGCACGGATCGGCGGAAAGGCTGTTACATCGGGATATATTCGAGTCATTTCGGGTAGATAGAATACATATTTAGAATTTCGCAGAGCTTTACGACCGTAGTATCTGATGGTGCTGATCTATTCACTCACAGCGTTACTGCTATTCGTATGGACCGCAGCGATTCCAGCGAAACGCGCGTTAGAGCAACGAGCGCAAAGTAAGTTCGATGATCAAATGCGTGCGATCGAGATCAAATACACGCGCATGGCGTACCCGACCATCGAGTCGCTGTCAGTTCGTGAGCTTGATCAGCTTTACGGATTGCATCGCGCCTACCGCCAAATTAAGCCACGACGATAATTTCCCTGGGACAGAAGGATAGCTGGGACCGCGAGGCGTCGCCTCGCAGTCTAGCGCGTTACTTTGCAGAAACTATTCTCAAACGACGATCGCTGATCAAGGTGATGCAACTTCTTTAAATAAATTTGAAGCTGCAAAGGGATCGTAAATACTGCGAGGCAACGCCTCGCGCTCCCAGCCGGAAATACCAAAAATACTGAGCCTGCCCACGAGAGGACTTGAACCTCCACGGACTTTCGTCCACCAGCCCCTCAAACTGATGTGTCTACCAATTCCACCACATGGGCCCAAACTCTCTGTATCTTATTTACCTTCTCCCGCTACAGGCGCCGCTACTGGGGGAACTATTGGAGCTGGAACTCCAGCAGCCGGAACCGAATCAGGGACTTCGGCCACAGGAGCAGCCGCCTCGGGCTGCTTTACGATTTCGCCTAAAACCGATCCTTCAAGGCCATCGCCAGCAGGCACCGCCGTGACGACTCGCGGAACGCCGGAGTCACCACCGTAAATTTTAATCAACACCACCGAAGTGACGAAGAACGCGATAGCAAACCAAGTAGTTAGTTTTGCCAAAGTTGTCGTAGCACCGGCAGCGCCGAACAACGTATTGCTTGAGCCGCTTAAAATGGCTCCGACCTGCGCACCCTTGCCCTGTTGTAGAAGCACGAGCGCGATGATCAAAAAGCACAGCGTCAAATGAATTGTGAGCACGAAATAAAACATCGGAATCTCTCTTACAATGCCAGGCTAATTTACTACCGTCTAATTAACAATTGCTGGCCCCTGGACCTCGCTTCTATCAAGGCTGTGCACCAAACTCAATGCAAGCTCTCGAAAGATCTGCCCAGATGGAGAATTAGTATCGAGCGCAACCGGCTTGGCTTCGTCGCCGCCCTTACGAATTTCGATATCAATCGGAATTGAAGCAAACAAAGGTACGCCTAGTGAATTAGCGAGCTTAGCCCCGCCTCCGGCTCCGAATATATCGATTATTCTACCATCTGGGCCAGGATAGCCCGCCATATTCTCCACGATACCGAGCACCGGCACTGAAACCCGAGCGAGCATGTTTACCGCTTTGCGCACGTCCGCCAAAGCGACCTCTTGCGGAGTCGTCACTACTACAGCGCCTGAGATCTTCACAATCTGGGTAAGGGATATTTGCGCATCCCCAGTGCCAGGCGGCATATCGACGATACAATAGTCTGGCGTGCCCCATGCCACGTCCTGAAACATCTGGGTCAAAGCTTTGTTGAACATCGGACCGCGCCAGATAACTGGATCATCTGGATGCTTAAGAAAGAAACCTAGTGAAATATACTTTAGACCATGCTTCTGTGGTGGGATTAACTTCCCTTCGTGATCGGTCTGAATCTCTCCAGCTCCGAGTAATGTCGGAATCGATGGACCGTATAAATCCGCGTCGATCAGAGCAACGGAAGCTCCGGTTTGTGCAAGTGCAATCGCAAGATTTACCGCGACCGTTGATTTGCCTACTCCTCCCTTTCCGGAGATCACTGGAATAATATGTCGCATGAGCAGAAATCTAACACTCTTAAATTATAGAACGATGCCAATCACGAAAGCGTGCAGGTCAACGCGTCCGGAGAAGATCGGTCCGAATACTAGATGGAGGCCGATATTTTAACAACAGCGGACTCAGGAGCAGCCGATCACGGATAAGGGAGTGCCCGCGCCTCCCTGTGTCGGTCCAAGATGGGGACTTATGTTTTCTAGGCCGCCTTAAGAATCGAGGCGCCCCACGTAAACCCACTTCCAAAAGCACTTTGCAAGACGTAGTCACCGGGTTTTACAGCCCCGGCCGCCACAGCATCACACATCCCGATTGGAATCGTGGCCGAGGTAGTGTTCCCGTATTTCTGAATTGTATTGAATACCTGAGACTCATCTAATCCCAATTCTTTTGCCACCATCATATTGATTCGCAAATTAGCCTGGTGCGGAACAATCAGAGCAACATCCTTAGGGGTTAATCCCACTCTGCCCAAGACCGACAGCGATACCTCCGTCATTCGTTTGATAGCATTTTCAAAAACTTTTCGACCGTTCATTTTGGGAAACGCGCGGCCAGCATCCAGCATCTCCGCGGTCAATTCCGAAGGGAATGCTACGCTACCCGGAAGTTCACACCAGAGCTCACTAGCTCCCGAACCATCCGAATGTAGCTCAGTATCAAGCACTTCAAACCGAATCGAATTACTTGTGTTATCCGATTCACTCTCAACGATACAACTTCCAGCACCATCACCGAATAGTACCGCTAAGTCACGTCCGCGCGTGGTCAAATCTAATCCTCTTGAATGAATCTCTGCGCACACAAAAAGTATTCGCGAATACTTTCCGGAGGCGATCAGTGCTTGCGACATCTCCAAGCCGTACAAAAATCCGCTGCATTGCTCGCGGATGTCGTACGCTGGAACGCCTGGAAGTCCGAGCTTATTCTGAACTAGTACTCCGATTCCTGGAAAATAATGGTCTGGTGAAAGCGTAGCAGCGATTATTGCATCGATCTTTGGATTTCCAGCAGCATCAAGAGTTTGCTTCGCTGAAGACACAGAAAGATCACTGGTTTGTGTTTCTGGATTGGCCCAGTATCTAGTCTTAATCCCTGAACGTTGAGTGATCCACTCGTCGGACGTATCCATGAACTTCACAAGTTCATCGTTATGAATACACCGCTCTCCTAATTGTTTTGAAAAACTATGGACGAAGGTGCGTTTCATTTGGGCTAGATGTTAGACGATGTCGGCCAGAATTCAAACCATTGTTGCAGTTCGACGAAAGTATCGTTAATCCAGAACGTCAGTTAACTTCCTGCATGCTTTGAAAAAGTAGCTCGGCTCGAGTATTAGTTGGTACTAGAATAGTCGACTTTATTATTCATCCCTTAAAAACCCAATCCTCCGTTTCTTCGGCTCTGGAGGCGTTTCGAGTTGCGCGATTAAGAATCGAATCTCCTGTCGCTAAACTGTAAGCTATGTCTGTCACTGTTGCGGTCGCAAATTGCGACCGCAAATTCCTACCCTCTTGATTACTCAATTGAAACATGAAGTCTTCTGGAAACCTTCCTCGGTTACGCTTCACCTGCTCATTGAGCCGCTTAGGGGACACTCCATAGAGCATCGCCAGATCAATATCGAGAATGACTCGACAACTTCGTAAAGTAACACGCACTGCTTCTGGCTCAGCTGGCAAAAAATACTCCGTGAGGGATTTCGGAGATTTTCCTGAAAGGTTGCTGAGAAAGGTAGGCCATGCTTACCAATATTCAACTGCAGGCGAGGCGATGCAGTTTTTTGTTGGCTATCTGGTCACAGCATTCCTTCTATCGTACCAAAGTATGGGGGTCTGGCAGAGTGGCAGAAGCTTCAATCGACTAGTCTGCCTTCGGGGAAAGTGAGTTTACACCAAGCGTTTATTTATTGCCGGCTGGTCTTGGGTTTAGCGCCGGCGCTCTTCTCATCAACTTTACTAGCATCGGCCACGGCGGCATCTTTTTCTTCTTCTTTCTTATCACCGCCAAGTTTCTTCCAACTGGCGAGCTCAAGATTTGCACTCACCGCGCCATTGGCGACTGAATAGGTGCGCTCAGATGATTTTCCCGGTGCAAGCGTAACGGAGAAATAATCGTTACGAATAGAATCGCCACGGGCGTGTAGCTGTATGACTTTAAAGTTCGCTGAATACGAGTCTTCAGAATTATTGAAAACCTTAGCCAGCCAAGAATTTCCGGATCGCGAAACTGATCCGCCGATTGGAGCCGGGGATTGAACGAGAACATCTGACGCCCATGATCCCGGGGCGCCGCCAGCCGATCCCGCGGTCACTGAACTTGCTAAGTTACCACTCATCGGTAACGGCGTTGGTGTCGGCTGCTCCGTTGCCGCAAAAGCGATCGACGTTACAGTGGTAATGATTACTGCCAAGAGTAGTTTGGTCTTCATGATGAGGCAGCATAATGGCTACCGCTACGACCCGCAACGGTTCTCTACTGTGCGCCGCTATTCATTTAGTCTAGTTCCGAGGGACCGGAATCGGTATCTCAGCACCGGGGTAGATACCGGAATGCTGCCGAGCGTCAACCACAACGCCTGCGGGCACCCCGGGGGCCACACCTTGATTTTGGTCGACAGAGTTATCGGCAGTGTTAACTGTGGTGCTTGGCACATGGGGCGATACATCGACCGGACCCCGCGTATCCCAAACCTTCATGTCTCCATCCTCGGAGACCGATCCCGGAGGCCTCGGCTGGCTATAACGCCGTCCCTCTAGAGCAGGCTGCTGTGCGACCGCTTCAGCCGAGGCTGCGATATCGGAGCTATCAGCAAAAGCCGGACTGGCGAATGTAAAGATAAATGCGAAATTCAATAAACAAATCTTCGGCGACCGAAACGCCATAGGAAATCTCCTCAACAAAATAACTATCAATTAAGTGTTATGCCGTTATGCGCAGCCATACCAGTCTGCTATATCTGCCTCATGATAGCACATCGCTTCTCCGCTGTGATCGTCATTTCTGGTCGCGGATCGAACATGAAACGGCTGATAGAGACCCAGGACGGCTATTGCGTCTCCGGAGTGGCCAGCAACCGCTCTGCAGCTCCCGGCCTAGCCATTGCTCAAGGGCACGATATTCCGATCTTTTCAGCTGCACAAAAGCCGGAACTTTGGGACTGGATCGCCTCTAAAGCACCGGACTTAGTTTTGCTAGCCGGCTACATGCAAATTGTAGCACCAGAAACGATCGCTAAGTTTCCGCGAAAAATCATCAACATCCACCCAGCTCTCCTTCCAGCGCTTCCAGGACTAGACACTCATGGACGCGCGTTACGCGAGGGGCACAAACGTCACGGCGTGACGGTGCATATCGTCGACTGTGGTGTTGATACCGGTGAGATTATCGCGCAGGCGGGACTCGACATCGAAACTAACGAAACAGAAGAAAGCCTTGCTGCTCGCGTTTTAGCGCTAGAGCATCAGCTATATCCGTGGGTAGTGTCTAACATCGCCAAAGGTGAGATTTCGTTATCGCCAACCGTCACGTTCAGCGCCGCGGCGCGCAATGACGCTACGCAGCGAGGATTTCTCCTTCCGTGAGGTTAAGCGCATCAGACACAAGCAAAAATCCCGAAGAGCGAAGCTCACTGATCGGTCGTGTTTTCTTTTGGTGGATCGTTCCTTACCTAGGCGTCTTTGGGCGAAAAGATCTCGATTTTAAAGACTTAGTAGATCCTCGCGACATCGACAAACCGGAATCAGTTTTAGAACAAATAAATCTCTCTAAGAAATCACTTCTGAGTGCCTTGATCTACGCGAATCGGGTGATTCTCTCCCAAGCAGCGGCATTTGCTTTAGTTCTAGCCGTTTGTAGCGCTCTGATTCCATTGGCTTTTCGCTGGTTCTTGGAACAGCTTGTAGCACAGCAGCCATTTATTGAACTTCTACCACCGATAATGGCGATCGGGGCGCTTTTCATCGCCAATTCGATCTCCGTTCATCACATGTTCTTTAACGTCCTGCGTGCAACGCAGCGAGTTCGGGTAGCGCTTCCACCGCTTATCTACCGCAAGCTGAGTAGGCTCTCTTTCGATTCGTTACAAGAATTTTCTAGTGGTCGTGTAGTCAATCTCACCGCTACTGACACAAATCGAATAGCGTGGTTTTTTAATCTTTCGTTCTCGCTGTTCGTACATCCGCTCCAAGTATTAATCCTCATCGCGGTTCTCTGTCATCTTCTAGGCATCGCTGGATTACTCGCCTCAACATCACTAGTAATTTCGCTAGTTATCGTAACGATTACTAGTCGTCGTCAAGCACAGCTTAAGAAACACGCGCTCATGATTGCGGACAATCGGGTAGCGCTAACTACTGAAGCACTGAATGCCATTAAACTTATCAAGCTTTACGGATGGGAATCACCGCGCGCAGCGGAGATCATAGCGCTTCGAGACCGCGAGGCTCGTTTGCTGAAGAAAGCCGCGCTACTTGACGGCTTTAACGCGTTTGTTTTCGGTGCTGCGCCGGTCATTTTTTCACTCATTGCAATCGCTGTTATGTTGCATACAGGACGAGCGATACGACTAATCGACCTTCTTCCAGCGTTGAGCGCGCTTGGTACTCTTAGGTTTGCGCTTTCCGCCATTCCGGCTGCGATTCAAGCGTTTCTCGATGCAAGAGTAAGCGCTGAACGTATTTCTCAGATGCTTAACGCTGCGGAATCAAACACGACCGGGGTTGAAAACAGTAGTGGGTCTCAATCCAGTTCGAACACCTTAGAATATGCTGTGGTCGCGGAGGCCGTGACAAGTACTTGGCCAGGCGACAAAATTGCGGTGCGTGCTGCATCACTCAAAGTAAAGGCTGGTGAAATCATCGCTGTCACGGGACCGGTTGGAGCTGGGAAAACCGCACTACTACTAACGCTCCACCGTGAGTTACATCAAACACGCGGCGAGTTAGCGGTATCAAATCATCGCGAGTACCTACCGCAAATCCCTTGGATTTTAAGCGACTCGGTACGCACCAATATCACTATGGGACTTCCATACGACGATGCTTGGTACAACCAGATCCTGCGCGCCACGGCTCTAGATGAAGATGTGGCTCAGCTTCCGCAAGGCGATCTAACGATTATTGGCGAACGCGGAGTTAATCTTTCAGGTGGACAACGCCACCGTGTGGCGCTCGCGCGAGCCGCGTACACTCGCCCGGAGTTACTACTTCTTGATGATCCGCTATCAGCGCTCGATCCTAACGTCGCAAACAAGATCTTTAACGATCTATTTCGCGCAGCTCTGCCAAACGCAGCCATAGTGCTTGTAACTCATAGGCTCGAATTCGTGCGCCGCTGCGATCACTCCTATGTTATTAATGATGGAATACTCTCTAATCCCGACGCCCGTATCCCTGACGAGATCGCAGGTCTAATTGATCACGGAGCAGTGCCTCTCCCAGAGCAGTCGAGCATTGAAACGTCCACACGCAGCATCGTCGACGAAGAAGAACGTAATATCGGAGCGGTTAAGGGCACCACCGTCAACCGCTACATGCAACGCTTTGCAAGCGGAGGCTGGGGAGTAGCGCTATTATTGATACTCATATTCCGGGATATTTCAGCGATCAGTCTCGATTTATGGATCGCTATTCTAGGACGTGGCTATCAAACGGCTGTTGAATACGCGATTCCGGGAATATTCTCTTTAGGAATCGGCGTCGTTGTATTTGCATTTTTGCGTTTGGCGCTGACGATGATCCGCGGCATCACCATCAGCACGCAATATCATAAGGAGCTCGTAGATGGTGTTTTTGGTGCGCCGCTACATTTTTTCACCGCCAATCCTGTTGGGCGAATAGTTAATCGTTTTAGTCGCGACATCACGACACTTGATGAGTCCGTTCCCAAGATGCTTCAGGATTTCGTAGGAAGTTTCATAACCGTCATTTTTATCGCAACGATTCTTGTTGTGTCATCGCACTGGATGGCGCTCGTGCTGATCCCGGTATTTGCGTTGTACTTCTTGGCGCAGCGCATTTATCGCCCGGCAAGTCGTGAATGCCAGCGCCTCGATGCTGTATCGCGCTCACCTGTACTTTCGCTCATGGCCGAGACCGCATCCGGTGTCACATCGCTGCGCCATTCAGCCGGTTTTGCGGTTCTTGAAAAACGGATGATGAATGCTTCAGCGGTAAATGGGAAAGCGTTCTACAATATGGTCGCGTGCAATCGCTGGCTTGGATTAATGGTTGAAAGTTTAAGCGTCATCGTAATCGTATCAGCCTTCACATTAGGGGTACGCGCAAGTGCAGCCAAAGAGCTTGCTTTCGTAGCACTCGGCTTAACGCTCGTGCTTAGTATTAGTAGTACGCTAAACTGGCTCATTCGTTCTTTGAGTTTGCTTGAAGCAGGGCTCACCTCTGCTGAGCGGCTCGAATTCTACACGACGCTCGAGCAGGAGGAGGCCCTAATCCCACAATCAGCGATCGATAAACTCGCCGATTGGCCACAGTCAGGTCGAATTTCATTTAACAATGCGGCCTTTGCGTATCGTAGTGATCTTTCGCCTAGCCTGCGCGGAGTTACTCTTGAAATTGAGTCCGGGGAACGAGTCGGAATCGTCGGAAGAACCGGTGCTGGCAAAAGTACGATGTTAATGGGGCTGTTTCGAGCGATCGAATTGCGTAGCGGGAGTGTTTCGATCGACGGCGTAGCGCTGACTGATGTTCCACGTAATTTATTGCGACGAAGACTCGGATATATTCCACAGGAACCTACGATTTTAAGTGGCACTTTGCGGCAGAACATAGACCCGTTTAATGAGTTTTCCGACGCTGAAGTGTGGGGGGTTTTGGAGCGCTCACAGTTGGCAGATACGGTACGCAATCTTGCGCATGAGTTACAATTCTCAGTCCGCGAAGGAGGAGCTAATCTTAGCCACGGACAACGACAACTAATTTGCTTAGCTCGAGTGCTAATTAAACAGCCAAAAATCGTCGTGCTCGATGAAGCGACATCGAGTGTTGACCCAGCAACCGACGCGTTAATCCAAGCTACGATTAGAAAAGAGTTCGCTCACGCTACTATTCTAACTATTGCACATCGCCTAGAGACGATTGCTGATTACGATCGGACCATTCAGATCGAACGAGGCCGCGTAAGACGGATTACAGCGCTACGCGCTTCGAACTCCGAGCAGCACCACGACTTGCGCTAAAATACCTTCCCCGCGTCCTAGCGCGCCGAGCTTTTCCGCGGTCGTTGCCTTAATCCCTACCCGATCTTCGCCTGTGCCCAAAAGTTCAGCGATGCGCTTTCTCATAGCTGTGCGATACGGAGCGATCTTTGGAATCTCGCACACCACGGAACAATCTATATTTATGATCGCCCATGACTTGCCCAGCTCCTCCCACACGTTGAGCAGCAACGCGGAGGAATCGCTGTTTTTAAAACGTGCATCGGTGTTGGGAAATCTCTGCCCAATATCGGCGTTGCCGGTCGCACCAAGTAGCGCATCCATCAACGCATGCAACAGTACATCGCCATCGGAGTGCGCCTCTGGACCGACGTTAGAATCGATTTTAACACCACCGATTACACACGGGCGGCCCGAAACTAGCTTGTGAAGATCAATTCCTTGACCGATCCGCAAGTTCATCAACGGTTCCGCTGGCGATGAACTATTCGACATCGTGCACTTCAAATTAAAATTCTAAACTTTAGGATTCATGCCGACCAGCAATAAGCTCGGATCAGCCGCAAGCTCTACTAGTTCGTAACGGTTCCAACTTCGCGCGATTACAGCTGCGGCCAAAAATTTTGGAACGAACTGCCGTGTTTGGATAGCGATTCCCTTTTTGCTGGTACTTCGGGAGAGTTCCCAGTAATCGCTACTCTTAGTTCGCAACATTGCGCGCCGAATTCCACCGGAGCCTGCGTTATACGCGGCAAGTGCTAGATGCCAGTCGCCGTGCTCCTTATAGAGATCTCTAAGAAATTTAGCGGCAGCGATCGTGGAAAGAATTGGGTCCGATCGCTGATCGACTTTCTTGTTGACGATGAGGCCGTAGTGTCGAGCAGTCGATGGCATAAATTGCCACAAGCCACGCGCACCAGCCGGCGAACGGGCTCCGGGATCAAAACCGCTCTCGATAATCGGTAACGCTATAAGCTCTGTCGGTAGACCTTCATCCCGAAATATCGCCTCCATCATCGTTAGATACTCGTCTCGCCGATCAAAGGTCTGCTGTAAACCGACGTTATGCCGCAGCAGATATCGGTTGATTTCATGAGTGACTTCCGGGGTAACGGCTAGATCAACCGGCGGCAACTGCCCTGGAATCCGCTCTTGAGATGGGACAGAGCTGCTTTGGCCGGGAATGGCGGTTCCGATACGGGAACCTGCGAGCATTTCGCTTGAATTTGGGCTAACGAATGGCAAAGATCTTAGAGCGCAGCCAACGAGGCTAAAATGGCACACTACGAGAAAGAACCCTACAAAGGCTCTTCGTTGCCGATGCTGATTTGAAAAAATCACTTGCGGACAGTTTGCCCTCTTCATACTATCAGCGCTAGCGGTTTTGAGCTTCATAAGCGGGCGGACAGTTGAGCGCGGATGTTTCAACTTGTCAAAGAAGGCAATAGTTTAGGTTTTTCAATATGTTACGTAGAACTTCAATCATAGCCATCCTCATTACAGCAGCAATTCTCTCGGGTTGCTCGACCAAAACACGGCCGGAACTAGTGAATCCTGCAGTCGTTGCGGCGAGCGGCATTCTCGCTGAAGGGTCACTTTCACTGACGCGCGCCGTTCCGGTCGATGTTGGTGCGGATGCGGTTGGCGAAAATTTGAGTGATTCTTCAATCCTAGACGTTCCAATGATCGGATTGGTGCCGGGCTCGATTCCAGCCTTGTTAGCACCGCGGGTCGAGCCGATCGGAGCGTGGTTATCGATCAATCAAAGCAACAAAACTATCTCGATAGTCGAGTCAGGGACGGTCATGTTTTCATCCCCTTTTATCGGCGATGCCCCATCTAGCAACTCCTTATCGGTGCTACTAAAGCAGCGTAACGCTGTGTGGTTTGCGCCGGATCAATACTTCACAGCCCGTGGGCTAGAAGTTCCCGCGGGCAATTCTCGTGACCGGTATCTCAAAGGGGCACTCGGTGATTTCGTAGTTTACTTAGCCGAAGATTTTGCAATCTATTCCGGTCCGACCGATGTGCCTGAGATTAGCGGCATCCGTGTTGAGCCAAACGATCTCGCTCGGTTGTATTATCTGTTGCCCGTAGGCACTAAAGCGCTTAGCCAGTAAGGAAAATTACTCGCGCCGCCGCTAATTGAAGCGTTCAGACTCATTGAGGTTCACATCCCTGGTCGCAGCAAGTGCCAACCTTCCCGATTCTCACTCGTCCGATGCAATTCCAAATGCCCTTGACTCGCCGGGGTTCGAGTCATCAATCCCGCCTGTACTGACGGTACTATTATTTTTGCGCCCCATAGAATAAAAATCCTCTCCATTACCTAAATCGATCAGCGCACCAAATGAAAAAACTTGGCTGGTCATGTAGTGATATGAATTATCCCCTGCAGACCCTTGAGCGCCTCCGACAATACTAGATTGTGCAGCCACATAATGATCGCGTCCACCGTAGTCGATTAGCAGTCCAAGCGACTGTTGAGCAGCTGCGCCCTGACATAACTCGGAGCAACGATAGGTATCGTTACCAGCTTTGTCGATTAGCACCCCAACAGACTCATCCCAGGGTCCTGCCTGAGAGGATGACGTCATGCCCCAATATGTATCGTTGCCGTCCTCATCAATCAGAATCGAAAGCGCCTGGTGGGCGCCGGACGCTTGACCAAAACGGCTTGAATAGTAGAGATCATGCCCTGCAAGATCGTGAAGGATACCGAACCCCCAAAAATAAGAGCTGGCTTGAGTGAACTCCCCGCCTTCATACCGGTCGTTGCCAGCAAAATCATAAAGCGCGCCGACGCCGCCCGGGACATACTTTCGAATTCCAAAACCAAAACCCTGCGACATCCCGCTATACACCCCACTATCTCCATATCCTGATTGATACTCGGGTCCATTAGCCCGATAAAGATCATCTCCAGTTAAGTCTATCAACGCTCCAAAGCCTAGCGGCCCACCAACGCCTTGCGAGTATTTCTGCGCAACATATTCATCGTTACCAGCCTGGTCTATCAGAATACCAACTCCGTAAAGTCCAGCTCCTTGTGCCCACCCAGCGAAAGGCCCGTTGTTGAGATATCTGTCGTCGCCTAAACGGTCGATGAGGATCCCAACGCCGAAAAGTCCAGCAGCGCTCGAAAATGGCGCAGTTGAGAGATAATTGTCGTTGCCTTCGCGATCGTCGACGACACTTAAACCAAACTGCGCTACCCCTGGTCCACAAAAAGGTTCGTCACTTTTGTAGAGGTCATTTCCCTGTAAATCGACAATCAAATGATTGTTGCAATGCGTGCCGCCCTGCGGTGGCGTAAATAGGTATGTGTCATTTCCTCCGATGTCCAAAATAGCGCTAATTATAGTCAGGTCATAGGAATTGCTCTCAACTCCCCCCACAACTCCGTAGGTGCCGCCCGGCAGCTTTTCAAAAAATACTATCGATCCTTTGATAGCCGCGGCGAGTTCTTTCGGGATTTGATCCTGAGTCAGCGCCTTATCGGCCCTATGAATCATCAGTGCTGCTTCTCTCTCTCCGATGTCCACTGCAGCCGTAACAATAGTGCTCAAAACGTCCCGGCTCCGCTTCGTGGCTTGTTGAAAAAACGGTAAATGTACCGACATATCTTCATCGGACGGGGAAATATTCCAAAGGAGATCTTTTGCCAGTAATTTGGCTCCCTCTATTTCACCTGGTATGACTTGCAGATGTCGAGTGGTAGCTGGCACTAGATCTAATGAGAATCGAATCAGATCTGCCACGTCAGAGATGCGTCCGGTTTTTGCGGCTGACACCTTTCCAGCCATCGATGATTCCACCTGTTCGAGGGCCAAGGGCTCCAAGAATCCTCGCCTGATAATGGATAGAAGTTCAGCCTTATCTATTCCCCCCGTAACGGGCAGTTTTCTTAAGTGATCGAGTAAAGCGTTTAGCCCGCCTGGTGCATTCAGGGCGTTAACTCGCTTGGCTCTGGAAGCCAAGTGTGTTCCAAGATCGGTACTCCCGCTAACTCCGAAATTAGCAGGCTCTGCGATACTGCGACATGGCAGCAGCATCACGGCAACTAAACACACGATTAGAAGGGTTCGAGATAGGAAGAGAGAAAATTGGGGCATAGGTTCAAATCTAACGACAAAGGGGTTCGAGGGATAGAAATAACTTCTACAGACAGGCATGACTTTAGCCCTGAAATAAACTTCTGATTACTCCTTTGACTCGGAGTTTATTCCAATTCCGGACCCGACTCCGACTATTCTCCGTGTATTCTAAATTCGATGTGTGAATTAATCTAATTCGGGTTTAACGACATGACGTACCGAAGCTATCTTCTCTTCTTCGCAGCACTCGTGCCATTCTTCTCAGCGCTGCTGTATTTTGTGTGGCTAAGTGATAACCCAATCGCTCAGCCGATTTACACCGCCACCAAGATCTTTACCCTCGTGTGGCCGCTCGCTTTCTATCGATTCGTCATTCGTGAAAGCATCCCTTCCTTTCCACTTCGTGGGAACATCAGAAGCGCTATCGTTTGGGGTCTAATCTCTGGTTTTTCGATCTTGGCGCTCGTGTTCGGATTACTCGCGACACCAATTGGCGACGTGGTAAACGCTGCGACTCCTCAAATCCGTCTCAAAGCAGCTTCGCTTGGGGTGTTGGAGAATTACATTCTTTTCGCGCTGTTTCTCTCCTTGCTTCATTCCCTGATTGAAGAATATTTTTGGCGCTGGTTTATTTTTGGCGAGTTGCGAAAGCTCTTCGGTGATCGCTTCTTGTCACACGCTCTAGCAGCGATAGCTTTTGCCTTGCACCATATAGTGGTTACGACACAATTTTTCCCTCTAGAGTACGGACTTGTATTCGGTCTCGCCGTTGGAATCGGTGGCGCTGCCTGGAGCTATCTCTATCGCCGGCAACGCTCACTACTCGGAGCATGGATTTCGCACGCAATTGTGGACTTAGGGATTCTTGGGTTTGGATATACGCTGCTGTTTCCCGGATAACATTGGACACCCAAGAAACTCATCTGCATAACTTACTGAAAACACTAGATATCAACAGCATCAATCTTTGGGAGTCCCGTTCTGGTCATTGAAAATTGTCTTGAATCGCTGACTTCAAATGTATACACTTATCCTTATATGAACCCGCAGGACATTCTATATCCGCATAGTAGATTCGAAGTGCTTAGGGCACTCTATCGATCTTCGTCTGCAGTATCAGTTAGAGAAATCTCATATCGATCGGACGTGGTACTTAATAATGTCCAACGAGCAATCAAATTTCTTCTTAAGAAGAAAATAATCTCTAAGAAAAAAATAGATCAAAAAATCTACTATCAGATTTCCAATTCGGAAGTGTCGAAGCTTGTATCTAGTATTTTAGACGTATTGGAGCCATTTGAGATTAAGGCAAAAGCTGACTCCCTTAAAGATCGCTCAATAGATTTAATTGATAAACTCGAAGAGCGTTCGAAAATGATTAAGCACGCAAAAAACACACTTAGATCATGAGTTTAGGGGCATTGTTCATAGCAGCCGTTAGTGAGCTTCGAAAGCTTAAGTGTGAGTACGCGATTGGTGGCGGGTTTGCGGCCGATTTATATCGCGCTCAAGTTAGGGGAACTGCAGACATCGATTTTTTGTTTTTCACAGACGGACTAGAAACAGAAAAAGGGAAAGAGCTTTTGAAAAAATTAGGACTTGATGGAAGAGAAGCAACTCTTTTTGACTTAAAGCATGCCCC
>JBGSNS010000223.1:0-2194 GCA_041739515.1 Bdellovibrionota bacterium
GGGTGATGGAGGACTTAACCGAACCGTATTGAGAGATACTTAGGTAGTTTTGCAACCAGAACTCTCGATCGATCCTAGAAACAATCCAAAAGCCTAAAGCCTAAAGCCCAACCTCTATTCCCTAAAGCCTAACACCTAAAGCCTAAAGCCTGAAAAATGACACTCTATCAACCCTTCCTCGACTACGGCATCGATTATCTCAGATCGCGAATTGACATCAGTGATTACCCGATTCCGGCTGGATTCGATCGCAATAGTGCGATGACTGGAAAGGGTGACAAGCAAGCCGAAGTCCTCACCACTAGTTATGGATTTCAATCGCCTAAATTGCGGCAAATTCGAGCTGCACACGTCCAAGGCGGTCAATCCTTGCAAGTGCTCAATTTTGTGATTTTCCCCCACCTCAACTACGATTTACCCTTCTTTGGGGCAGATTTAGTAACATTACCAGGTGGACATCTGATTGCGATCGATATGCAGCCGTTATTTTGGAATGAGCCAGCCTATCAAGAACGTTACACCACGCCGATTTTACCGATGTTTCACGAGTATCAGGCGCAGCTCCCGTGGGGTGGCGATTTCCCTGAAGAAGCACGCGCATTTTTCTCGCCGGCTTTCTTGTGGACGCGCCCCCAGGAAACTGAAGCGGTGGAGACGCATGTATTTGGCGCATTTAAAGATTATCTCAAAGCATATCTGGATTTTGTCGATCGAGCCGAACCGATTACCGATCCGCACCGCTTAGAAGAAATTAAGCAAGCCCAACTTCGCTATGTCCGGTATCGCTCCGAAAAAGACCCCGCGAGAGGGATGCTAAAGCGGTTTTATGGTGAAGAGTGGACTGAAGAGTATATTCACGGCTTTTTATTCGACTTAGAGCGGAAGTTGCCAGCACATTCCGAAGTTGGGTAGATCGCCGCAAAATCCAACAGCCACGTTTAGCTGATAATCTTGCTTGTAGATCGATTATGAGAGCCAAAGTCCTGACTCACTAGATCCGTTCTAGCCGTTGAGACTCGATCTCCTGGAGATGTCTACCTGCGAAATTTCTGACGATCGCGCTTCAAAAGTGGTGTAACTATGGTACCGAATGTTTGAGTCAGAAGCTGGACTCAGAGAGATTATTAAAGTTTGTGACAAAGATCGAAATAAACAAACAACAGTTCAATTAACGTTGTATAAATTTAGAATAATAAGTAGTCTTGGTTCCAAAACACCAGCTCGACGGCAGCCAGCAAAAGCTGGTTATAATATGAGAGTTTTCTCGAATTTATTAAGCAATGTTTCGGTTCGCCCACAGCATCGCAGCCAATAGATTTGACACCAAAACTATTAAACGCATACAGGATTAAATATATGTTAGACGGATTCTCCAAGGTTGTCGCCCAAGCAGATGCACAAGGTCAATACCTCAGCACCGGTCAATTAGACGCACTCGCGGCAATGGTCGCCGACGGCAACAAACGGATGGATACAGTCAACCGGATTACCTCCAACTCCTCGACCATCGTTGCTAACGCAGCCAGAAGTCTATTTGCCGACCAACCCAACCTGATCGCTCCCGGTGGTAACGCATACACCAGCCGCCGGATGGCAGCTTGTCTGCGCGACATGGAAATCATCTTGCGCTACGTCACTTACGCGATCTTTGCCGGTGACGCATCCGTACTCGACGATCGTTGTTTGAATGGCTTACGCGAAACTTACTTAGCACTAGGTACTCCTGGTTCTTCAGTTGCCGCTGGCGTTCAAAAAATGAAAGCAGCAGCAGTCGAAATCGCTGGCAACCAAAGCGGCATCACCAACGGCGATTGTAGCGCGTTGATGTCGGAAGTAGCAGGTTACTTCGATCGCGCCGCAGCAGCAGTAGCATAGAGAGTGAATAGCTTGCACTGAGCGATAGCCGAAGTGTGGATAGTGGATAGTGATTTGAGTAGGTCTAGGATCGTTAAGTCCTCCTAACATTAACTATTTACTGTTCACGATCCACGATTCACGATCCACTTTCCACCAAATTTAAACCATTAAACAGATAACTAAAGAGTCATGAAAACGCCATTAACCGAAGCAGTAGCTACCGCTGATTCCCAGGGTCGCTTTTTGAGCAGCACCGAATTCCAAGTAGCATTCGGTCGTTTCCGTCAAGCTGGTGCGAGCTTGGCAGCAGCTAAAGGCTTAACCGCTAACGCTGAAT
>JBGSNS010000256.1:0-20188 GCA_041739515.1 Bdellovibrionota bacterium
GCGGGGGCCACGGAGGTAATACAGGTCGAAAATTCGTGGGGATTCCTCAGGGACAGTCGCTGAGTAATCCCCACGAAGCTACGACGGGCGGATTTACAGATTCCCGACCATTTTGCCGGTGCCTACGTACTCGCGGTAGAACCGTAGGAGCTTGCGTCTAAGCATATCTCGCGAACGATGAAGCCTGGATTTTACCGCGGGAATGCTGAGTTTTAGAATCTTGCCGACTTCTTCCGAGGTCAGGCCGTCTATATCTCGAAGGATAAAAACTGGTCTGTATTCCTCTGGGAGTTCACCGATGGCCGAATCAAGCGCGGCGCTTAATTCGTGCCGTGCCGTAATCCGATCTGCAGCTACATGTACTTCAGAGCCCTCGCCGCGTTGCTCCTGTTCCGATACCGGCAGCTCTTCCATCAATACGAGTCGATCAGTGCGTCGTTTTCGCAGCTTCATAAACGAAGCATTGACGGTGATTCTATATAGCCAGCTTGAGAACGAACTTTTTCCCTCGAAACGATTGATCTTGCGATGTACGGTTACGAATACATCTTGCAAGACCTCCTCGGTGTCAGAATGATTTCTAGTTAGGCGGGCGGCTAAGCTAAAAACCTTCGGAGCGTAACGTTTTACGATTTCTTCAAAGGCCTCATTGTTGCCCGCCTTCAACTGCTTAACTAAATCTCGATCTGATACCTTTGTCTTATCCACAACCAACATCTCCGTGATAAAAAATCGCAACCGAACTAGTTGCGCCTGCATCAGTGGTTGCGAGAAATCAGCCAGTGCACGGAGTCACTCCAGATTAATAATCGTTATTAATTTCAAGTAGTTAAAATTTGGACATAGGGAATCGCGATCGGGGGTGCTGTCAAAAAAACGACAGTCGCCGTCGGAGAACACACATTATTCCCGATCAGAGCAGAACCGTGTTATTCGGGAACCCCAGTTATTTGTGGAGCGGCCTTCGTCCAGCCGCTGGATCCGTCTGCGGGGTATTACTGGCCGGTCCAGAAGCACTCATCGCAGCCTTAACTCGCTGCACGAAAGTTAATCTTATACTGTGTAACACTTCAGCTAATAGACGTTGCTCTTCCGGATCGAGATTCCCTTTTGTCTTAATAGCGAGCATTCCGATCACTTCAATGGTTTGCTTTGCTGCATCGAAGTCCGGAGGTAAACGTATACCCCCTGGAGGCTCCATCTCTCCCATCTGCATTAGCGCTTGGGTTGCAAGCGACATAAGAAACGATGAGAAGCTTAACATCCCACCGTGTTCCGCATTAAAGGCACTAGGATCTTGCGACGGGTCGTTTCTAGGATTGGACTCATCTTTCATGACGAAATCCGGACCTCGGCTTGTGCTCGATTCTACGCTGCCTTGTGGCGACGTATTCGGGGCCAAGGATGATGGTGAGGACGGTGTTTCCTTATCAACGGGAAACAACTCTCGATCGTTACCTTCCTCATCGAAACGCCGCCGATCGTTTACTTTAAAGCTCTTAAGTTCTTCGCTCATAGTGCAGACAGTCTATCTCGGATCGGTACGCTTCAGTCAATCCGCTCAACATCAGTTAAAATGCCCGCTTTACTGGTCGGAGTCTCAGTATTTTGGTACGAATTAGCATCGTGGTTGCTCCAGCCCTTACATTTCAGCTTCTCGGGTGTGGAACCTCTACAGGCGTTCCTCTGCCGGCTTGTCGGTGTGCCGTATGCCTATCTGCTCATCCTCGCAATAAACGCCTACGATGCTCGGGGATTATAAAGATTCCGGAAGAGAGAGACTCTGCCGGACTCGCGCGTCGCATTTTAATCGACACGAGTACTGACCTACGCCAACAGGCCTTAGCGTATGACATTCGGCGGATCGACTCCGTTCTTTTCACACACGCTCACGCGGATCATATTTTGGGGTTAGAAGACCTGCGCGCATTTAACTTTATCCAACAGCAAGTCATTCCGTGTTACGCAACTACCTCAACAAACTCTGCGTTGCGAAGATTTTTTTCATACATTTTCTCTCCGGCGCCAGACTACCAAGGAGGTGGTTTGGCAAAATTGACGTTGCACGATATTGAAGCGTTATCGCCGATTACACTGTTTGGAATTACTATTCTGCCGTTTACCGTAATGCATGGTCGGATGCCGGTGCTCGGTTTCAGAATTAACGATTTTGCTTACGCCACGGACTGTAACCATGTGCCACCGGCGACGATGGAAGCGTTACGTGGTGTGAAGACCTTGATTTTAGATGGATTGAGGATGGAGCCTCAGCCAACTCATTTCACGATTCCTCAAGCCTGCGATGTGGCTAAGAAGATAGGCGCTGAGAAAACTTATCTAACCCATATGACTCACACAGTAGACTACGAGGTTATAAATCCCACCTTACCGACGGGAATTGAATTAGGGTATGACGGTCTGGAATTCGACATCAGTTAAAATTTAATCTGATAATCGCTGAGTCAGTGTGTGGGCGATTTAGCGGACGTGACGTTGCGGGCCTGCAAAATCGCATCCGCCATCTCAAGATCTTCACTGTACGTGACTTTAAAATTCCAAAAGGGAGTTTCTACGATCGTTACGGGGCAAATTGTTTGCACTAAAGACACTTCATCGGTGGCTTCTAAAGCCTGCTCTGAGAGCATCCCGGCCTTTAAGACATCGTAACGAAACGCTTGAGGTGTTTGCATTCCGTACAGGCCATCACGGGATACAGAACTTCCGGAAGTAACTAAGCTATCCCGAATGCACTTTACCGTGTCTCGAATAGGAGCGGCCGCTGATGCCGCTCCGGACACTTGGGCTGCTAATACGCATTGTTGAAAAATCTCACCGGTGACGAGGCAACGAGCGGCATCGTGAATTGCGATTATATCGCTTGATTGCAACGAAAATTCAGCATCGAGTCGAGCAATACCTTGAACCACCGATTGGTGCCTGGTCTCGCCCCCTGCAGTAATGAATAAAGGCACAGATAAAGGAACAGTTAACGGAATACCTTCCAGTTCCGTCTTCGCCTGAGCTTCCCAGCCAGCCGGTACGACGCATACCAACCCTGTCACGTTTGGGATTAGCGCTGCTGCCGAGGCGCTCAGAGATAGAAGAGACTGCTCTCTGATCTTACAGAACGCTTTAGGAATTTCTGCACCAAGGCGCGCTCCAGATCCCGCTCCCACCAGAACCACAAAGATCCTAGGCGATTCAAGCGATGGAGCTCCTTCTCTGAAGTTGCTATTCACAGATCGATAAATTGCGAACTATGCAGTCGCTTGGTGAAAAATAGACCTTAGCTCCGTGGTCACTTTATCACTTGGTCGAGCGCGTGAGATTGAGATCTCCGTCACCAGCAGATTTTCAGCAAGATCGAGCATCTTCTTTTCTCCAAAGGAGAGCTCTTTGTCGCTGCTCAAAACCGCTAGGTCTCGCATCACATGTGCGATCTCGAATAAGGAACCAGTTTTGATTTTTTGAGAATATTCTCGAAATCGACGATTCCAAGTCTGGGTATCGATTTTAAAATTCCGATCCTTAAGAATTTCTATGACCTGATCTATCGTTTTCTTGTCAGCTACCTTTCTCAACCCGACATTTTCCGCCTGAATGCAGGGGACCATAACTCGCATTCCCGTTTCAAGAATGCTAATTCCGAAAATTTGAACCTGATTCCCCGCGATCGGAGTAATCTTGATTTCGGTGATTTCACCTACACCATGTCCTGGATATACGACTTTATCGCCGACTTTAAACACAGCTTTTGATGTCAAGGTTCCTCCGCCAAAAATTACTCTTCTCAAACCTGAAAAACAGTTCTCACAATGAGCTAGGTGCTTAAAGCACCGTTAAGAGCTTGAGGAGTATACTCCTCTATACGGTTTGGGTCAAAGAGGTGGAACCAGGTAAGTGGTTGGACACATTAGAATTTCCGATTTCGCGGTTAATTCTACTAATCAAGCCAGGACCCTCAAATACAAGCCCTGAATACAATTGAACTGCATCGCACCCTAATTGGAGCAACTTTGCTACATCCAGGGATGAACTGACACCCCCGGCACCGATAACCGACAAGCGTGACCCGCGGGCGCGCTTACACACCGCATCTATTGTCGGGAGCGCCTGGTCACGAAGCAACTCTCCGCTTAGCCCTCCCGCTTCTTCGGAGACAAACCCCTCTGGGCGCCATAAAGTTGTATTGGTTGCAATGATTCCGGATATCTTTTCGGCGATGCAACAATCGACCAATTCAAATATTTGCTCGATGGTGCAATCAGGGGAGATCTTTACCGCGACTGGTTTACAGAATTTATTTCCGTGTTGAACCGCCCTAATTACTCGCGTCAGCATTTCCGGAGTTTGAAGCGCTCGCAATCCGGGAGTGTTCGGTGAGCTGACGTTGATCGTTAGATAATCCGCTAACTCTCCAATCTCCGAAGAGCATCGCTCATAGTCAGACTCGCAGCTTTCAATAGGAGTGTCTTTGTTCTTGCCAATATTGACCCCCAGGATTATTTCACTTCGCTGCCGGGCACTTATATTGCCCAGTCTTACTTTGAATACTGCTAGTCCGCACGAGGGAAATCCCAATCGATTAATTAGCGAGCGCTGTTCTGTAAAACGAAACATCCGCGGCGAAGGATTTCCAGGTTGTGGCTCCGGAGTAACCGTTCCAAGTTCGATGGCACCCACACCGGTAGCGGACAACGCCTCAACCGCTTGGCAGTCCTTATCGAGTCCAGCCGCGATGCAAACTGGGCTTCTAAGAGGTAGGCCCATAACAGAGCAAGAAATTTTCGCTGAAGGCTGCTGAAAGACGAGTGATTTTAATACCCATGATACTGGCGGATACGACGCTAAGCTTCCCAGCCCAAGCGCCATCTTGTGAGCCTTTTCAGGATCTAAAGTCATGACTAGGGGCTTCAGTAATTTGTAAGGGGTAAGCATCATAGTGTTAAAGTTAAAAGCTAAAAAAACACTATCCGTCCGCCGTTGTCCGTCCGCCCCTGTCCGTCCGTAGTTAACTGTCAACTGTGGACTGATCCCTGCCCGGATGATTGGCGCCAGTAATAGGGTTGCTATCAATCGAACCATTGCTATCGATGGAGTCGCTATCGATGGAGTCGCTATTGATTGAGACATCTGAGTAGACACCCAAGGCGAGTTTCATTACGAATGCGTCCTCTCCATCGTCCGGATAATAGTGCGGCCGTTGACCGACTACTTCAAACCCGCTGCCTTCATACAACGATTGCGCTGCGTTATTAGAGCGTCGAACCTCAAGTGTCAGAGATTCGCATCCCTCGTTCTTGAGTAGATTTAGGGTAAAATCCAGCAGTCGTTTGCCGACACCCAAACCTCTAACTTCCTGAGCGATCGCAAAGTTCAAGAGATGAGCTTCCGGTTGAATATGATGAATGACTGCGAATCCGATGAGCTCTCCCCGGAATCGACATCCCAGTACCAGCGCATGCTTGTTGGAAAACTCCCCGGCAAACGAAGCTGCAGACCACGGAGGGCGATTCCCGCGCAGGTCGATCTCACTTAAGCGCTGCTCACAGCCAGAGCTCAACTGACCGATCCAAAGTGGCTCAAGCCCCCCAAGTTGCATCCGTTTTCCCTCTCCCATGTCACCTATACCAGCCCTCGTGGGTTCAACGCCAGTACAGAGCCCTAAAGGATGTACGAAAATAGTGCGAAACTGGCGCGGTCTAATAACACGCCAGGCAGATAGAAGCCGAGCGCAAGGCCCCCGCACGCAAGTATCTCACTGCACAGAATCAATTCTGAATGCGATTAAATATCTCGATTTCGAGACAAGATAAATTTAAGCCTTAGCTGCCTTAGCCTTAGCAACAACCGCAGCGAACATCGCAGGTTGGTGAACGGCCAGTTCCGATAATACTCGACGATCTAGTTCTACGTTCACTTTCTTCAAAGCGAAGATAAACCGACCGTAGGTCATACCGTACTCACGCACAGCCGCGTTCATTCGAGAGATCCACAACGTTCTAAACGTTCGCTTCTTGGCGCGACGGTCGCGGAACGCATACTGTAGCCCTTTTTGAACGCGAGTTTTCGCAATCTTATAGACGTTTTTCGAACGTCCGCGATACCCCTCTGCTTTCTTGATTAATTTCTTATGCCGACGACGGCTAACCACTCCACGTTTTACTCGCATATCCCCTCTCTCTCTAGATTTTTACAGGCCCGAAAACCTGTCGACTAATTATTTCCCTTGGCACGATACGGAAGCTGTCGTCCTACTTGATACATATTAGAATCATCCACCATCTTTCCGTGGCGTAGACGACGCATTCTCTTCGGCTTTCGCTTTCCAGTATTGTGAGTCACGTTCGCTTGGGCGCGCTTTAGCTTTCCAGCCGCATTTACCCTAAACTTTTTTCCGGCGAGCCGGCAACTCTTCATCTTTGGCATAAACTAACTCAATCAAAAACTAATAATGCAAATCCATCCTATTTCCACCCTGTTTAGGCGCGAATGGATTCGAACCATCGACCCCTTGCCTGTCAAGCAAGTGCTCTAACCAACTGAGCTACGCGCCTGCATGTTGGGCTCAGTCTAATATCGTTCCCTGGCCTAAAAAGCAATCGCTCGCGCCTGCCCGCCGGCCCGAGCTGCGTGTGAAATCAGTTATTCCCGCCAGGCTCTGAGCGGTTTTTACCGAAACTGGAGAACCCCACCCCTGAACCCCCTGCTGAAACATTCGCATCGGATCCCACCGCCCTGGAGGCCTCTTCCCTAAAGTTTTCGGCCCTAAAGTTAGGTGACGCATGACCGTAACGCTTCCAACCCGGAGGCATCTCCACCACGGTATTAAGTACATTGGCCGCAGCATTGACCAACGCGTTTCGCTGTTGACGAATTACGGATGCGGCAGCAACAATATTTTCTCGGATCAGACCCCTTAACTCGGTTCGGCGTGACCCACGACTGTCGAATTTAAAGACCTCTCGTCCAAACATCCATCGTGCCTCCATGCACTGCGACAAAGATACGCCCATCGAAGTATGTAATCAAATTAAGCTAACCGACTGAATCTTATGTGATTTTAGATCGCTTCCAAAAATGGAGGCTTAAGAGATCTAAGCAGCATCCCTTTGCAGGATCTCTACCGCCTTAGCAAACTGTGGATCTCGCTCCTTCCAGTCTTCAATTCCAATTTTTTCAATTTCGATCGGCTTATACGCGGAATTATCAATTTTATTGATTTGCTGAAGCGGTCCCTCACCAGTACTTTCGAAGCCCGGTGTTGTTGTGGGAAGCAGCTCAATGGCTTCCTGCGGATTCGCTATCGCCCCTGGGAGGTCTCCTTCTCGGTATTCCGGTTCTCCCATTCGACGGATAGGCCCGGCGGAGCTGGACTGCAGTTCGGAAACTTCGCGAGCCTCAACGATCATGTCCGGTTTAACACCAGTTACCTGAATTGAGCGCCCAGTTTTCGTATAGTAGAGCGCGGTGGTCAGCGTCACGGCACCCCCATTGGCAAGCGGCATAATAGTTTGCACCGAGCCTTTACCGAACGTTTGCGTTCCGACAATGAGTGCACGAGCTGCATCCTGCAGAGCTCCAGAGACGATCTCCGCAGCCGAGGCCGATCCACCGTTAACAAGAACTACCATCGGATAATCCGGTTCCGTGCCGCGTAAATGGGCGTAAAAATTATGGCGTTGAGCAGGATCACGTCCGTCCGTATAAACAATCACCCCATCTTTAAGAAAAAGATCGGCGACTTCTACCGCCTGATTTAGCAATCCGCCCGGGTTGTTTCGAACGTCTATAATTAAGCCACGCAACCCGGTATTTGGTTTCTGTTCGATCGCCGTTGCGTGCAACGCTTTAAGAGTCGAGCGCAGGTCAGAAGCTGTTTGTTCCGCAAATTGACTGATTCTAACGTATCCCAAGCCGCCATCGAGTAACCGGTGCTTGATGGATTTGACTTGAATCGTATCCCTAATAACTGAAATCTCTAGTAAATCTTTGAATGTTTTGCGTGCAATTGATAACGCAACGGCGCTACCCTTTGCGCCGCGCAGTCGCTTTACCGCTTCAACGAGCGCCATATCTTTGGTGAACTTTCCATCGATCTTTACAATCACATCTCCGGATCGAACTCCGGCTTTAGCAGCTGGAGAACCTTCCATCGGCGACACGACTACCAACATACCGTTACGCACGTTGATCTCGACACCGAGTCCGCCGAACTCTCCTTTCGTTTGAACTTTGAGATCGCGATAGAACTCAGGATCAAGATAGCTGCTATGTGGATCGAGGGTCGTGAGCATGCCCTTGATGGCGCCTTCAACGACCTGACGATTATCGATTGGTTTAACGTAATCCTGCTGAACGATCGAAAGCACGTCAGCAAACGTTTTTAGTTCGTCGAATAGAGAGGTTTTAATTTCTGGGGACTTACCCGCTGTACTCTGGCGTTCCGATCCCTCTCCCTCACCGACAACGATCTGTGGATAGATTGTAACGCTCGACAGCAAGCCGACTAGCAATACGAGTCCGAGTAGTTGTGCTCGCAAATCGGATGAAGTCCGTCGCAACTCCCTAGATTTGCGCGCAGCCTTAACCATCTCGAAACGAAAACTCGAAAATAATACTTGGATTGCTCGCTTAATAATTGACACTCTGCAATTAAGACTACTTTAGCCTCGCCGAAGGTTCAATTAATCCCCTCAAATTACTGATGAAATCGTGTTTCCGGAGAAAATCTGGCCGCAAATACGGAGGCTACAACGGTGATTACTTCGATCCCGAATCCTACAGGCTACAAACACAGGGTTTTTGGCCGGTTACTTACACAGCGATCTCAACTCCTGAACCATGTTTATAGCCCCAATATACAGCGGACAACGCTCGTGGATGGTGGTTGGGATGACTTCCAACATGTTGCGTGCCCCATCAAACGAATCCCCACCGGCCTGCTGGCATATATACGCCAAGGGCAGACATTCGTAGAGCAGCCGCAGCTTTCCTCGAACGTTTTTTTTGTCTGGCGGATACAGATAAATTCCACCCTTTCTAAGATTTCGGTCGAAATCTGAAACCAGTGACCCGACATATCTACCAGAATACGACCCACGGCGTTTGAGTTCGCCGATAAAGGTCTGAATCTGAACCGGCCAACTTTCGCTAGCTCCTTCATTCGCACTGAATATTATCCCGTCCGGTTTGCAGGTTAGGGCGGTGTTTAGAACTTCAAACTCGCCGCTGGAATCGTTGAGTACTGTGTCGATAACCCCATTTCCCCATGTAAAAACGAACTGTGTCTTTAGCCCATATACTCCGTATCCCGCGCACACGAGCGCTTCTCCGCCTTGAAAATAGTCAGACGGCTGCGGCGGACTTGTCACCGATCTACGCTTAAATGCTGCAAATATCGTCCCAACCGGGATATTAAATGGAATATTACTCGACCCATCGAGTGGATCATGCGCCACGACAAACGGTCCTGAAGGTGTGCCGCCGACCAAGAGGTCATTCTGCTCCTCGGACACAAGGGCCGCGACAACGCCGCTTTGAAAAAATTTCTCTGTCATCACTTTGTCAGAGTAGATATCGAGCTCAGCTTGGGTCTCGCCCTGGACATTCTGTTGTGAAGAATATCCGGACAGGTGAGATGAGGTACGCATTGCGATAGCTATCGCTTTTATTCCTTCGGTTGCAGAACTGATCAAAGCAGAGATTTCGGGCGTAGCGCTCTTGACCAAGAAGTTCTTCAGTAAGATCGGCTCGGCATTTTGCATATTGATTCCCTATTTTCGATCCCAGCTATTCCTCAGGCGTTCCTGTACCCTGCAATCTTCCATGTGGAGCTGTCCCTATGGAACGCGGATTAGTCGGCAATTCACACACGAATCCAGCTCCCCGAGGCTGATTTTCCATGTAGTACACGGCTCCTTGATGATCAGTGATAATTGAGGTCACTATCGCTAATCCCAACCCTGTTCCGCCTGCTCGCATACTGACATACGGATCAAAAATTCGTTGCCGTAATTCCGGTGGGACGCCTGGGCCGTTATCCAGCACCGAAACTAAAACGCGTTGCTTACGTCCATCGTGACCCGTACGGATCGTAATCCTTGGACGTTCATCCTTAGCACGTGCGGTGTCGTGATGAACAGCGAAGATTGCGTTCTCAATCAGATTCACGAGAACTCGTCGCAGCTGCTCCTTGTCGAAAAGACACGCCGGTACGCTGCGATCTAGTTCGACCTGAAACGCAGTATCAGGATAGGTAGAACTATAACCGCGGACGACTTCTTCGACCAACGCATTAAGATCACTAGATACAAGCTCCGCCGTTGGCATCCGGGCGAACTTTGAAAACTCATTTGTTAATCGTTTAATTGATTCGACGTTGTGTACGATCGTCTGCACAACATCGCCTACTTGATCTCGAAGAGGGGTATTCGCAACGAGACGCTCCAAACGTTGCGCCGATAGTTGAATCGGGGTTAGCGGATTTTTTATCTCATGCGCGATGCGTCGAGCCACTTCGCGCCAAGCAAATAGCGCCTGAGCTTGCGAAAGTTCCGTAACATCGTCTGCGGTCAAAACCGCCTCAACTCTCGCCCCTAACGAGAGCAAGCCTACAGTGAGCACGACTTTGCGTTCCTGGCCGCTTTTACGAATCACGACTTCCTTTTCAACGACCGGATTCGTAGTGGGCGTGAGCAGGCCTAGGAGCTCAGAAACCTGACTTCCCACTTCAGCGCTCGTAGCCTCTACAAAAACTCGGCCAACGATGGCGTCAGAGATTCCTAGTAATGTTTTGGCCCGATCATTTATCACCGTGACCACCCCATCGGTAGTCAATCCGACCACCCCCACAGCTAGCTGAGCCAGCACTCCCTCGATAAACCGTCGCTGATCTTCTCCAGCTATTCGACTCGCTTTAAGATCGCGTGTCATTCGATTAAATGATTGAACGAGAATTCCGATCTCATCCCCGCCTGAAGCACGAACAACAACATCGTAGTTTCCACGAGCAACGCTTTGCGTTCCCTCCACAACTCGCAACAATGGCCCGGTAATCTCGCGAGCGAGATAAAATCCCCACCAAAGAGCGGCAAACACCAATAGCAGAGTCACTAACAACAAAGTCAGCAACGTTCCGGTGCGTAACTGTCCGCGAAATAGCTTGAACTGTTCGTACTCTTGGAACCAATCAACTATGACTGATTTTGCGTGGGTGACTTCGGGAGGTAACAAAAGCGTGACTACCAAAGCAACACTACGACCCTGAATCTCCATTCCACCGTACCAACGCAGAAACTCGTTCGACTCTTCTTTCTCTCGCCGCACCAACGGAGGTTTAGGTGGGGATGAAATTAACTTAAAATCTATCGCCGGCTCAGCAAATTCCTCTAACTGAGTAGTGACCGCACGGGATTGCCCCACAAGAGAGCCGTCTAAGTGATAAATCCCGATACTGTAAAGCTTACGATCAGAGCGCTCTCGCTCCAATCTCTCATGTACCTCAGATTCTAAAAATGTCGGGTTTAAAGCTTGAATCGCGCGCGCATCATTGATCAAGCTAGATTCACTTAGAGAATCAAATTGGCGAGCGATTTCGATCGATCCATCAATCGCCCCTTCAACGTGTGAGCTAAGCAGCCCATCAAACGATTGCGTGATCAACCCGCTAGCTACTACAAACAAAAGCGCTGTGGGCACCAATGTCAGTAGAACCAATGAAAGCGCTAAGCGTAGTCGTAGACGAGATCCTAGTAATCCACGGCGACGGTCAAAGAACAATTTAACCAGATTGCGACCGACCAGAAACGCAAGCACCAGTACTAGAGAAATCAACCCGTTTACGAGTAAGAAAATTTGAATACTCGCAGTTCCGCTGGCTCCGGAAAGATCATCATCCGTGGGCTCTCGCACCATGATTAATGAAACGGCTACGGCGATAACGAGCAACGCAACTACTAGACGCAATCCAGTGCCGGAGCGGTGATAGCCTATTGCGAGCTGGCGTCTCCAACGTTGCGACATTAATTACCTACTCAACTCCTAATCCTTTAGGGAAAATTCAGTCCAGCCTGAGTCGAAGTCACCCCCGGGGCTCGGGGCACGAGAAAGAATTCCTAAGGTTAGGATCGCTGGGATTCGATCGAGAAAACCGCTCGACTGCCCGCGACAAGCGGAACTAACCCTTGTTTTCAAGACCCGCTTTGCGCGAAGGGATTTAGGAAGTTGGATTAGAAAAATTTCTCGCCCAATCGGCTTAAGCGCATCTGTTAGCAATGAGAATTCATCCGATTTAGGCCCTTCATTGTCCCATAAACGATCGGACTTTAGAGTGATAACATCACTGATCGGATCTCGAGAAACGCGTTTATCTAACCTTTGACCTTCGCACTCATCCCACCACAACAGTCGAAGAGAGCAAAGTTTAAACTCGTATCGAACCGCGTAGGTAAAGCCCCCTTCCAGGCACGCGGAAATCTCTTTGCTCGGCGGCTTCCATTTAAGAACTACACTCTGGCGCGCTGCGGATTGCCAACGAACGTTTAGATCTTCCGCTCCAGCGGGACCAACCGCGATCAAAGATAGGCTGCACAGGAGACACAGGCACAAGAGACACAGCCGTCCAATCTGTTTTGTTAAGCGGATACAACCGATTCTAAGCGTCACCCACCCCCCTCATTTGCAGCGGCGGAGTTTCGACGCATATTTAGGTGAGCAAATCCCTTGTCAGTAATCTCCCGCCCGCGCCGGGTACGAGCTATCAATCCAGTTTGCACCAAGAAGGGTTCGTAAACGTCTTCGACGGTCTCTATCTCCTCACTTACGGAGGTGGCAATAGTGGCGATCCCAACGGGACCTCCATTGAAGGATTCTATGATCGTTCTCAGAATACGCCGATCCATCGCATCTAGACCAAGCGCATCGATTTGAAGTGCTGTTAGTGCTGCTTTGGCGTCCTGCAAAGATACCGCGGTGCGTCCGTTTGCGTGCGCAAAATCCCGTACTCGGCGCAACAAACGATTAGCTATTCTAGGTGTACCGCGAGCCCTAGACCCGATCTCGGCAGCCACTCCGGTTTCAAGTTCAACCGCTAATAACACAGCGGATCGTCTGACGATCTCTTCTAATTCAGCGGGTGTATAGTACTCAAGACGTTGAATTATTCCGAAACGATCGCGAAGCGGCGACGTCAACAACCCGGTCCGGGTGGTGGCGCCGACCAATGTAAACGGCTTTAACTTAATTTTCACGGAACGCGCAGCTGGGCCCTGCCCGATAAGAATATCAATTTGATAATCCTCAAGCGCTGAATAGAGGACCTCCTCGACGACTCGCGGCAATCGATGAATTTCATCGATAAACAGCACATCGTTAGGCTTCAGCGCTGTAAGAATCGCCGCAAGGTCTCCTGCTCGTTCGATTATGGGACCGGATGTAGATTTAAACTCAACGCCAAGCTCATTGGCGATTAATCTGGCAAGACTAGTCTTTCCCAATCCCGGAGGGCCGTGCAACAGAACATGATCAAGAGATTCGCTTCGGGTTCTTGCCGCGCGACACGCGATATCGATAGCGCTCTTAACTCCTGATTGACCGATGTACTCTGACATCGCCTGCGGTCGCAAACTAACCGTTGGTTGGCTGGTCCCTTCCTGGACATCCTCATCTCCGATCGGATTCGGAAGCGACCAAAGCTCTTTCGATAGCAACTGAGCGTCAGTCAAGCCCGGCGGTGTAAAATCAGATGCGCTCATTTACGTGCCTTACAACAACACACTCATTAAATAGCACCGCTATAACCCAATTGACGAGTCAAGCCGGCACCCAAAGCAGCCTAGCATTAGCTGTCCGAGGCAGCTACCTGGCGCGCGAGCCCTATTAATTAGCTATTAACGCTCGCTAAACGTACTGCAGCGCAGCAGCCACGAGCTTACCAGAATCGTGCTCCGCGCTCCCCAATGCGCCAAAGGCATGTTTCACCGCCCGCTCTGAATCTCCGCGCCCAAACCCAAGGGCGACCAACGCTTCAGTCGCATCGTCTGTGATAGTTCGTCGATCTGATGAGCCGATAGGAGTTAACGAGTCCGCTTCACCAGCTATAAACTCCGCCACAAGCTCACGTAGTTCCAACACTATTCGCTCGGCTGACTTACGTCCAATGCCTCGAATAGATTGAATCAGTGCGATGTCACGCTGCCCGATCGCACGCAACAGAACCTGAGGCTCCATACTGGAAACGATCTCTCGGGCAGTTTTAGTGCCGATGCCGCTGACGCGAAGGAGTAGATTAAACACTTCGCGCTCTGCGTTATTGGCGAACCCGAACAGCTTAATCGAGTCTTCCTTTACGTCCGTAAACACGACAACCGTACACGCTGCACCGACTTCGACCTGTTCAGAAAGCCGTCTTGTCGGCAGAACTTCGTATCCAACCCCTTGGCAATCGACTATGAGCGCGCCGTTAGACACTCGCTCAACAAGTACTCCCCGCAATCTGCTAATCATACGCTACGAAAATATTAAAAATTTTGCTGAAGAACACTGTTCCCCGAAAGTTATAACCCGACCCGGGCTGCTCTTCCCAGCCTAATTGTCCTATATGATCCTTAATGGTTTCGATCCCACCACCACGAAGACGCCGTAAAAAGGCTAAAAGGCGAAGCGCCACCAAATCGACTAAATCTAAGTCCGCTACCCGTGCCAAAGCGAAGACGGCTAAGAAGGGTCGCAAGTCGCGAAAATCCGGTTCGCAAATCAGGATTAGCGGAGTTTTGCTCTTAGGGTTACTGCTCTGCGCCGCAGTTTCGATAGTAATGTACATATGGGCTTCTATACAGGTGCAAGAGTATCTTGTCCGACGCGCCCTGAAGTCCGGTGCTGTGATGTCGGCCTCAACTATAGTCACCTCACCTGATACCGTGGTGCTCGGATCGGTTGCGCAAGCTGAGCGCCCACTTTCAAAGTCCACGTGGTCTAAAGTTTTGACTGCGCACGGATACACAGAATCCGAGATTGAGGCACCTAAAACCTTTGCATTTCTTGAGGCGTTATCTCAGCTGCGGATTACAGATTCTAACAAACGCTCCTCACTCGTGTCTAAATCAGGTGAGATTTTCTCTCTCGAAGCTGCGGGAGCAAGGCTGCCCGCAAAACAGCTTGTGTTAGAGCCGATTCCGTTAGGAAATTATCAAAGCGATGGAGAGCGTGTGGGGCTCGCCGTTCCACTAGCTGCATTTTCCCCCTCTATCGTTGCTGCTATCGTCGCTGTTGAGGACGAGAGGTTCTTTAGTCATTTCGGTATCGATCTTTTCGGCATCGCACGCGCTTTCGTCGCGAACGTCTCTGCAGGAAGGTGGGTTCAGGGCGGCAGCACACTAACTCAACAGTTAGCCAAGAATACTTTTCTTTCCGCTAATCGTTCCCTTGTTCGAAAATTCAAAGAGGTTTTCTTAAGCCTTGCTCTCGAGCGCGCCCTTACCAAACAACAATTACTTGAGATCTACCTCAACGAAGTTTACCTAGGCTCTGAAGCCGGGAATCCAATTCGTGGAGTTCCGGCCGCCGCAAAATGGCTATTTAACAAGTCAGCCGGGGAATTAACTATTTCTGAGAGCGCCTTGATTGCCGGAATGATTCAAGCTCCTTCTATTAATAATCCTAGAACTCGACCGGAAAATGCGGAGAATCGCAGAAAGGTTGCGTTGCAAAGATTGCTCGATGCAGGGCGAATTACTGCTAGCGATTCGCGAGTTTTGGAGACCGATAAGCCTTTACTCTTTAGGCCTTCTGATGATGCCCCATCACTTATTCCCTCTGCAGGACTCGCTCCGTATGTGGCCGCTAGCGCACGTAAATCAACCAGCCTGAGTGGAAACACAGGAATGCAAACAACAATTTCGCCGCCTTTACAGCGTTGCGCTGAACAAGCCGTACTTACCGGAACTCAGCAAATCGGACGTCGATTGAAACGAAGAGAAAAATCAGCACCTCCGCAAATTGGATTCGTCGCTATTGACGTGGGTGCGAACACCACGGTTGCCCTAGTCGGTGGAACCAACTTCGCGGTGAACAAGATTAATCACGCCACTGATCTCCAAAGACAGTTTGGTTCGGTCGTAAAACCATTCGTGTACCTGCGTGCGTTTGAAGGCGATTTCACCCTCGCGTCTCGTCTTCAAGATGAGCCGCTGCCATTGGGCAAGTGGAATCCTGAGAACTATGACCATCAGTTTCGGGGCGTCGTCACCGCTCGATACGCGCTAGAAAATTCGCTGAACTTACCGTCGATCCGAGTTGCAAACGCGATCGGCATCGACGCTATCGCCCAAACCTTCACTCAGTTCGGGCTCGTGCGCACCAAACCACCAGCGTACCCTGCTTTAGCGATCGGCGCTCTCGAAGGTACCCTATTTGATATAACGAATGGATATGCGGCTTTGGCGCGCGGAGGTCGATACTTGCGAGCCCAAACGTTGATGGTCCAGGAGAATACACCACAACGTGGTGAACAGATCGCAGACGAACGTGCGGTGTTTTTAGTTACAAACGCCCTGCAAGGGGTAGTGCAGCGCGGAACTGGACGTGGACTTGATGCGCAGGATTTCCCTTCAATCGCCGGCAAGACAGGCACTTCAGATTCAACGCGAGATGCCTGGTTTGTAGGCTATACTCCGACTCATGCGATTGGGGTCTGGGTCGGATATGATAACAATCAACCGCTCGGTTTAACCGGTGGGGCGGCCGCTACCCCAATCGTTGGATCGTTTTTGCGCTGCAGCTCGGAGTTAGTCCCGAAGCGCCGTTTTATGATTCCAGCGGGGGTAGAACTCCGTTCCCTTGAAGCGCAAGGCGATGAACAAGCGGTGCAGGAATTCTTTATAGACAAACCATCCTCCACGGCATCGAAGTCTAGGTCGGGTGCCGATCCGCAAGCAACCGATCGTGAGTCCAGCCCTTCATGGTTCGAGCGCTGGTTTGGGCTATAAATATTTTAGTTTCTGTCGACAGCGCATAAGGTTTCGGAATATGGCAAACTATTCCGTCTATTCTTATGACGCCACTTTTAGCCGCGAAAAACCTACTTCGATCGTTGCCAGAGTCGCTAAGCGATATCGTAGGACCACGCGTCAGTCCAAAGGATGAGCTAGTACTCGAAATGTATGTTCGAGGACTAGCGGCCCTTTTGCGGTCATCTGAGACTGAGCCTGTTTTGCGACCGGTCTGTCTCCATGACGGGGGGCGCATGGAAACTGGAATGCCTCAGCCGATCGCCGTCGCTGGACTGCATCGAATCGGCGACTCGCTTATTGAGAACGAAATAAAACTACAGCTTGAGCACCGAGCTAGTTGGGATCAACAGACGGTCTATCCTCTTCAAGTGCTTGAACTTGGGGCCGGCGCTACACACCCGGGAATTACATCTGACATTGGGGCACCTTGGCTTGCGCGTAAACTCAAACTTGAGCACGGCGATTTAATCGATATGACGATCAGTGATGGTCGGGGTGGAATGTCGAAGATGCCAGATCGTATGGATATTAGATTAGAACAAAGTAAGCATCTAGTGCGGTTAATGAAACTAGAAGATCGCAATCCTTTCTCCGGGATGAAATCAGATCGCTTCGGCGAGTATTTTGACGGCCGATGGGATGAGCAACGGCAATGCGTTCGATTTGTGCGGCCGGTGCTCGATCCGGAATTCGAGAGAATCACGCATGGACTAGAGGTAATTCATGGGGTCGATATTTTCTCTCCGAAAGGTCGTCTGGAAGCGGGGGGATACGACGTTATTTTTGCTCGACATCAACATCCGGTACCACTCGTAACTAGCCTCAACCCACTTACTTTTATATCAGTAATGCTTGACCGCCACTGGCATAGTATCGCGAAAAACATCACGCCGTGTCTAGCGCCCGGTGGCGTAGCGCTAATTCATGTCGACGATCCGCGCAACTTTGCTACCCGCTTGTTTCGAGTAACGGCTGATGGACGGGTGACTTGCAGGGAAGAGCCGTGCTGAGGCAGGCAGAACTTGTGAATACGTTGTTTGGCGTAGCATCGTTAGTATTAATTAAAAACGGGTTCAGATATCTCTATCTGAACCCGTTTTCGTCGTTTTTTGAATGGTATTTACTTGGACGCCTGGGCAGCCACTCTGCGGTTTACCGCACGCGCCCAATCTGTCCCATCACTGAAGACGGGCTTAGATTCACCAAAGCTCACCGTTGATACCCTATCGGCACCAACGCCTAATTCCACCAATTTACTGCGCACTGTTTCCGCGCGGGTAAGTCCAAGTTTTTCATTGTATGCATCGCTACCACGCTGGTCTGCGTTTCCTTCCAATACGATGGTTAGACCGGGTTGTTTATTGAGCAACTGTGCGATTTGGTTAACTCGACCTTCTCCGAGTGGGGTAAGCTGGTGCGAATTAAAATTAAAATTCACATCAGGCAAATAAACTTGACGCTCTGCATCCCCAGAATAACTGCCAATTGTATGATCATCGGCTGACGAACCAGCAGCGAGACCGTCGACGGAGTTCATCTCCGTTCCAAGAATACTTGTACCACCGGGAGTAGCTACGTAGTTGAACGGAGGATAAATCTTACAATTAGGAGTCGCGGAGTTTGATGAGTAACACTCCGGCCGTCGAAATCCGAAAGGATCGTGGTAACCGAAAACTTTGCGGGTCGTGTCTGAGGACGACATAAAATAGCTCATCGGCCGAAAAATCGCTTCCTGCGCGAGCCAACCAATTGGGTGAAGAATGTAAGCCGCGACCCTTAATGGGTGTGACTCTGAATCGCGGTACGCTGGACCGGTATGATAAGAGTAGATCGGCCGATCTTCTGGAAAACGCTCCTGAGCAACGGCGTCCGAAAAGATCATTGTGCTAGTAGCGATCCCGCCAGCTAACAGAAAGAAGGTTGAAAGAAAAAAACCTGCACGATTATGCGCCATTATAACTCTCCAAAAACGACCCTGTGTCATTCTAATAGAGGAGTAGGATTAATTGGTCTAGACATTAGTTTCAGAAAGACCACCCGAAACGTAATTCTATCTCCTGGGAATAATGGCGTTTTATTTTATCCGGCACCCAAGCGCGGCGAGCTGCATCGAATAAGGTTGGAAAGTACGAGTATTCCCTAGATGGCTGAAAAAATAGGCTAAGGGTGTTTTTCTAGATCGCGAACCAGGACTATGCGACACGCTGGAAATCGACACATTTATATTTCGTGTGCTCTTGGCGCCGCCACTCTCGTGGCACAGCTAATCACCCACGACCTTCCAATTGAGCCGGGAGTCGTTTTCATCTTTATCGCAGCATTGGCGTTCGGCATAGAGGGAGCGGTCTATTCTGCTCTAGTAGCGACGCTTCCCCCTCTGCTGTTCTTTGGTGATGTCGCGACTGCAGGACGACTCACTGGACTAGCCGTGCTTATCGGCGCCTGGCAATCGTACGGACTTAGACGACTTCCGTTAGTTGTTGTGACCTCTGGATGGAACCTTTTCGCTTTAGCAGCGCTGGTTGCCGCCTACGTTTCCCCGCAGCTAAATGCGTTGGTTCATTCTCCAGAAAATCGCGCATACGCGGTTGCACTTTTTACAAACGATCTGATCGCTGTAACGCTCGCCTGCGCAATTCTATCCTTCGATGGCCCATGGTATGCGCTCGGCGGGCGCTCAAGATTATCCTCGATTACAAATCACCTAGTTTTGCTAATCAGTGGGACCGCATTCGCTACCCTAGCGGTCGCAGTTTGGGTTGGTTGGCAGGGAGTCGGAAATCCCTTCGCGGCAACGATGATTCTATTGGTTGGAACGGTGGCGGCGATCGTGCCTACCATGGTGTTTGCGATGTCACGAAGGATATTTCCTTGGTTTCGCGACGATCAGACCAGCACAAATCTAAGCTTAAATCCGGAACGAAATCGTGGTTTTTCCGGCAATTCAGCGATGTACTGGAGACGCAAAGAATACGTAGAAACTTCGTCGTCCGAATCTCGCATCAATATTCCAGGGGCTCCAGCAGAAGGTTTTGGACCGGAATATGGGGTATGCGTCCTCGACGGAACCGGAACTGTTACTCTAGCGAATCGTAAGTTTATTAAACTGGTTGGCTCCGTTGACCGTCAGCTGAGCGGTAAGTCGTTTTCAAGCCTCCCGATTGTGCCAGAGATACTAA
>JBGSNS010000013.1:0-46384 GCA_041739515.1 Bdellovibrionota bacterium
CAGTGTAAATTCAAAAGTTGGAGAGCTGTGAACTACGTATTCTTTCCTACGGCGAGCGCCGAAGGGATGTCGGGAATACCCCCGAGTGTCGCCATCATTGGCTATCGAAAGATTCGTAACTGTTTAGCTATATTACATATAGTGTGCACTTTCGTGGGGATTCGTCAGGGACTGCCCCCCTCATATCGATCTTGATTAGTTGAAGGTGAAAAAGTCGATTTTAGACTTTCTGAACCTCATTGCTGGTAGTTCATGGCGTGTACTCGTTTTTCACGGAGACCTGATTAGAGTTCCGGTGACTCGTAATACGCTTGCTCATCTTTGGAACGCTCAAGAGCGCGAGGCGGCTCGGTTCCACGTTTAAAATATTCGAGGATAGCATCTGGGGCGCCGGCTTCAGATAGCACTCCTGTAGTTTTGTTCACCCAGAAAGGTTCAACTCCGGCTGGTACTGAGAATACGTCCCGTTCCAGCGGCGCTGGAGCAATGTACTCAATTCCCAGACGCTCCGCATCACTCCGTGCTCCAGAAACTAACGCTTCATACCGCTCTTGATCGTTAGCCTTAAGAAATCCATCCATGGCATATACAAAAATCGGAGCAGCAACTCGACCTCCGGTTTCCTTATTGCCGATCTCCTTTTTTTGATCGAACCCAGCCCAAACTCCACACACCCACTGCGGTGTATATCCGATAAACCACGTATCCATCTGATCATTCGATGTACCGGTCTTTCCGGCGACTGCGCGGTTTAACTCTTTGATTTTATACCCCGTTCCACGTTGTATGACCCCTTCCATCATATGCGCCATTATAAAAGCACTTTCCTCACTAATTGCTTGCGAAGCAGTAGTTAGCGCAGACGCCGACTGATCATAGAGAATACGACCAAAGCGATCTTCAATTTTCGTTACCAATGATGATGGATAAAGAACTCCCTTTGCCGCGAACACACCGTATGCGCGAGAGAGTTCAAGCAACGTTACCTCCGAACTTCCAAGCGCAATCGATGGATTTCGACCAATCTTAGTCTCTATTCCGAGGCGCTTAGCATAACTAATAACTGCATCGAGTCCTATCTTAGAGACGATATCCACCGAGACCAAGTTTCGTGAATGTGCAAGCGCAAGTTGGAGCGGTATTGCCCCCAGAAATTTCCCGTCGTAATTCCCGGGCGTCCAAGTTTGATCCCCTACTTGAAACGTTCGTGGTGAATCGTACACCTTAGTGGATGGCGTATAGCCAAATCCATCTACAGCGGCGAGATATACAATCGGCTTAAACGTTGAGCCTGGTTGACGATACGATTGTGTGGCCCGATTAAATACGTTGCGTTGATAACTATATCCGCCCACGACCGCCGCAACTTCGCCGTTATTGGGATTGAGAATCGTGATAGCACCTTCGATATCCGGGGTCTGTTCGAGAACATACACCCCGTCCACGATCTTGATCGTCGATGAAGCGTTAGCATCACTATCGTTGGTTGATCTTCCTTTAGCTGGTTTAATCAGCTCCGTTTTTACACCAACCTCAATAACATCGCCGGGTTTAAGTTGGCTCTCGACTCCGGCGATAAATGTCACGCGATCTCCAGACAAGAGACGCTTCTTAGCCCAGCCAGCGGATTTTAAATCGAGAGTTCCTCTCGTGTTACCCGCCAATTCAATCGTTACGCGCGCACCCCCAGTTCGGACAACATCGACAATCAAGGCGGGGTATAACGTCTCAACCTTGAGCTCGGGTGGTACTCCATTTTGAACTCGAAACTGCGCTAGCGCGACACCGCGCTCAATAGGCCCGCGCCAACCGCGCCGTTTATCAACTTCTCTAAGGCCCAATACTAATGCACGCTCAGCATTCATCTGCGCTTGCATGTTTAGAGCGGTGTGAATAACCAATCCATCACGATCGATATCCAACGCACGCCAACGTTCAGACATCACTCTTCGCACTTCGCTAACATAATATGGCGCTGCAAAGATATTAGCTTCCGTAGCTCTGTAAAACTTTAACTCCTCTGAAGAAGCTGCTTTATGTTCTGCGGTCGTTATAAATCCGACCTTTAACATCTGATCTAGGACATATGCTTGGCGACCCTTTGCCTTCGCTAAATGCGAGATCGGTGAATAACTCGAAGGAGCCTTTGGAAGCGCCGCAAGCATCGCAGCTTCAGCAACGGTGAGATCTCCAACTTCCTTTTTATAGTAAGCACGGGCCGCAGATTTCAGTCCGTACGCTTTATTGCCAAAGAAAATCTGATTAAGATAAATTTCTAATATATCGTCCTTTGATAGGCGTTTCTCTAGTCGGTACGAAAGAATCGCTTCCTTTAGCTTGCGAAGTAACTTTTTCTCAGGAGTGAGAAGCAAATTCTTTACGACCTGTTGCGTAATCGTAGAGCCACCCTGCGAAGCGCTCCCAGCTTTAAAGTTCTTTACTAATGCCCTTACAATACTGGTGGGGTCTATTCCGGGATGACTATAAAAATTGGCATCTTCAGCAGCTAAAAATGCATTGCGTACTTTCAGCGGAACCTCCGAAAGCTTTAACGGATACCGTCGCTCATCAAAAAATTCAGCCACTAAGGATTTATCAGCAGCTAGCACCGTCGAGACAGCTTGAGGTCGATAATCTTCGACTGTGTTAAAATCCGGTAAATCACGCGTGACGTAGTTCCAGCCCCAAAAACCAACGGCACCACAGGCCAATAAGCCGATAAACGAGAGGATACTGAACGCGATTAACAGTTTACGAAACACAACAGGACTATGCCCTAGAAACCAGCTGGTCGGTAGAGTTGCTGATCCACGAGACTAAAAAGTACTTGAGGGAAGCGTCCAAACGAAGCGACTGTGCCTGAGTGATCCTCACGAAGCCCGATGAGATTTCACCACGAAGAACACAAAGGAATTGGCTCTCCTTCGTGATCTTCGTGGTGAACAAAATTTTTACTTGCCAATTTAACTGACGAGGTAAATCTAGATTGTTCCGCCAAGTGCCTGGTATTACCGAATTTTTGACACACTTTAGTGGGGATTCGTCAGCAACGGTACCGTTTACTGCGCCGATTCGCTCACGTCGGCATGTTCAACGGGCGGCGTTGGTGAAGGCTCATCAACTGTTACAGCCTTTACGAATACTTCCCTCGCCGGAAGAATCTTACCAACAACTGCTTCATCGACCGTGAATGGCTCCAGGAGCTTATCCACCCCGATCGCCCGCTGCGCCTCTGGTAACTGATTCCCAACTATAATATTTCGAACCTTGCCATCGACAAGCGTTACCTCAACGCTACCGTACGGTGCATCGAATCCAAGTCCCTGGGCATTAGGATCGAGAAACCCTTTCGCTTCTAATTTCGAAAGAGTGTCAAAGTACCCAGTAATAAACGGATCGTCTCCGGGTTTACCATCGACCAGCCAAGCTGATGAAGAAGGAGTCTGATCTGTGTCGGATTGTGTTGTTTTCCCGGAATTGCGGGATAGAGAGATGGAAACGTCACCTTTCTTCACCACGACCGAATCAACGTTCGAGGAATCAAACGAAGCCAAAGCCTTCTCTCTATAATCATTCACATTTTTGATTACGCGAGCTTTAACTTCCTCGGTGAACTTTACGATATGATCACTCCCGCCTATCTGTACCGCGAGCGAGTCCTTCCCATTCGCTCCTTTAAATCTTCCGAATCGAGCTTCGATCGGCTCTCTCTTATCGTCCTTGAAGCTAATTTTTACGATTAGTTCCGGCGTCACTAGCCCATGCACCGATTGCTTTTCGGGGGTGTTCGCGTCATCCACGAATTCCGTTGCGCGCACGGAGCGAATCGCTCGAAATACCTCGTTGATCACATCGCTACTAACAGAGACTGACTTTGGTGCGGTCATCCTCCAACGATGATTTTGCTCAAAAACATAGCTGGTGTTCGCATCCGTCAACGTTAATTCCTTAACGTCTCCCTCATAGATAATCAGAGGCAAGCGATTACGGAAATCATCTCGTTTCTTGGAGACTACATCGTAAAGCTCAGATGGAATCAGGTATAATGCGGGATCGTTGTCGATCTGAACGTAGCGTTGCGACACGTATTCATTAATCTTGCCGAAATTTAATTCACGGACCGTGCCACTTGCGCTTGTAATCTTCAAAGTCGCTGAAGCGGGCGCGAGTCCATATACGGACATATCGTCTCCAGCTTCCTGCCCTGATATCCCATCGCGGAGCGTTAACGCTTGAAGCGCTGAGAACAAAGTATTCAGCGCTGGCGAATCTAGATCCGCGCCGGAAATACCCTCGATTCCCCAGTGACCGAGTTCTGAATCAAGCACGGTCTTTCCATCGGTATCCGACGGCGAAGTGGTAGCCTGCGAGTTGACAAAGGTGAATGTACCAGCTGGCTCAGATGACAACGTCACCGACTTAATCGTGACCGGTTTTAAATCTACAAATGGCTTTGCAATTGCTGCTTGCACAGCATCGCTTTTTAACTCCACCTGCGAAATATAGAGTGCCAAGCCACCGAGAATAACGACTGAAACTAGAATGCGCTTAAACACAGAAGTGCAACTCCATTAATTACATTTACCGTGCGCCAACAGTTCTTCTACGCAACCAGACGAAAAGACCCATAAGGATTAATAATTCCGGCACAATGAAGCCGACCTGTAGCAACGTCTTAAAAGCACCTGTTCCGATCGGTGTAACGGAGCTTCGCAACTGACGAGGACGGATACTCACGTTGGTTTCCTGTCCCGTTAACCACCCGAGTGAGTTAAGCGAGAGATCTCTATGCGCTGGGTACTTAAAGCTCGCGTTTGATAACCAACTCGAATCTCCGAACACAACGACCTTCGATACGTTATCGCCTGATTTTTTCTCATACGCGACAGCGAGCGATACGGGGCCCTTGGCATCGCCCTCACCGAAATCAGCAGATGGCTCAGCGGCATCGTAAATGGCCGCTAAATTACTCTCCCCCCATCCACTATCGCTAGTCTTGAGCAACTCGTCGTATTTCACATCTCCCGCCGAAGCGCTTGATCCAACGGAAGCGGCACCCTCAACTACGATAACATCCCGATTCTGGGTAAAGCGCTTTGTAATCTCGTGGGCACCAAAGCTTGATGCGGCAAACTGTACCGCGACCGATGGGCCAGCGAATAATTGAGTAACAACATCCAGCACAACATTTTGGCCTATGGTAATTCCGAAATGCTGAGCTAAATCGATCACATCTTGCTGACCACGGGCTTTCGTTGACACGAAAAGTCTACCACCGGAGTCTACATAGCTTTGAAGCGCTTCCATCTCCCCTGGAAACAGCGGCCCTTGAGGAGCTACCCACATCACAGCAGCGGCATCTTCCGGAATCCCCTTAGTTTTACTCTGTGAGAGATTTATTTCCTCAATCTCAACGTGTTCATCTCTTAACGCATCGGCGAATCGTTGCATTCCTTGCGGACCAGCATCTGAAAGTGAGGGCTCGCTATGACCGCTAAGATAGTAAACTTTCTTAGCAGCGCCGGCCGTTAATTTTAAGATTCCGTTTGTAATCGCATCTTCGGTCGCTTCGTTAAGTCTAGAGATCGCGGTATTTCCCGCAGCACCGGGCTCACCATATTCAAGATAAACTAAGTTACCACCCTTCATCCCAAGCTTCTCGACGAGCTGCATCTTGGCTCGCGGATTGACGAACTCGGTCGTTACTTTTCCCGGATTGGCGCTCTGATATAGCTTTAGAAGCTCGCGCAGATTTTCTGCTTGACGCTCAGCCTTTACATCGAAGCCAACGATTCGTAGCGGTTGTGTAAGTTTTTCAACAGCGTTGCGTGATTGCTCAGCCAAGCTGTAAACACCTTGCTCAGTTAAATCTAGGCGCTGGTCGTAACGCGTCGCGATAAAATTGAGTGATGCCAGAATTCCTACGAAGACTACGATGTAAACCGCTGATCCACCCCAAAAGCGCCAACTCCTCCCGGTCTCCATCCGGTTCGGTGCTCCGCGTTTAGCGAAAAAGAAGCCGAAGATCATCATTGCTAGACCGATCACCAGGTGTGCGGTGGTATAGATCTTACTACCGGCGAAAAAGCTAGCTGTTTGAAGATAGTCCCCGATGAAAAGTCCTAGCAATCCAAAGAAGAAAATCACTGCCCCGATAAATTTACTGTATGCTGCCATAAACAAATCGCCAAATTGTTCACCATCGCCAAATTGTTAGTTAGCGATAGCGAAACGATTCCAAAGACCGAACCGATAGGAATATCCCAAGAGTAATCAAGCTAAAAAAGTAGAAAACGCTTTTAAGCGAAAGTACACCTTTAAGCAGATCGATGACTTGTGCCTGCGGAGAAAGCGAACGAAACAACGTGGACACAAACTCGTTCGTTCCCTGCTCTGCCGGCGCCTGAATCACATACAGCAACAACAGTATGACCATGCTCGATGCCGCAGCAACGATCTGGTTCTCCGTGTATGACGACGCCGCTATCCCAACCGAAGCGAGCCCCAGTGCGAATAGAATGACACCGCCAATCCCTGAAATTAAGGGCGCAATCTCCAAGTCCAAAATGAGTGGAAGCGACAAGGGAAAAATAGACGCCAGCAATACCATAGCGGTGATCAGGGTCCCGACGCCGAGAAATTTTCCAACTACCAATTCCAAGATACTAACCGGTGAAGTTATCAATAGTTCAAACGTTCCAAGTCGTCGTTCTTCAGCGATGGTGCGCATCGTTAGAATCGGAATCAAGAACACAAGCACCACTAGCATGGTACTAAAATATTGCTCGACTACGAATTGATTGAGACTCGGGATCTGTGAACCAGCCCATGGCATCTGGGCTGCCTGCACTACATATGAGTTATACGCAGCAAGAATTAGGAAGAAGAAAAATGCTCCGATGATTACAAAACCACCTAATACAAAATACGCCACTGGACTTACGAACAGCGAGAGTAATTCTCGCTTTGCAATCGCTACGATGTTTCTCATGATGCATTAGCCCCTGACTCGGACTCTGGTGCAGCTACAAGCTCTGCCTGAACTGCACCTTCCGATGACACAGCTCCAATAAACGTTTCTTCAAGCGAGCGCTCTTTTACAAGCTCAGCGAGTGGTTTCTCAAGTACTACAGAGCCACGATGAATTATAACTACTTTATTACACACCATACTTACCTCCGGTAAAATGTGCGTACTTAATATTACCGTGTGATTATCTCCAAGAGACTTTATGAGTCTCCGAATCTCGATGATCTGCTTAGGATCGAGCCCACTTGTTGGTTCATCTAAGATAATGACATCCGGATCATGGATGATGGCCTGAGCGATTCCAACCCGCTGGCGATATCCGCGCGACAACGTTGAGCAGAGCTTGCCAGCTACGTCATCTATAAAACAACGCTTCATGGTGGACTCGACTTTAGAGTTGAGTTCGCTTGAGCGAACACCTTTAATCTGACCGACAAATTTTAAATATTCCTTTACCGTCATCTCCGGATAGAGCGGTGGATTTTCCGGAAGATAGCCGATGCGCTTCCGCACCTCATCGGGCTGAGCGATAACGTCGTAGCCAGCCACAATAGCAGTTCCGGCGCTTGGCGGCGTGTAAGTTGCCAGCATCCTGATGGTAGAGGTTTTTCCTGCTCCGTTAGGCCCAAGAAACCCTACGATGTCCCCTTTTTTTGCAGAGAACGTCACGTTCGTGACGGCGCTAAACTCCCCGTATCTCTTGGAGATGTTTTTGACTTCTATCATATGCCCTCGATAATAAAGCATGTAATCGATGTGGCATGAAAAGCGCAAGAGCTGGTATCGTCCACCGCATGCAAAAAGCTTTAGAGGGTTTCTCCACCATAAGTATAATCGCCTGTCTGGCATTGAGCGGATGTCAGGCTTGGGTTACTCCGATCCCTATTTCGCCATTCGAGTCACAGGCGTCACGATCAAGAGGGCAGACCCACAGCGAACAGCCTGTAACTGAGCCGAGCTCAGAACAGGCCCCCAAAACAAAGAACAATCCTCAGTCCGCCAGAGTCCTCGCTCCAAAAGTTTCCATGTTCCTAGTTAGGTGGTCGCTGCCCGCGTCAGCGACGGACATTAATCAGTTTAGACTAGATTATGGCGTTAATCATAAATCACTAGATAGCTCCATAAGACTACATAGGCGAGATCTCGAATCAGACTTCACCCCTGATAATACCGCGGTGATATTTAAGCATCCGATTTCAATGCCCGGGGTTGTAACTGAGCTATCCGTAAAGGTTTCAGCCATTTCCGATACCGGAGTAGAAACACCAAGTGTGGTGTTCACATCTAAACGGATCGGAGAATCCCCTACGCTCTGAGCCTATTTTAGCCTCAATTTAATTGGATGGAACACCGATTTCCTAGTTGAGAGTAATTAGGTTGGCGCCCGCAGTAGTAGTGGTATGGGGATATCTGTTCGAACAAACATCTCATCATTGCAAGCTCAATCCGAGCTTCGTAAATCTACGAACGCGCTCGCCAAAAGTTTTGAGCGACTCTCCTCTGGATTGCGGATCAACGGTGCTGATGACGATCCAGCAGGATTACAATTAGCCGACATACTCCGAAATCAAGGTCGCATAGCGGACGTCGCAGTCCGAAACGCCAACGATGGTCTCTCTATAGCTTCCGTAGCGGATAACGCTTTGGGAGCGATCGGTGATTCCCTAGCTCGTATGCTCGAATTAGCCCAGACTAGCGCGAGTGGTGCCTACACCAACGTTCAACGATCTGCATTGGCGCTGGAATTCGCAGCCCTAGGATCGGAGATCGAGCGCATCGCTACGACAACTACTTTTAATAATGTAGCGTTACTTTCAAACAGCAGTTCAACCACTCTTCAGGTTGGACTCGATGGAACGGCGAACAGCCGTATTACGATGCAATCCGTACTAGGTACCCTCGTTTCCTTAGGTTTAGGAAATAGCGGGGGAACGCTCTCCTATTCGATCATCGATATCAGCGTAGCCGGGGCCCAAAACTCAGCGCAGAACGCGTTGTCCGCGGTTCAAACAGCGATCGATAATGTTGGTATTCGACGCGGCGTTTTGGGCGCTGCCGAGAGCAGACTAAGCATAGCAATCAATTATTTGTCACAAGCCCGCGAGAACTTTCTGGCGGCGGAAGGACGCATCCGTGATGTGGATATCGCTCAGGAGACGGCAAACATGGTCGCATTGCAGGTTAGACAGCAATCTGCCACGGCGATTCTTGCCCAGGCTAATTTGCAACCGCAGCTAGTTTTAAATCTTCTGAGCTAATGGGAACACGGTAACTTACTGTAATCACCCATGATTTTTCATTAATATAAGGGCCGATTAAATTTGTTACCTCGCCTTGATTACAAGCATAACAAGTGCGGCAAGTCCGTTCGGTTTGTTCGATCACTTTCGAAAGGAGTGTGTTCGATGGGTAACAAGGTTTTGTATTGTGCGGGTTGGTCGGAAGGTAAGAGGATTTTTATTCTCTCAGTGCTGTGCTTCTTGGCGATGTGCTGATCTCCTTGTCCATCCTTCCCAAAAAATAAAGATCTGAAAATTTGTTGGCTCGCGGCATTCTGAGTGTAGCGAGTGGCGAACTGGGTTGAGAGTTGTAGACACCCATTAAGCCAAGCAAGTCAGATCATTGGTTGAAATGCCCTCAACCCAATGGACTTGCTCCTTTTAAACTTTTAAAAAATATTCCCTGGGAACGCGAAGCGTTGCTTCGCTGCCACTTCAAGCCCCTTGCAGTTTCAGATTAATCTAAAGAGTTTCTGCAAAGTACCGCACTAGACTGCGAAGCAACGCTTCGCGTTCCCAGGGCTAATAAATAACGCTTTCAATGAACCTACTAATAGGCTCCCTGAATTGCTCAAACCGTTCAGGCAGATCGTTATGGCCCGTTTCTGTCAGCGACAGAAACGTTTTTGGCTCCTTAGCCGCTTCAAAAACCGCCGCTCCGAAACTCGGTGGGATGATTGTGTCACGTTGAGCAACCATTACTAGCAGTGGTGCATTTAGGTTTTTCACATATTCAATAGTCGGAAATTTATCAAAAATTAAAAAAGACGGGATCCATAACCAGGGATATCTAACCGGCGCCATCGATTCGATACTCGTAAACGGACTTTCAAGAATGACTCCTGCTGGATGATTACGGGTACCAAGATACGCGGCGACTGCAGCACCGAGGCTATGTCCCCAAACTATGATTTTATTCTCAGGCACGTGCGCCCGCGCAAAATCATACGCGGCCTGTGCGTCCTCATAGATATGCGTTTCTGTGGGCCCGATTTGACCAAAACCACTATCGCCGTATCCACGATACGAGAGCATCACGGTATCAACGCCTATGGAACTAAATAACGCGGATACTTTAGCCCTCGCAGAAAGCGCCCCACCGTTTCCCTGGAGGTAGACTAAGATCGGTTTGGGATTCGATTCATCACGTACAAACCAGCCCTGTCGAATCGGACCAATACTTGCTGGAATTGAGATTCTTTCAAATTTTGCACCGAAGTCAGTTGGTATCTTACTTCCTTCAATGGTTGGAGAGTAAATCAAACTTCTCTGCGCAAAAACTATGAGAGTCACAAGTAATATGTAACTACTGACAAGCACCAAAAACGCTTTGCGAAATAATCGAGACAAAACAATCCGGGGTGGCCTCATATTAGATTAACTCGGAGAAAGTTCTCGCAAACCTAAGCATTGGTACGCCCGGATCGTATCGATCGCAGCTTGGGCGGCTTCTATTCCCTTGTTGCCGGCACCGCTTGAGCGCTCGATAAGATGCTCAATTCTATGAACTGGCAAAATCTCATTAATAATCGGTACTTCATAGTCATACATTACCTTTCCCAGCTCGCGTATGCAGGTTTCGAGGATCAACTGATAGTGATCAGTATCGCCACGAACAATCGCACCGAAAACGACGATAGCTGAGTACTTTCCAGATTTAGCGAGCAGCTTCGCCATCAACGGAATTTCATAACATCCAGGCACTTTGACACGATCAATCTGACTCACCCCTCGTGCCTCAAGAATCTCTGCGCATACTTCAACCATCCGATCGGTGTGCTCGGCGTGCCATTGAGCCTGCACGATAACCACGTTTAAGCCCTGAGCGAGTTCTGGTATATTTTCAGTCGTATATGTTTTCTTCACTTTTCCAGCCCCTCTGTCTTCACAGCCTTTTCAGCGAGCTGCTTCATTTTGCGAATCATTCCCATCAGCCCTTCCCCCTTCCCCATCGAGAGTGTTGGTCCGAAAATACGGTGTACGATGCCATCTTCGATTTCGCGCATTTCAGCGATTGATATTCCACTACAGGTCTTAACGAGTACTGCAGCTAAAGCTTTGGCGGAGAGGCCTTGGGGATTCTCAACGGTAAAAAATGGTGTGAGCGAGTCTCCCGATCTAACGACCCATACAAACGCATCGGACTGACACGCTGGTGATTTGTGTTCTTCAGAAAACGGACGTTTGGCGACGCTCTCCGGAGCTTCTGCATATTCTTTGGCGAGATCGATTAAAATTTCAGATCGCAACATTCGATCATCGGTATTCTCAATCTCAGCGGTCAATTCATTTAATTTCTCAAGTCCCATAACTATGCAGACAGCCTCATTTTTCTATCGGTGCTCCAACTAAGTTTCCCCACTCAGTCCAACTACCATCATAATTCTTAACGTTAGGATACCCGAGTAAATACGTTAGTACGAACCAGGTATGGCTACTCCGCTCTCCGATTCGACAATAAGCTACGACTTCGTCCGAGGACCTTAGACCCGCCTCGCCTTCATAAATGGCTTTCAACTCTGCCGCTGTTTTGAATTCCCCCGTATCAGTATTCACCGCTCGTGACCACGGAACGCTTCTCGCGCCAGCGATATGCCCTCCACGCAGTGCCCCCTCGTTGGGATATCCTTCCATGTGTAATTTTTTTCCGGAAAATTCCTCTGGACTACGAACATCGATCAACTTGCCTCGATTCTTCACATGCTCAAGAACAACCTCGCGCATCGCCCGAATCGTCTTATCGTCTCGCACTCGGGTCGGATAAGGTTGAGCCGCAGTGTATTTAGGAATTTCACGGGTTAAAGGGCGTTTTTGCTGCTCCCAGAGCAACCGTCCGCCATCCATCAATCGAACGTCCGCGTGCCCAAACAGTTTAAGAATCCAGAAACTAAAACTAGACCACCAATTATTTCGATCACCGTACAATACCACCGTTGTATCAGGTGAAATTCCGAGTCGACTCATAGTTGCTGCAAATTTCTCCGCATTTAAATAATCGCGAACAATCGGATCGTTTAAGTCCCTAGCCCAATCTAGTTCAACCGCGCCCACGATGTGATTAGAAGGATAAAGCAGCGGGTCCTCGTTGGACTCAACTATCCGAACTTTCGGATCCTTAAGGTGCTCCTGAACCCAATCACAAGAGACCAAAACATCCGGATAAGCGTAGCCGCGTGAAGTAATCCCTGTTCCCATAATACGCGAATTGTAATGCGCCATGGTTTAAATATCTAGGTAACTGGGGGCGCTGACGATCTGCTATCTCGGCAGCGACGAGGCAAGATTAGCTAGCTTTTGCACCAGCGCTTTGATTTCAGCTGAGTCATCTTTGGCGGGGTTGGTCTGTAGACGCTCCTCTAAGTGTTTCGCCATCTGGGCAATTTCGGTAAGAGCGAAAAAACCTGCTCCGCCTCTAATCGTATGAAACGCGGTACTGAGTGTCGTTCGCTCAGCTGAGGTCAAATGCCTACCGGCATCTAATCGGCCCACAACCTCCTCAGCCATGGCCAAATGTTTATCAAGCTCCTCAACGAACATTAAATAAGCCGGGCTATTCAGTAATTTATCGTTATCCGCCACCGAAAGCCTTCCTCGTAGAAAATAGATGGATTTAAGATGCGCCCTTTTGCTTTTTACCGCACTTGTAGATACTAGGCCCTACATAACTATGAAATCTAAATTATTACCATTCATCATCCTTTTGGGGTTAGTCGCTATCGGTTGGGCCGTCTCAACGAGGCGCTCGATGGATACTGCCTCGACTCAGTCAGCATCCAGCGGAGCCACCGGCAGCGATCCAACTTCAATCAACGACGCTGGATCCGCCTTAGCTGGTGGACAAACTCGCCTCGACGGTTCAAGCGGAGTACCAGGCGAGGATTATGATGATGCAGACCATGAGATAGAGATAATGCCTGCGGCGAAGGCGTATAAGAACGCTGACGAGGCGATGGCTGCCATCCGCAAAGGCGCTGCTGATTACGATGATTCCCTACTAGAACAGTTCACCATCCCTGGCGACGACTGCACGTTCTGTCCTGAAGTTTATAAGCAGATTAAAGATACGATCACCGCCGGTGGTCTTCCTAGTGAACAACTCAGTTTTTACGGAGAATTGTTGGCGATTAGCGGACGACCTGAAAATCTTCAGTCACTTGTTGGTGTGATTAAAGCCGCTCCGAATAACGAGGTAAAAGAGGCGCTGGCGGAATCCCTCGAACTAACTATCGGGAAGGATGATGTTACTGAATTTCTAGGTACGCACCTTAACGATTCTGATGCGCGGGTAAAGGAAGCTTCGGTAGCAGCGATCACAAATCAGGGTAGCCGCAAAGCCGCCGAACTTTTGTATAAGGCTACGCTTGAGAAAGGTGATCCGGATGGATTCTATTCGCAAGGAATCGGGCTCGGAGAATTGGTTCCGGATGACGATACCATTCCTTACTTGCAGTCACTCGTTTCAAAACAAGATCAGTACTCACATCTGGCGGTAAAGGCTCTGCTGAACGCCGGAATCGGTGGGCTCAGAACTGCGATGGACACTCTCTCTCTCTCCAAAGACCCAGAGGGGAGCCGAGCTATGTTGTCCCAGGCGGCGGATCACGTCAGTTACGACGAAGAGACTGAAGCCTACTTAACGAAGCTTTCAGCAGAGTCGAAGAACCCGGTAATAAAAGATTTCGCTGATAAGGTTCTCCAATCGTTTAAAGGCCAAGGAGAGGACGACGCCGAGCCTCTTGAAGATGGTGACGAAAATTGATTCAGTTCTTGAATTGATGGAAAGTATGGGCCCCTTCATCGGGGCCCGTTCTTTTTAGACCCAAAGTTTACGGTAGATTTGTCTGCCGTTGAGTTGTTTTTACGTAACCCTGCTTTGCTCTGGAATTCGTAAAAGCGGAGCAGCGGCGTAGCTGTTTTACGGGTTTTAACATGAGGCTAGGAGAGCATGATGAGCAATTCAGCGACTCGGTGGATGACTCAGTGGATTCACCTACGGTTCGTTCTGTCTCGTCTGGAAGCAAATGACGGGATCGAACTACGAACGCCGAAAGATCAGGACACTATCATCTCAACAGTCTGGAGTTCGATATCTCAGGAGTCGATCGATCGCGCATGCTCTGAGCAGCAGTGTCTTTTGATCACCCTCCCTCTACACATGCCTGGTCAAGCACAGGCGGTGTTCGATATCTTGGCCCAACGACTCGGGCCGGGGTGCCGATTCATAGTCCGGTCAGGGGGTTTCTATCTTCACTCTCAGGTTGCGTTGCCACACGCGCAGGAGTTGAAGAGGAAATATAAGGCCAGACCGAAAAAATCGTTGGCTGACGACCGGCATTTGGGTGATGTGTGTAGCGCGAATCCGAACCAGTAGCTTGATACTCGATACAAAAAGAGCACGAAGAAAGGAGAATTCCCCGTAGGCGGAACATCGCTTCGTGCTCCTGGATGTTTTAACCACCAAGGTTATTAACAACAGCACTACGCCGCATGCCCGCCCTCTTTCTATCGGATAGCGTTTTTATTCTTCGTCGTCATTATTCTTCGTCGTCGCTGTCATCTTGCGCGTCCTCGTCCTGATATATTCCGCCCTGCATATTACCGTATGGGGACCCGGAGATGAATGGCGGAACGGGAGGCGCCGGAGGAATCCCGCTTCCCATCGACGCACTACCCGGCATTCCTGGAGCAACGGGAAACACGCTCGGGTTGCGGAAATTATCTGACGAGTTCTCCTTTTTATTCATAACTTCATTCAGGACCGATTCTAGCTTAACCGCGCTATCCGGATCGTTTTGGCGCCCAACTACTGCGGCACCCGATTTTGATGGTTGCGAGGAGGATAGCTGCGAGGAATTTGTTTCTTCAATCACGGCTACTGATTTAGCCGATCGCGATAGCTCGTGGTGTGTCCCTGATTCGACGGCACCAGAATCGATGGCTAAGTGCCCATCAATGAACCTAAGCGATCCCTTCGGATAAACCAAAAGAGTCTCTCTCTTGGTCTCCATCTCAACTCTCCCCTGCGGCTCTCCAAGGGTGGCGACTACATCGCTAACACTCATCCCGTGTTTAAGCCTAGCTGAGAAGGCGATGCTCGAATCAGCACTAACCGTTCTGAGGACTACTAAAACACCCAATAACATCGATATACATATATAGAATGTCCGCATGACTTGATGCTCACCTATCGGTGTGTGAAAAGCTAGCTAGGATACTAACGAATGGATATCTCAAGACCCACCTGGGCTATATTTCCATGGGCTACTTCCGTACTTAATCAATACGGATGGTACTTAGCGCTAGCAGCGGCGCTCTTAATTCCTGTTAAACTTACCTTAGGTTACTTTGCACTCTTTCCTCTAATCTTGCTGTGGTTACTCGGCGGAGACTTATCAATTGTACGGCATCCGATCGTGTCGAGGCTTTTGATCTTTGTGGCGATCGTAGGATTCTCTGGAATTTTTGGCATCGCTCCTTTAAGAACCACTACCTCCACTCTACGTCTAATCCTCTCTTTGCTAGCGATTCCAGCAATCGCGACTGTAACAATTAATCCCGTTTCTTTGATGTTAGCAGCGATCATGGGGCAAACTTGCGCGGCCCTTGCCTCGTGTTTGGAGCTTGGATTCGGTGTCGCTCTTCCTCGTTATTTCACAGGGGCCGTATCTGAATCCGGACAACTGGCGATAATCATTCCGATTACCGCTGCACTAATTCTTTCCGGCAAACTTACAAATCCTAAACTAAAACTCGCCACAATCATTAGCTTTATCGTAATGACAACTGCGCTGGTTTTGAACGCCAAACGTGGGCCATTCGTAGGTTGTTTCATCGGACTTGGGCTTCTCTTTGTGCTGCGCTCGCCGAAACTTTTATTGCCGCTGATTGCAACAGCGATGGCAACTACGTTTTTAGTACCATCCCTACATCAGCGGCTTACTGAATCCGCTCAGCATTTCTTTATCGCAGGGGGAAGAAATGAAATGTGGAGTATAGGTGGCGAGCTCATCAGTCGGTACCCGCTCGGTATCGGATTTCATACCAGCCCTTATCTGCAGGAATTCAGCCTAGAAGTGCCACCTGAACACAACCATTTTCATAGTAATCTTATAAATATTTTAGTTGAAACAGGCTGGCTGGGCCTCGCTGCATTTCTGGTTTGGTACGGTAGCACATTGAGAGCTGGTTATCGCCTAGGTCGCTCAGAACCCTTGGCCTACGGTATTCTAGTGGCACTTATAAGTTGGCAGATCGCTGGGCTTGTCGAATACAATATCGGTGATAGTGAAGTTTTCGTCCTGATGCTGATCCAAATCGGAGGATTATTATCGATGCTGGGAACACAAGGCGTGGCCTCGCAGTCTATGCAACCACCTCGCAGATCCGAATTTATCCCCACCACCTCCAGTAATCAGTAATCTACGTGGGCGATCTAGTCTTGAAACAATTGCTGCAAAGTACCGCTCAAGACTGCGAGGCGGCGCCTCGCGTTCCCAGGGGCCTCGCGCTCTCAGAGCTCTATTAACGCTTACTAAGGCGTCTACCGAGCTCGATATCATCCGCCACGATTCGCTGTATTTCCGAGACTTCTTTTGAGAGCCCCGCTAGTTTCCTAAAGTTTGATGCGCCGCTTATTGCAGCATCCGCGTTCTTAAGCTCGAATCCACTTCTCGTCTTAAGCGGCGAAGGACTCACTTGCAACGACTTGCCTTGCTGATCCAACTTCGCGAACTGTTCATCGCGAATCTTAACCTGTGACCTAATTTCACCTACCCTTGCGAGAAGTTGCCCACGCGCCACAGACAAGGCGGAACCTGGCATTCCGTTAACTTCGGCTTTGGCTACTTCAAATTTTTTCAGCCCAGCTCTGGAATTATCTGATTCAGCGACGTCTTGCATCGCAAACAGTCGATCGCGCTCTTTGCGTAAATCAGCTACCTGAATCCGGGTTGAAACCAGTGAGGCATCCCGATCTGCGAGTGCCTTCTTTAGATCAGCTATAGATTCCATCAGAGACGCCGAACGAGTATTTGCGCGCTCAGTATTTATCTGACAAGAACCCAATTGCTCGATCAAATTTGATTTTTCAGTATCAAGCTCCACGTTCTCTTTCGCTAATTGATGGAGCTTTTCCTCATGACTACGATTCGCTGTGCCATCACGCATACTACTAGAATAAGAAGCATCAATTCTTGGGCAGGTGACCGGTGGGCAAGCTTGCAAGTTGACAGGCGGACATTCGTGATTACCCGTGCTTCGAAATTGTGCGTCGCGTACTTGGTCTTGCAGTTTAAAAATTCGACCCTCCAGCCCCTCTTTCTCCAGCTCTAACTCAGCTATGTAGTCGACCAACTGATTGCCCTCAAGATCGGTCCTGTACGCGCGCCCATCTGGCAAACGACCACGTTCTGACTGCTGATCATCGGCCACGGCCACATCGAGAGGACATTGGGACAGCGCTAACAACAGGAACGCAACGAGTCGAGCTGGCAAACCGAGTATCTGCATGACAAAAAGTATACAAGAACTGCATGGTCTTTAAGCAATACTGAATGAATACTCAGACAACCGTTACTTATCAGAAATAGCTGAAATCGCAGCAATGGTTCGTTCGAGGTCGTTTTTGAGCGTTTTAGCTTTGCCAGATTTTGGTTCCAGGGCTTCATGCTCGTTGGTGCGTATATATGCTATCGCGTCTGCGTGTTCTTTGTGTTCCGGAATGTGTGAAAGTTGTGAGAACTCTTGCTGAGCGATAGTCAGCATAATCCGACCGGTCGTTTTTGCATCAGGACTGTCGCTCATTAATTTAGTCAGTGCGTCGCAGGTCGTAACACAAGCCAGAAAATGGGTTCGGTCTGATACGTTAATCGGTTTAATGCGGGTCTGATCGATTAAACCATCAGGTTTTTTCGGAATCGCCACGGCGGGGAGTGCAGGCTCAACTACGGGAGCAGATGCATTTGCTTCTTGAGGGTCGGATGAGTTTGCGGAATCATGTTTTTCACAACCACCTAAGCCGGCCGCCGTTATGGCGAGAGCCGTAGCAACACCTCGAATATCTTGGATCATATTCCACCCCTCTTAGGGGGTTATGAAAGGATTTCGAAAGCTTGTGCCTAGAAATTAAACGTCTCGATTAATTCGCCTGAAGCAACACCGATCCCCAGCTCAAACCAGCGCCGACAACGGCGATAGCGATTCGTTGGTCCGGTTTAATCTCATGCCATCGCTGCGCAAGCACGATAGGAGCGCCAGCGCCCGCTTGGTTACCGACCTCTGCTACATTATACCAGTGGTTTGACTCCGGAATCTCGCGGTTCCCAGTAATCTGCTGGAGCATCGTCAAATTTGCTTGATGGCCTATGAATATATCTCTGCTCCAATCAAGTTTAAACTCCTCCTCCATTCGTTTTACGAGTCGGACGGTTTGACGCACGGAGAAATCCCTAACCGCTCTTCCGTCCTGTTTAAAATGTCCCCAAGTATCGACAACTACGGCTTGGGAACGCGAGGGATCGGAATGATAAGTAGAATCTAGTACTTTAAGCTTACCAGGCTTGCGTGGCGAGATTACCCAAGCTCCGGCACCATCGCCCCAAATAGCCCCATCGGAACGATCGTTATAGTTTACGTGCTGCGTTAACGTGGCAGTAGAGATGCAAAGAACGTAATCCGGCAAGGCCTCACTTTCAAAATTAGCAAGATAATCGATATGTAGAGCGAACACCGGACATGCCGTAAAGAGATCGTGTGCGGGGGCTTCGATGCCAAGAGCTTCAGCTAGTCGGTGAGATTCAGTAGGTGAAGTTGCGCATGGGGTACATGCGTTTACTAACAATAATCCGACCTCTCCTGCTTTAATACCAGCTCGTTCGAGTGCCATCTCAGCAGCACGCAGCCCAAGTGTCATCGAGGTGTCGGTAGCCACGCTGATCGCGTCGTGCGGCCTTTGATTGCGCGTTTTTGAGATATACTCGATCGGAAGTGATGTTTTCCTAGTTCGGATACCGATTTTTTCAGTTATCCACTCCGCAGTGGTCCCAACCTCAAGCTTCTCAAGAAACTCGTTGGTTATTTCACCCACTGGATGCGCAAATCCCATTCCGAGGATCGATAATTCCGGGGCACGGCGGTTAGCTGTTTGAGTCATTATTAGTTGACCTCACATAATGCATATCCACTGACAAATCCCGGTAGCGCTTGGACCAAAATGACTCGATCTCCGACTTTTAACGTGTGGGCGATTCGCTCATACGCGAAGAAGCACCCGGCCGAGATCATATGCCCGTTATCATCGAATGAGCTACCGAAGCGGGAGATTGATTGACCCTGTGCTACTCGTGCGGCCATTCCAGAACTCGCCTCGCCGCAAGCCAGCACAACATGCGCACCGTGTAGCTTGTGTTTGAAGACTGCTTTCGCACACATATCGGCGGTTAGCAGTTCGAGTTGTTGAGGAAAATTATCCAATTTGGCGATCAGGGGTAAAAATTGATCGACTACGAACGAACCTTCCGCTTTTCCGTGAAAAGCGCTTTCGGCATCTAATACAGTTAGTTTTCCACGATGTTTACTTGAGACCACACAAGCCGCTGCAGCGTCGCAAAAATGCCAGCGCTCATCTCCGCCTTTTTCAAAATTAATTCTCGATGTCGGTGTTGAGCCTGAAACCAGCAATATGTACTCCGGAGTCCGGTCAATTCTCCAGCGCGACAACGACGCAAGGTGCTGTGGGACCAATCCACCACCACCGATATCGTAAGAGGGCACCTTAAGCCCTAATCGATCCGCTACCCGCTGCCCCTCCGACGGAGTAGTTTGCCAAGGGGTCGAGCAATCTCCGATCACCAACCCAAGCTGATCTGCGCTGATACCCGCCTGGGCGATCGCAATTTTTGCAGCAGCGAGACAGATATCCGTCGGGCTCTGATTAGTTCCTTGAATTACTCCGTCGATATCCGCGTTTTTCGTTAAGAAAAGATAATCCCTATGTAACGCCGATCTACGGATGCTTCCAACCGCTAACGAACAGTTCGGTATCCCCAACCGTTCAAAATCTGATTTCTCTAATGCGGTCTGCCCGAAGGCGGTACCGATGCCTAAAATGTTCAACACAAGGGTCACCAATCTATAGATATTCATCGATACTGGCAATTTTCGGGTTTTCAACCCAGATAGAGCAGTAGAAACGTAGAGGGGAGGTAAAAGTGGTTGATAATCTTGCAGTTCTTCGACGAAATTGGCCCGCGGGCTTAAGCCCGCTAGGGTGAGGACCGATTTCTAGAAAACTTTAAGAGAATCGGCTAGTTTGGACTCCGCAGTAGTTTCTACTGCCCTATATAGGTTCAAACGATATGGTTCTTTAGACACCAAATGCGAATCTACTGGCGCCCAAAACCTACCATTATTTGCCTAGTTCTTGCGGCCGGTATGCTGCGACTTGGATGGTGGCAGTGGGAGCGACATAATGAAAAGCAGGCGCTAATTGGGGTGATGGAACAACGGCTCGAAACTGAGCCGGTACCCCTTGAAGAGCTCCTCGCATTGAATTCAGCGACGAATTCGAACTGGGAGGATCTAGACTATCGGCGAGTCGAGGTAAAAGGCACGTATGATTTCCAACACGAGGTGGTGCTCCGCAATCGAAGACTAGATGGGGCGCCGGGAGTTTACGTTCTAACACCGCTAAGAATTTCTGGTCGTCCAGAGGCACTCCTCGTTACTCGCGGATTCGTTCCGCTATCGGTGTCAACTCCGGATAAGCGTATAGAATTTCAGCGGTCACAAGACGCCGAGTTCTTGGGTCTACTAAAATTACCATCTACGAGAAAAATGTTTGCCCCGCAGGACCCACCAACTGGACCGGGACTTCCCAAAGTTGACCAGTGGTTGCGGGTAGACCTCGAAGCGCTTCAGAAGCAGCTTCCTTATCCACTTCTACCGGTATTTGCCGAGATCATGTCGCTGGGAAGCACGAAGGAAACATCGAATAAGATCGTCCGAACGGAACACGGACGGGAAGAACTTTTATTTATGGGATTTAAGGAACAAAACGTAGGACTTCCTGATGTGCGTCCAGATTTAGAATATCCGGTTCCGGTGTACGACGCCGTCATTCCGCCCGGTCGTCACCTAGGATACGTCTACGAGTGGTCGTTTATGGCGATCGCAACGATCCTGATAGGGCTTGTGATTCAACTAAAACCAGCCAGACGCTGGAAAAATTGAATGAGAAATTGATTGTAAAAAAAGTTCTTTATTCCGAATCGTTCTCCCAACCCTCGCTCAAGCCTCTGTCATCATTTCCATATCCATCGTCACATTCGTTGTCCGCCATTTGATCCATATCAGCATCTGGATTTGATGGGGAACGGAGCACTTGAGAATGAAGCTCGAGCGGACTCCCCGCTTCCTGAATCAACGTCCTTCGGACCTCTGAAAATTCCTCCCAATCACCTTTTGCATCCTCAAAAAATTCCCAGGGTCCATCCACAGATGACAATTTCGAGAAGTACGATGCCGATTCTAAAAATTTTAAGATTCGATCCAACTCCGATAAATTCGGCTTATCAGCAGCTGAAATCAGCAATTGAGCTCGCATATATAGGGCATCAGCGCACATCCGATTTATATCGATTCCAAGTATCCCCGCAGCATTGACTCCGTTCCCCTCAGACGCCTCAGATAAAATGGAACATTCGAGAAAACTAAGTCCGTCCATTAAATGCTCGTCGGCATGAGCGGAAAGAGGTCTCCCATCGTAAACGATAGATGATGAACGCGACCAAACATAGAAATTAATCCCCTGAGCAATCAGTACCGCAGCAAAGAGGGTGCTTCTAAGATTCAAGGAGTCATCGGGCATACAATCTAATCCGCGACGTAAGATCATTAGCATCCCTGCTGCTCGCGAATTCATCTGTTCCTCGCGAGCCAGCGAAACTAACTTCAATGTTGATGTAACTATAGCTAGCGGAGAATCATACGCATGAAGCTTATGCAGGATTGAACGCCCTCTCGCGCTTGCCTCCAAATCCTCCAAATTATTGTCGGAAAGATTCTCGAATAAGTTACTGATTAAGGCATCAAATTCCGGACGATTCTGTGAGTAAAGTATGATGAATTCACGACAAAGCTTATCCGTTTCGACTTTCCGAACGTTTGTATCGGCAAGCTCCATATCCACATCATCACTACCTCCGGCGCTATGATCGTAGCGTTGGTGGCTGCGCGGCAGAGATTCGATGGCTGGCACTTTACTCGCAAATAGCCTGCATTTTGCGGGAATAATTCCCATTCGCTCAGATTCTCTTATCCTCCAACTAAGAACCTCTGCAAACATTGAATCGATGAGATCTGACTGCGGCTCGCATTCACAAATAGCAGCCAAGGCGTGCGCTGCAGAAACGTTGTCGTCGTGCTTACGTGAGAGAGAATACGCTGACAGCAATAATTCTGAGCTAGCTTTCGGAGCGACGTCTCGAATCCGCCATCCCAATTCGAGAATCACGTTAGGGGCGAATCGTAGCGCGTTACGCTCAAAATCTGCCGTAATAAGTGGAGCAGAGCGAACAAAATTTTTAACGAACTCGGAAAGATGTCCAAGTGCGAAAACCATTCCATCATCGCTATTTCGAAGTAAATTTAGATGTTCATGCAAAAAACGCAGATCAGCCCTACCCCATCGCAACGCATCGCTGAGATGAGATCGAGCAACATCCAGAATTGGAGTCCATGCGATATTACCGGCGCTAGGAGAACTTTGATTTCGACTCGGATCCAACGTCATGGCCAACAACTAATTACGACTTCTCTGCGCTTTAGCCTTCATTGTCTGAAAACCAAATCGACCCAAACCAATCACTTAAGTTCGTGACTATGCGTGTGGCTGGGTCGAGGACGATAATCCAAGGTCCTACCCTTAAGCAAAGAGTTTTTGAAATTATCGTCGGCGTTGTACTAGGCCTATTTATGGACTACGAAGGTGGGATAGTGAGTTGGGGGCGGTTTATTGGGAGAAAACCCTGGAACGCACCGGATGCCCCGGTATGCAACGATGAAGTACCGATAGCTACACACAAGAACACCTCACAGCTTTGGATACGGTAATTTACACAGGAACTCGCGGAGAATACGGTTAATGACCCGGAAGATTATCCGCCGGTCTTCTCCGTGTTCTCCGTGAGCTCCGTGAGCTCCTGTGTAAAAATACCCCCTGCGTTGCAATGATGGCTCGCCTCACTCAGGGGTACGGTGCTACTACTTCTTGTCCAACACCTTATTCCACTCTGCGATTCGGTTCTTCTCTTTTTCAAACAAAGAGGTTGGATCGCCTTCAAGCTTTGCGCTGACTAGCTTGTCGCCTTGCTTAATTTTAGTCACGACGTCCATCCCAGCGGTGACCTTCCCGAAAACGGAATGACGTCCGTCTAAGTGTGGCTGCGCGGCAAAAGTAATGAAAAACTGACTGCCGTTAGTACCAGGACCAGCGTTCGCCATAGAGAGAATACCGGGGCCTGTGTGCTTTAACGAATCATCGAATTCATCCTGAAATTGATATCCTGGTCCACCTCGCCCAGTGCCTGTCGGATCGCCGCCCTGCATCATAAAGCCGTCGATCACTCGGTGAAATACCTGTCCATCGTAATAACCGCGCTTAACTAAGTTTGCGAAGTTAGCAGATGTCACCGGTGTTTTGTCGGCTTCAAGTTGGATAGTAATTGAGCCTTTCGAAGTTTCAAACACCACAGAGAGCGGTGCCGCGCCAGCAGCGGCTGCAAACAATGTCGATGAAGCGAATAATAGAAAGTTTTTCATAAATAAAATCTCCTTGCGAGAGTAAGTCCACCACAGACTGAGGTGAACTGGAATAGGTAACGAAAAATCAGCCTCGATTTGGCATTTCTAGGGTAATTCCTCAAGTTTAAGAATATACCATCTGAATTTTAATGGGACGGACTAACCCTGAAAATTGGCTGAATACTACCTTCAGGCTTGGGATTTGAGACTTTTACCAGTAATGGTTCAGCCAAACTGACCAATTGCTGCAAACAGCGAAGCGCTCTTCTCAGCGAATCCTTCTGTAAGGAGATCTCGGATTGAATGCTGGGACCAAACAACGAAACGATTGCTCGCTGCGCCATACCTGCGATCAGCGAGTCGGAGGAACCAGATCTTAACAGAGAGACAATCGAAGCGCAGTCCACCGATACGCGATGTAACGATCCGGGACTCACACAAGAGGGGGGTGGTATCGTTGCGATTCCTAGCTGAATATCGATTAAATGCGCGATCAGTGAACGTTCGAAATGTCGATAGGATGAGTTTATCTTCTCACTCTTTAGGGGCTTTATGAATCTCCGGAGAGACTCGATCTTAGAGATTAGCGGAATAACAGCTCCTGCATTATAATCTCTGCAGAGTTCTTCGACTAACACTACCCAACCTCCACGCTTCTCTTCGCCGAATAATTCCTTAACCGACAGCAACACGATCCCATGTTCATTTATGTCAAACGTAGGTGCCTTTCTCACCTCGTAATTAACTCTGTCGATCGCCAAATCACACGCATCGGCGAAGACCTGAGAAATAGCCTCCATTTCTTCGTTTTTTTCCCTAGGAATATTATTAAGTCCGGCTATCGCTGATATCGCATCGTCATTTCGGGAGAATACAATCCTCTGCGCTTGATGTGGTTTGACAGGCTGCTTCGATTTTTTTGCTGAATCAGAACTCTTAGCTGAGTTAGAAGAGTTGCTAGTGCGCCGCGCGTGCTCGACTGCTTCAATTATGACATCGGCCAGCTCCGATATCGAGTCGACGGGTCGCCGGGCAACCGCTCGCTCCAAATAGTCAATCGCTTGGCACGAGGTCAGCTGTCGCTGAGGATCGCGCACTGAAGACGCGTTTGTCCTTAAGCATCCACACAACTCTGAAAACTCAACAGCCGTAACTGCTGCGCCTTTACAACTTAAGACTAAGTACGCAGATAACCCATCGAATCCGTCGTCGATTACTGCGGGATTATGGCTAGCGACTGAGTCGCGCTCGACACCCATGGGGAGCGCTCAAATACTTCCGCATAGATATCTAGTCAACTTTCCTTCGATAAAACCGCTAATTTCTGTCCAATTTGGCTACATTTCTTGATTACCGGCGCTAGCTCACTCAAGCTCATCCAGTGACCGATATTGCGCTACCCTCACCATCCAGCTTGATCAAGGCTTACGACCCGTGGCGCGAACGCGAAGTATTGGTCTCACCCGACGATCCGCGTCTAGTAGGAGCACAAGAGCAAAACCTTGTTGACTTATCACTTCGTGCGCAGCTCGGCCTTTCAACGATTCATCCCGCACTCGGTAAACTTGACGACGAACAGTTGGCTGCATTTAGACTTGAGATAAACTCTATCGGTTCCGCCGCTCTTCAGGCGCCCACTGGAGCCGGTAAAACCTTAATATCACTTTGCTTAGCAGCGTATTTCTTAAAACTTCATCCGGATAAGCACGTATTGATCAGTTGCCCCACGAATTTGATTATCGATCAGTTTGGACGAGCCGCGTGTGGCGACGAGAAACAGAACTCAGTTTTTAATGATCCGTCTCAATTCGTCACGATCTTTTCCCAAAGAGCTGCGGCGGTACGATCTGCTACGTATCAATCCCCAGCCGGTCGAATAATTATTGGATCAGCTAGCTCACTCTCCAGAGATGCGCTTTCCAACACGATCGACCCTGAACGTGTGTCGCTTGTAATTATTGATGAAGCGCATCTTGCCCGAAAACAGGAAGCAGCAGCTGTACTTAGAGAGTGGTGTAACAATTTTGGTGTACGCACCTTGCAGTGCTCGGCGACCTTGACCCGGACTCAAAAGCCAACCTTAAAACATATCGAAGCTTTTATTGAGCACGCAGAGGTTTCTCGATTCACGCAGCTATCGAATCGCTACATCGAAGGGTTTACGGTTTCGCGAGAGCCGTTGCCAGCCGATCCCACTAAACCTTCTTGGAAACCAGATTTCAAAACTCAGATTCAGTCGCTAAAGGGAATTGCATTGGATGCGATCGTATATCCGAAGAACGGAAATCCAAACGCTCATTTGCTGCGCGGTTCAAAGTTTAAAGTTCACGATCCAGAGTTTTTGAATCTTCCACAAAGTGTAGCAGAAGCAGCTCTTCTTATAGCCCGTGATCTGGCGGAGCTGTTAGACTCAACTTCGAGAGATCTGCAAAACGATGAAAGTGAGGCGGCTAACGATCTCTACAAGCAATGCAGACGGCTTCGAAAAGCGATTAGGCTTGATGATGAAAAACTCGTGCCCTCAGCGCAGTCGTTTCAAATGTTCGCAGAGGCCTTGAAAGCGTATGCAGAGTGTGATGGCTCATCTCAAGGGGAGGGTGCCGTCTATTTGGATCGTGTTCGAAATGCCTACACAGCGGTGACCTTGAGTCATTTACATCAGCTACTTACGACTCAGCCACGAATTGGATTTTTAGAATTCGCCGGAAATCTACTATTTGAAGAGCGAATTGGTATTTCTAAGGCTCATCATCGAGCGCTTTTTCCACCGGGACGAGCTCCGAAATGGTGGATGGACATGTCTCGTAACACTCCATTCGATGCTTTAAATCAGCTAATCCCTGCGGATTCCACCGCATTTACTTTGAAATCCTGGTTAGCAAACAACGGCGTTCAGGTAGAGAGTGCGGAGACGGCTCGGGAAGCGTTTTTCTCATCGCGCCGAAAAGGTCTAGGTGTTGCTGCGAAACAACTTATTAAATGTAGCGATTTCGATGAACATCCGAAGATTGGCTGGATACTAGCCAATATCAAAGGGTCAATCGTAGCAAAAAACCCTGGACAGATGTTAGTTTACTGCGCTGAAATTATCCCAACGCTTTATTACACAGAAAAAATTGCACGCGAAGCAAGGACACTGGTCGTACCGTTGATTGGCAACAGCGGACTCACAGCTAGCGAGCGCAGAGCAAACGCAGAATTGGCACGTAGCGGCCAGGCCTCAGTTGTATGTTCCACATCGATCGGCGGAATCGGAGTAGATCTCCAAAATCTACGATACTTATTTATTACGGAACCTACCGCAAACCTTCGTGAGGTCGAGCAACTCTGGGGCAGAGTTGGACGGATGCTAGGCGAAACGGGGATGATCTATATCACCGGCACGCATGGATACCGTGATTGGGTGCGTGATTATGCAAGGCGATCGCAGCAAATTAGTCTGGACGTTCTCCCCCCCGGCCAGCATGAGAGCTACCAGCGCAAAATTTCCGATCCTAACTATAAGCCGAAACGACGAAGCGCATGTCGTCGCGAGGTAGTTGAGCAGCGAGGATTATTCTGAGCATGCGAGCGGCTTACTCAAAGGTTCCGGAACTGACGCTTCAAACCCCGGAGGTTCTGCGAGTACTTCCGCCCAAAATTTTAAACACCGCACAGCTCCAAGAGAAGAGCGCTCTAATAGCAAACGGCACTCACCCACTATCAGCTGAGTTTTGTGCGAGACGCGAAATTTGTGATCCTCCCTCGTTTCTAAAGCCTTCGCTCGATGAGCTTCCGTTTCCGCTAAAACTTCCCGGAGTTTCTGAAGGTTGTAAAATTGTAATGAAACACAGAAAGAACGCCGAGAGACCGAAGGCTTTCATCGCTGCGGACTTTGATGTCGATGGAATTACCTCGGCTGCGATCGTGTACTCAGCGTTATCGACTCTCGGATTCGACGTAACGACGAAAACTCCGTGTCGTCAACGAGAGGGGTACGGGTTTAATAAGCGGCTTTTAGATGAGGCCGTTCAGTCCGGAGCAAAGCTGCTATTCCTGCTTGATTTCGGCACTCAGCAAAAAGAGCTAATAGAAGCGGCTAAAAAGCGAGGTCTCGATGTGATCGTAATCGATCATCACTTGTGCGCCGCTGATGAAAGAGCGTCCCCCGATGCATTGATCAATCCACGTGGTATGTACTCCGGGTGCACCTTCATGTCAGCCGGTGGTCTAAGCTATATGTTCTGCTTAGGCTTAAGCGAAGTGCTCCCGAATGTAGCATTCAAAGAGGAGGAGTGGCTCGGGCTTGCCGTGGTCTCAACCGTTGCGGATGTGGTTCCGTTGGTAGAGGAGAATAGAGCACTGGTCCGCCACGGACTTCAGTTTCTTGCAGAAAATGAGGGGCTTCAAACACTATCGAAGAAGCTGAATTTGAGCGGTGAAATCACTCCAAGCGATGTAGCGTTTCGCCTAGCTCCTACGATGAACGCTCCCGGAAGAATCGTAGAGAAAGGAGGTGATCTTGTCTTAGATCTCTTAACCTCAAAGACAGCTCTCACCGTAGCTGGAGAAGAAGCCGCTGACTTGTTGATTGCGTGCAATTCAGCGCGAAAGAAGCGTGAAAAAATCGACTTGGCGTTGGCTGAGAACATCATTGCCAGAACTGGACTTAAGCGAGCCATCTGCGTCGCAGACGATCGTTTCGACCCAGGGCTTGCTGGATTGGTCGCTGCTAGACTCGCAGAACGTTATCACAGACCGGCAGCGGTAATAGCGCTGTGTGAGCGTCTGGGAGGACGTGCATCAGTACGTAGCGGACCGATTTTCAATACTCACTTAGCGCTGGAGCGGTGCGCTCAGTTCCTTCTGCGGTTTGGCGGGCACCATGCTGCGGGTGGTTTTACAATTACGACCGATAATGTACCTGCGTTTATCAACGCTTTTAATGCCGAAGCGCAAGCACAACTCGGGGATTTCGTGCCACACGAAGTAGTCTCTGATTTTACGACGTCCGCTGAGGAACTAAGCTTAAACGCTGATAAGCTTCTCAACGGATTGTCAGCTTGCGAACCATTCGGCTCAGCTCATCCAGCTCCGATTTGGTTTGTGCCTCAGGTAAAATTGAGAAAAGTTCACGAAATCGCGCACCATCATCTTCTTCTTGAGTTCGGTGATAACGATGGACGATTCGGAGCGTATCTTTTTAATAATCCACGCCATCCGATTAAGGGTATGTACGGCAAGTCGCTTGATATCGGCGTTAAACTATCACGCGCCAGACTTAGCAATGAAGGTGGAAGAAGTGCGCCGATGATAGAGTTCTGTGGAATTAGGTAGAGGTACAAGCCCAGATCTTGAAGCACGGACCTTGGTCCGCGGTCCAAAGTCCAAAGTCCAAAGTTCAATACTCAACGATCCCTCAACACATCCACCATATCGAAGGTCACGCCACGCATCCCAGCGTTCCACTTAGCTAACGCGAACGTACACGCCTTCAATGCCCCAGAAGCATACATTTCTCTGCCACTTGTTCGATGCTCCAGCGCGATCGTCATTCCGTCGCGCTCTCCTTCGTACCGATGCCAACCATGACCGGCGATAAATTCCTCCGGTACTTTAAGTTTGCGTTGCTGTTCTGGATCCCGAACGCTCGTGATGTGCTCCAAATCGGCGTCTGAAAAACCTAGCGCCTGAAAAGTCGGTAATAATGCGCGCGCTGTTCCGCTCACATCCTTCTTGCCCTGTTGATGACTCTCAGTGCAGGTCCAAGAAAAGCCCTCAAAGGCTCCTGGAAATTCTTTAGCTGCAGTTCGCAAAATTGCTTGTAGCGCGACCATCGGCAGAGCAACATTTGTTCCAAACACCACGAGTCCATTATTGCTCACGATTAGATCCCTTACCGCGGAGGTATCGAAATTCGATGCTCCGATGACCACCGGTATTCCAAGCTCAATCCAAAGTGCGGTGTACTCCTTAACGCTGGGCGAAAAATCTAACGCCACGTAATCGCATCCCGTCTTCAGGGTCTCAGCCAATTTATTGGCGGATACAAGTTTGATCTCGCTTCCACCCTTGTGAGTCCAAGATGTCCCAGCATTTCGCTCAGATGAAACTGCGCATGAATGAAGTAAATCTGATTGAGTTCCGTCGGCCACAGCAGAAGCTACTTTTCCCGGCAATCCAGCAAGAACGATTTTCATAGTGAGAAATCTCTATGATACAAGCTGCGTCACACTTAACCCCGCAGCAGCTAAACCAGCTTCGCCACCTACGACACACACCCGTTCAGTTTTCGCAGCAGCTTGCACAATATCAGCGATTTCTTTGAGCTGCTTCGCCGTGGTCGACAATACCTCTAATCGGTCTTGAGCTTTACGCTCAGGCGTAAACCCGACTTGCCGCTCGATAAAGGTCGATAACGCTTTGCCGAACACGGATTGAGGCGCATCGTAACCACGAATCACTGCGATTATCCCTCTATCAATCTCGTCCACTGAGAGCGCCTGCGTCTTGAGCCAATGTGGAATCTCGCGGAACACTTTTAGCGTCGTCTCCAATTCTGGATCTCGATAACTTGTGCAGCTAAACAAATTGGTAGAAGAATTAAATCCGCAGCTTACCCCGTAAGCTCCTCCCTGAAATCGTACTCGATCAAGCAAATAATTTCCCCAAACAAGCTGACCAAAAACGCGATTTGCACCGTGATCTTTTAATCCGACGGATTCACAGTCAATCACGCGCGCCACATAATTCACTTGGCTAGGAATACTTAATCCCTCTCCGTCAGTATTCGCTACAGTTGTCGCTACCCGTGGAGCGGGCTTAAGCGAAAGCTTTCTCGATCCACCAACCTCCCCTGCAAGATCAGCAATCGCTTTTATGGCTTCCTCTCTAACCTCTGCATCCGCGACTACGAGCGCCTCATAATTAGAACTCAGCAGGGCTTGGGAAGCCTGAATAATCTTTTCCGCGAGTTCGTCGAAATTTCTCTCGGCTAGAGCTGCCATTTCACGCATCCAAAACACCGAACTCACTCCGGACATCTGATCTTGGACTGCGTTTAAGGGTCTAAATGATCTAGCAGCCCTACTAGCCGCATATCGATTAGCGGATGGAACGATCCCTTGCTCGTCGCGCTTTACGTACTCTCTCAGTAACTTCGTGACTCGCTCTTTCTCCGTAAGCTTAGCTGACGTCAGCACTTCATGCGCCAATGCGGTCATTTCTCTCACGTTTCGATTCAAGGCCCGCCCTTGAAGCACGAAGCGTGACATCAATCTACGCTCGGTCTGGTGCATAGAAATATCGATACTCGCGGACAATCCGCCCGTCATCCTACTTAGCTCGGTTGATAACTCACCAAATGATCTCTTTGCAGTATCGCTACTAAACATCATTCGTGTAGCAAGCATCGCGTAAGGCAGCTGCTCTTGCGGGATCGAGTCGATATCAAAACTTAAAAGTGAATACACAATGCCGTGAGGATCTAACTCTGCAGTAGATATGGGACCGTGCTGAATCAGCGGTTGAACTCGCGGAGTCTTAGAAAGCTCCGAAGATCTTACTCTTGGAAGCCTTGCGATATTTTCAGCAGTTTCCGGCTCAGATGCTCTGCGCTCAAGCTCTGCTGCATCAGCAAGTGCCTGGTCGCGAGCCGATGCTGGCATGGTTGAATACGCTTTCAATAACCTCGCCTGCTCAGCTGCATCCCAACTCTTCTGAATATCCGTGCTAGGTTTTAAGGTTAGTAGGACCCGATGAGGATTATTAATGAAGAACTCAGAAATGTACTCCTGAATCACTTCTGGATGAGAGGTTAAATCATCTCTAAGTTTGGCGAGTTTATCTGAAATCCGTAAATCATGAAGCGGATCCGAGCCGTACAACCAGGGGCTAACTATGTCGAACATAACGTTGATGCCACGCTCAGCATCATTGGCTCGCTCACGAATACTAAATTCAAATGCATGTAGCGCTGCTTCAATAATCTTTGGTTCAAGCGGCTTTTCCGCTAATCTCTGCAACTCACTCATCACAGCTGCTTCAATTTCCGGTGCTTTATCAGCCTCAGTTCCCTCAAATGCAATCTGAAAGAATCCGTTCTTAACGTAATTTGCATACCCGCCGCGTAGTGCTCGACTTAGATTGCGTCGCTCTAGGCGTTCGTAAAGTGGAGCTCCACGAAATCCCATAATAGCCACTGATAGAAACTCCAGCATCGTTGTGCGCGGATCATTTCCATCAATCATTCCCCATGCAAGCGACACCCAGCATTGCGCCTCAGCAACGGCCTGCGTCGGAAAATGCGTCTCGATAGTTAGTGGTTTAGGGCTGCTCGGTGCGCCATGAATCAACGGAGCTGCATTGCTACTTGAGAATTGATCCATGTATTCGCCAAGTAACGACAGCTCGCTCATCAAATCTCCGACTCCGTATAAGATGGTGACGGAATTACTCGGCTGATAGTGATCGGTGTGAAACTTCTGAAACTCTTCGTACGTGAGTTCTACGATGTGCGTTGGATTTCCACCGGAGTCGTGCTGGTAGCAACCTTCCGGAAAAAGAGCGCTGATAATAGCTTTATTAAGATGATAGCCAGGACTCGCGTACATCCCCTTCATCTCATTAAAGACTATTCCACCGTACGCAAACCCGTCTCCCGTGGGATTTCTCTTAAAGTGCCATCCTTCCCGCATAAAGGTATGGCGCTCCAGTTTGGGTTGAAATACCGCATCTAAGTAGGCACGCATTAAGTTTAAAAAATCTCGCGGATGAACGCTCGCAACTGGATACACCGTCTGATCCGGCATCGTGTACGCATTCATGTAGGTGTGGAGCGAAGATTTAATCATCTCGAAAAAGGGGTCTTTAAGCGGATAATTCTTAGAACCGCCAAGTACTGAATGTTCCAATATATGGGCACGCCCATCTGATGCTGTGATCGGAGTGCGAAATCCGATACCGAAAACTCTATTCTCATCAGGCGCTGCGACTTTCAGGATCTCTGCACCAGTTCTATCATGCCGAATTAGATACGTTGGGGCACCAACATCGTGAATGAAATCCTTCCGAATCAAGGAGAATCCGGTCGGTAAAGATACTTCGGGAATTAAATCGTTCTGTCCGGAATCACTCATAGGAAATCACTGCAAATTTAAAATTTTATGATTTGTACTATACGAGCAATTCTCAAAGTCCACGAGCTTTGATTTCGCCTCGCATCCACTCGATTACCTCTATAGTTGGAGCGAATTTTAAGTCTCTCTGAATCTTCGCTATAACTGCAAGCGTCTCACGGGCCTCACCGGCCCGTGCCGGAAGATGCTGCGTGGGACGGTTGAAAACTTCAGCCAATTGTACCACCGAGGCATTCGTCCCACTTCCGACGTTATAGATATTTCCGGCAAATTCCTTGATATTCGCCGAAGCTTTTAGATTCGCCTGCACGATATCCAGAACGTGCACAAAATCGCGCCTCTGCAATCCATCTCCGACAACTGTCAGCGGTTGCCCAGCCATCGCTTGCCTAAGAAAAATCCCCAAAACGGGGGCGTACTGACCGCGAGTTGGCATCCTGTCTCCGAAAACATTGAAGTATCGAAGAGCAATCGTCGGCAATCCGTATAATTTTGAGAACATCATACATAGATCTTCTCCGGCAATTTTCGATGTGCTGTATGCATTTAAGTTATCGGTCAGCATTTCCTCATGCATGGGGGCTCTATTCTTCAGACCATATGCTGCTGAAGTGGATGAATAGACAAAGGACTTAACCCCCGCATCCCGCGCCGCCTGCAATACATTGCAGGTTCCCACGACATTTACTTCCGTTGCCTTGCGCGGATTCTCGACCGCTGGTCCGATCCGTGACTCGGCCGCTAAATGAAATACCGCATCGACTCCTTGCATTACACTCATGACCGCATCAAGGTTCAAGATCGACTCCTTAACGTAGTGAGCTTTCGGAAACTTATAAAAAATATCGTTATCAGCGGTCTCGCTGTCTAGGACATGAACATCATCGCCCCTGGCAATCAACGCCTCGGTCAGATGACTCCCGATAAAGCCGCATCCGCCAGTTACCAATGTTTTCATAAAGCTCCCTTTCTCGTATGCAGTAGTATCTACTATACAGGGCGAATTTCACCAATCGTCTTCAATCCAATAAGAAAAGGTGTCAGCTCAACACCAAATTGCCAATCTTTCGGTTAGATCTTAGAGTTTTGCGACCCATTTTGGCCGATATTTTACTGAACGAACTGTCGATTTAGTCGGTTCTATGATTAGATTTATTATCTCCTCCAGGCTCCCTCACGAGAGATGCTCGTCTCGACTGTTGTCTGTCCGCTGTAGAAGTCTATCGTGTATTGGATAGCTATAAAAATGTTAGTTGGTGATCGCGGGAAATACATCGCGATGGTCGCTGGCGTATTTTTTTCCGCATTAGTAATAACCCAACAATCGTCGATTTTCATCGGCTTAATGACGCGCACCTTTAGTTTTATAAACGATATGCGCATCGCACAGATCTGGGTCATGGATCCAGGAGTACAGTTTATCGATGATGCTAAACCGCTCCAGAGTACTTTTCTTCTCCGTGTGCGTAGCGTGCAGGGAGTCGAATGGGCAATGCCGCTTTATAAAGGGATTCTTAAAGCTCGGCTCGCCAATGGAAGGTTTCAATCGTGTAATGTAATCGGCATCGACGACGCGACACTTACGGGTGGACCTCCGATTATGGTGCACGGCTCTGTGGCGGATCTGCGACGAGCGGATGGAGTAATAGTCGATGAGGTCGGAGCGCGAGGAAAGTTAGCGGGCCCCGCAAAAGTACCTGGTGGTCCGCGAACACCATTGCAAATCGGAGATGTCTTGGAGCTGAACGATAATCGTGCAGTCGTTGTAGGGATCGCTAGGGCTTCCCGCACATTCCAATCTCAGCCGGTGATCTATACGACGTTTTCTCGTGCCACGACGTTTGCGCCGCGTGAGCGACGACAGCTATCTTTTATTCTAGTTTCTGGAAAATCTGGTGTAGAGGAGCAAGTGTTGATCGATCGGATCAAGCGTCAGACCGGACTTGCTGCTTACTCCTCAGAAGAATTCAAAGATCTCACTCTCGATTACTTTATGAAGAATACCGGAATTCCAATCAATTTTGGGATTGCTGTCTTTTTAGGCTTTATCGTCGGGGCCGCTATATGTGGTCAAAGTTTTTACAGCTTTACCGCTGACAACATGAAGTACTTTGGTACGCTGCGAGCAATGGGAGCAACCCCGGGATTGCTTGTTAAAATGTTGCTCCTTCAGGCGCTAATTGTGGGATTGGTCGGATACGGATTGGGCGTAGGGCTCGCGTCATGCACTAGGTATATCGCTTCTAACTCAGAACTCGCTTTTAGACTTCCCTGGCAGTTGCCCGTTTTTACGGCCGTAGCAGTTACCTTAGTCTGTACCATCGCTGCTCTACTGAGTATTCGAAAAGTGCTCACTCTTGAACCGGCTATAGTCTTTAGAGGATGAGGTGATCAAGGAACCTGCGATAATTTGTGAGAACGTCACCAAATCGTTTCGACAGGGCGATATTGTTACTCGTGCGCTGCGTGGTGTGAATCTTACAGTAAACCAGGGTGAACTACTAATGCTGGTTGGGCCATCAGGCTGCGGAAAAACTACTCTAATTTCGATTATCGCCGGAATTCTAGATAATGATTCCGGCAGATGCCTCGTCAACGGCTATGATTTTTCAAAATTATCAGAAAGAGAACGTTCAGCGGTCCGAGGCCGAACCATCGGTTTTGTATTTCAATCTTTCAATCTAATTCCAACCCTTACAGCTGCCGAGAATGTCTGTATTCCGCTTCTCATAGCAGGTAACGAGCGTAAATTAGCGCTTGAGAAGGCGTACGCAATTCTTGATCGCGTGGGATTGGGGAGCAAGCTGGCGTCGTTTCCAAGAGAGCTCTCGGGCGGTCAGCAACAGCGGGTCGCAATCGCTAGATCGCTCGTTCATAATCCTGAGATTCTGGTATGCGATGAGCCCACGTCTGCGCTCGACGAAGTAACGGGACACAAAATTATGGAGATCTTTAAAGAAATTGCTATGAGCGAACAGCGCACCCTAATAGTTGTTACCCACGACGACAGAATTTACGAATTCGGCGATAGGCTGGCACATATGAACGATGGAGAAATTACAAAAATAGAGACAATGTCTCAGGATTATATTCGGGAGCCACAGGTATGAATTTATCGACTATTTTAAAAGGAATAAAAACGTACTTTGTTCCCATTCTCGCTCTGTTTGGATTTATTTCAGCGATTCGCGCCGTATCCGCAGGAAACCAACAGCCACCGATTGCAATGCCGATAGCGGCTCCGCCTAAAGCACCTTTTACTGATTTCGTCGCAGGCTCGGGGTTGGTTGAAGCAAGCTCAGAGAATATTTCGATCGCCACTCAGCTTAGTGGTGTAGTGTCTGCGATTCCGGTGACAGTTGGTCAACAGGTAACAGCTGGGGATCCCCTGTTTAGCATCGATTCACGCTCCCAGTCAGCACGACTTCTCACTGCTGAAGCAGAAGTCCAAGTAGCCAAGGCTCAACTTTCTGACGCACGCTCTCTTTTGGAGTTGATCAGGAAGGTTAAGGATATGCGCGCGGTGAGCGAGGAGTTACTTGTTCAACGCAGGTCAAAAGTTGAGACAGCAACAGCGGAGCTTGCCCGTGCTGAGGCTGCGGCGGAGCAAGAACGAGTGGAGCTTGAGCGGCTGACAGTTAGGGCCCCGATTGCTGGCACGGTACTTCAACTCAGAACTAGGGTTGGTGAATTTGCTGCAGCCACCAGAACTTCTGGTGATGCGTTGATGGTATTAGGCGCGACGATTCCGCTACACGTTCGAGTGGATATAGATGAAAACGATGCTTGGAGAATGAAGGAGGGTTCTGATGCGGTCGGATTTTTACGCGGGAATGCGGCGATTCGAGTTGATTTGGAGTTCGTTCGATTTGAACCGTATATAGTGCCGAAAAGATCCCTTACCGGTGAGAGCACGGAGCGGGTAGATACGAGGGTGTTTCAAACGATTTACCGCATTATTGGAGCGAATCACCCGATTTTTGTGGGGCAGCTGTTAGACGTGTATGTTCGGGCAGCACCTAATCCCTGATATTTGTACCGCTTTACCGAGAGGTGATAAGGTCGTAGGCAACCGTATGAAAAGATTTGTTTTCCCGTTCTCAGCGCTAGCAATCGCTAGCTGTTCGTATATTCCGTCAGTCGGCCCCTCATACGTAGAGCCTGTAGTAAGTGCTCCAGAGCACTTTGGCTCCCTTGGCGCTACTCACGAAGCCGGCACCTTAACCGAGCAACCTGTAGTGATCGAAACTATGTGGTGGGATCAGTTTAACGACGAAACCCTTAATGAAATAATGGAGCTCGCCACGTCGAAAAATTTCGATGTCCGAATCGCCGAATCAAGAGTTAGAGAGGCCCGTGCACAGGCTGGAGTTACAATTTCTCAGATGATCCCATCGATTGATGGCACTGGAGGACTTGCTCGTACAAGGCAGAGTGAGAATTCTTTTTCTAATAACCCGTCAAACAGTTCTGGATTTGGTAACGACGACATCCGTAATCTTTATAGCGCTGGATTCGACGCCAGCTGGGAAATTGATATCTTTGGCGGTCTTCGCCGAGAGCGCGAAGCTGCGATCGCGGCGCTTGAAGCGAGCGATGCCAATCTTGCTGACGCTCGAGTGACTTTCTATGCGGAAACTGCGCGGGAATATTTTATAGCTAGATCGCTTCAGAAGCGTATCGAGATTGCTCGCAAGAACGTTACGACCCAAACCGAAAGTCTTGATCTTGTAAATGCGCGCTTTAACGCAGGCTTGGTTAGTGAACTGGACGTAGCGCAAGCTCAAACTAGTCTTGAGCAAACCAAGGCTACAATTCCGAACATATCGCAGGAGTACTCAAACTCGTTAAGTCGGCTAATGGTACTGACAGGAACGGATTTGAATTCACTAAGTGCCGTACTCGCAAAGCGTAAGATTAGCGCTCCGGGTGTAAAAGTCGGAACGCTGCCGGTAACCTTGCCCGTTGGTATTCCTAGCGATCTTCTAAGAAGGCGTCCGGATATTCGAGCCGCGGAGAGGACGCTTGCTGCCGCAACGGCTAATGTCGGCGCAGCTGTAGCTGATTGGTTTCCTCGATTTTCATTCACCGGCTCTTTTGGTGTTCAAAGTGATAATTCAGGATCGTTATTTGAAAGTGATAGTAAAACCTGGTCGGTCGGACCTGCGGTGCGATGGCCAATCTTTGCTGGTGGACGAATTTTATACAACGTCAGGGTGCAGAATGAGCGTCAAGAGCAAGCGCTCGCACAGTATGAAAAGATTGTGCTATCGGCATTTGCTGAAACTGAAAGCTCGCTTTCATCGTATATTCAACAACGCGACCGATTCGATGCCCTTACTCGCGCTTCGATTTCGAGCAACCGAGCCCTTGAGCTATCCCAAGAGCTTTATCGTCAAGGCGTGAGCGATTTTCAACGTGTGCTCGATGCACAAAGAAGCGTATTCGTCACTGAAGAAGCGCTCGCCATAAGCGAACAAGATTTGCTAACCGGCGTTATCGCGATCTACAAAACCCTGGGTGGGAATTGGTAGGCTGCGGCTTACTCCGTCAGGACCGCGGACCGCTGGGTGCGTTTCCAGGGATCTACGGCGCCAAACGCCGAATGCTCCACGCATCCCCAGTCAGCGAATACTCGATCCGATCATGCAGTCGGTTTTCTCTTCCTTGCCAAAACTCAAATCGACTCGGTTGCAAAATAAACCCTCCCCAGTTCTCTGGACATGGAACTGGTACTCCCTCTGGATACTCAATCAGTTTTTGACTATGCGCTTCCTCAAGCGCAGCGCGAGAAATCACCTTACTTTGCGGAGAACATAGCGCCCCTAATTGTGAATTCCTCGGACGTTTGGAAAAGTAGGATTCACTTATTTTTCGACTAGTCTGAGTAACAGCCCCTTCTATTCTAACCTGACGCTCGATCTCTCCCCAATAAAATAGAAGCGACGCTTTTGGATTGAACGCAAGCTCGCGACCTTTCTGGCTATCGTAGTTTGTAAAAAATATAAATCCATCCGTATCGAAATGCTTAAGTAAAACAACTCGTGCGGAGGGCTGACCCTCCGCTCCTATCGTTGATAGCACCATCGCATTAGGCTCTGGCGGAGTTGCCGCAACGGCTTGGCCGAACCATATGTCGAACTGTTTAAACGGCTCTGCAGCACAGTGCGATTCGTCCAATGCGCTGTGTTTGTATTCGTAACGAAGGGCTTGAAGATCCATAATTCTCCTGGGAACGCGAGGCGTTGCCTCGCAGTCTAAACGACCCATTTGCAGGTTCAAATTTATCTATCAAGTCTTAATCAAATACAGCTGCACCGAATGTCTTAGCGATCATAGTTTAGATATAGCTAACGCAAAGAACCACTTTAGACCCCACTCCGCTTTCGGCTACTAGGGACAAGCTGCGAGGCAGCGCCTCGCGTTCCCAGGGAGGGCTCACCAGGCTAGGCTACCTGCCGTCTGGTACTCTGTCACTCTGGTCTCAAAGAAGTTCTTCTCCTTGCCAAGATCGATCGTTTCACTCATCCAAGGGAACGGATTCTTCGATCCGTACTGAACCTTCAATCCGATGCGCTCAAGACGGCGATCCGCGATGAATTGTACATAATCTCTGAACGATGGGGCAGAAAGCCCCAAGATTCCACGTGGCAAGCAATCCTCTGCGTATTGAACCTCAAGCTCTACGGCTTCCTTGATCATCTGAAGCATTTCGTTCTGGAACTCCGGTGTCCAAACATCCGGATTCTCCTCTTTGACTCCGTTTATCAAATCGATTCCAAAGTTAAGATGGATAGACTCGTCTCGTAAAATGTATTGGAACTGCTCTCCGACACCGGTCATTTTATTCTGCCGGTGAAACGACAGCATCATTACGAATCCGCTATAAAAGAAGATCCCTTCCATGATTACATAGTATCCGATGAGGTTCTTTAGAAACTGTTGCTTCCCTTCAAACGTCTCCGTTGTGAACTTCGGATCCATGATCGAGCTCGTGATATCCATCTCGAACTTATCTTTGTTATGAATCGTATTCACTTCGTTATACATGTTGAACACTTCGCCTTGATTCAACGCCAAAGATTCACAAATATAGTGAAACGTATGGGTGTGAACGGCTTCTTCAAAAGCTTGTCGAAGCAAATACTGTCTGCACTCAGGGTTCGTAATGTGCTTGAAAATTGCGAGTACAATATTATTGCCAACTAAGCTCTCTGCGGTGGCAAAAAAGCCTAAATTGCGCATGATTACTCGACGCTCATCCTCGGTCAGATTGCCGGATTTCCAAAGCTCTATATCCTTGCCCATCGCTACTTCGGTAGGTAGCCAGTTGTTAGCAACACCGTTTAAGTAATGCTCCCATGCCCACTTATACTTAAGCGGCATCAACTGATTAACGTCTACCTGATTGTTGTTGATCAGGCGTTTCATACTCACGTCAACGCGTTTCTCTGTGCCACCAGCAATCTCTGAACTAACTTTCTTATTGTCACTTCCGTTATTATCTTCCCAACCCAACATATTTCGTCTCTCCAAAATTTTGTAGATAAGTTACTGGCAACTCTCGCAATCACCGTCGAGGCTACACATAGCTCGCGGCAATTCTGACTTACCTCGAGCTCCACTCTCGGCTTCGCTACCAGCCGGAGTTGTCGTCACCGATACGGTCTCAACCTTCAACGTAGTAGTGGTAGTTCCAGAAGCGGTATTTACTACCTCCTCCTCAATCCTGCCCACTTGAACGTTTGATGATGCTGATTTGTTCTTCATCCAACGTGGTTGCATCCCGCGCTTGTTAATATCAAGCGTTGATTTTTCGATCTGTGTCGCCCCAAGTGAGCGTAGATAATAGGTGGTCTTAAGCCCCTTCTTCCACGCTTCGACGTACATGTCGTGCAACCGCTTACCGGATGGCTGAGCCATATAGAGATTCAGCGATTGTCCCATGTCGATCCACTTTTGGCGACGACTGCCGCACTCGATTAACCACTCTGGTTCGATTTCGAAAGCGGTGAGATAGACCTTCTTTACCTCGTCCGGCACCCGCTCGATCTCAAGCAAAGAGCCGTCAAAGTATTTAAGATCCTCGATCATCTCATCATCCCATAATCCAAGCCCTTTTAAGGTTTGAACCAAATGAATATTCGGGACAGTGAACTCACCGGATAGGTTCGACTTCGCGTACAAATGTTTATACGTAGGCTCAATCGACTGAACAACTCCGGTGATATTAGAGATCGTAGCGGTAGGTGCTATCGCCATCGTATTGCTGTTTCTAAGACCGAAGTCCTTTATGGCCTTCCGAACCGGCTTCCAATCGAGGCGTACCGTACGATCCACATCTAAGTTGCCACCCCGCTCCGCTGCGAGAATATCCAAAGTATCGATCGGCAGCAGACCGCGGTCCCACTTTGATCCCTTAAAGGTAGAGTAAGCACCCTTCTCTTTAGCGAGCTCAGTTGAAGCTAAGATAGCGTTATAAGAGATAAGCTCCATGCTCGAATCAGCAAATTCAACCGCCTCTGGGCTAGCGTAACTGATATTCTGAATATACAGAGCATCCTGGAATCCCATGACACCAAGACCGATCGGCCTGTGTCGCATGTTAGCCGTTTTAGCTTCATCTGTAGGGTAGTAGTTAATGTCGATTACATTATCGAGCATTCGCACCGCTGTGCGAACTGTCTTAGCCACCAATGCCTTATCTAGTCCATTTGGCGTGCAGTGTGCAGATAAATTCACCGATCCGAGATTACACACAGCAGTCTCACTGGATGACGTGTTCAATAGAATCTCAGTACAGAGATTAGAGCTGTGCACCACGCCTACATGGTCCTGTGGCGAGCGAAGATTGGACGGATCTTTGAAAGTAATCCAAGGGTGCCCAGTTTCAAACAACATGCTGAGCATTTTGCGCCACAAACCGACAGCCTCCACGCGCTTGAAGAGTTTCAATTCACCGCTTTCAGCTTTCGCTTCGTACGACACGTAACGCTCTTCGAACGCCTTACCGACTAGATCGTGCAGATCCGGAACATCGCTAGGGCTAAAAAGAGTCCAATAGCCATTATCCAGCACCCGCTTCATGAACAGATCCGGAATCCAGTTTGCGGTGTTCATGTCGTGAGTACGACGACGTTCATCACCGGTATTTTTGCGCAGCTCTAAGAAATCCTCGACGTCCAAGTGCCACGTCTCAAGGTACGCACACATTGCTCCCTTACGCTTACCGCCTTGGTTCACGGCAACAGCGGTATCGTTTGCAACCTTAAGGAAAGGAATCACCCCTTGGCTTCTACCATTGGTACCCTTGATGCGAGCGCCAGTTGCGCGCACGCTAGTCCAGTCGTTTCCTAAACCACCGGCCCACTTAGACAACAGAGCATCGTCCTGCACGCACTTAAATATGTGCTTTAGGTCATCCATTACCGTCGTCAAATAACAGGAAGAGAGCTGCGGATGCGGCGTTCCTGCATTGAACAGAGTCGGAGTGCTTGACGTGAAGTGAAATTTTGAGAGCACCTCATAAAACTCAATAGCGCGCTCGTTCTTTGCGTCACCCTCATTAGCGGCAAGCCCCATGGCTACGCGCATCCAGAAGATCTGCGGAGTTTCCAAACGACGATCTTCGCTATGGATTAAATAACGATCGTAAAGCGTCTGCGCCCCTAGATACGTAAACTGCAGATCTCGCTCGAGCTTTAAAGCCTTTGAAAGTTTTTCAAGATCAAAGCTCAGCAACGCCTTATCCATACGATCGAGTTCGATCGCTTTCTTAATAACTGACTTAAAATACGCCTGGTGCGCCGATCCCAGCTTTGTATCATGCGCCGCAACTCCCATAGTTTCGCGATAGATCACATCGAGCAATAAACGCGCTGCGACGTTGCTATAATTAGGCTCAGCTTCGATCTTAGCGCGAGCCGCCATGACGCTGGAGGTATCGACCTCATGCCACTTTACTCCCTCGTAAAGATTCTTGATCGACTCTTCTAAAACCACCTCAGGGTTGGTATCAGCCAAGCCTTTGCAAGCGTAAGAAATTCTACGGCGCAGTTCTCCTTCCGAGATGCTCCCCACATCTCCGTTCTGGAGCGTCATTTTGAAGATCACCCCTACGTCCTCGATTTTTAGTTGGCGCGCCTCGCCGCTCGAGCCCGAACTACTAGTATGGTTCGAATGAACAGAAACTTCAGATTCCGATGACGCTATCGATTCCTTCGCTCGCAGAGCTGCACGGGTAGCGCGATATATGATGAAATCCTTTGCCTCTTGATAGAGGCCCTCGGCCATCATCTGGCGCTCCACTTCATCCTGAATCAGCTCTACATGAAGCGTCTTACCGTCCTTAACGAGCTCCTGTGCTCGACCTACAACTTTGGCGGTGAGCAGATTGACCGCATCAACGATCTCCTGTGGGGTAGAACCGGTAACTTTCCGCGAAGCTCGAATTGCCTTCTCGATCGCAGTGGCGATCTTTGCCGGATTAAATCTAACTACCGATGCGCCATCTCTGCGGGTAATTTTTAGATTCAACGGAGAATCTTCACGCAGCGCCTTACGCTCATCGCGATATACTATATAGCTGCGGGCTATCTCGTAGTGACCAGCCTCCATTAGCTTAATCTCTACCACGTCTTGAATCGCTTCTACGGTAAGAGCAGCGCCGGATCGAGCTGAGGTGGCCTGCTCAACACATTCCTGAACCACCTCTTCAGTCACCGACTGCACCATCGAGTGAGTCTCTTGCGGAAGCGCACTGGTATCTGGAATTAAGAGAACTTCACGGAAAGCAGCTTCAATGGCACTTAGCACTCTGTCTCTACGAAACGGAACGATCATTCCGTTACGCTTCACTACGATAATCTGAGAGAGCCGCTCGGCGGCTTTCTTATTCAAGGGACCCTTCGCTAGAACGCCAGGGGATCCCGCCGCTTTAGAACTATCCGACCCAGATGAATTTGATCCTGTTGATTCAGACCCTGATACTACGGAACTCATCTCTTAATCTCCAAAATCGAGTCGTTATAGCCAAGCAAAACGGTAATTTTCAATCTTTCTAGCACCCTACCAACTTCACCTTACTTATCTAGTGCGGCATCTCGTCAGTTGTCCTACAACTGAGGCACCACAATTCAAGCACCACAAAACCCCGAACTATACGGGAAAACTCCTCAAAAACGCTACCTATTGTGTTTTAGATGCCTGTTACCCCCCATATATAGGGGTGTGCTTAAACCGTGTCTAGACGATTTAAGTGATCTTTTTTTAAAATTTTCGCTTGACGTGTTCAAATTTGTTTTTCCCACATAGCCCTCATCAAAAATTGGAGATATCGCCACTTTACTAGGCTCGCGTATATTAAGGAGAGATGGATAAAACTTTCGAACAGGATACGATCGTATCGCACAATATTTTAAATTATCTCTTCGCCGGTTATCAGGGCGACTTCACCTATGCAAGCGTTCTCTTAGACCTCTCTGCAAATCTCGCTATTAAGTTTCCTGATGTTTCCGTAGAGCGTCGCGACGAAGACGCAAAAATCTTAACCAAAGTACTCGAGTGGTTGCAGGGGCTTGAACGCGGAGATTGTTTGTTTGCATCTAGTTGGACAACCCCGCAAACATTCGACTCGCAAAAAGCGATAAAATGGCTTGAAGAATTAAAAAAGCCGATAGCCGTCTCCTCTACAAATTTACGTCGAATAGTGCGAGAGCCGGATGTAAGACTTTCGCCCTCAGATTTTGCTGAATTAGTTGCCTCGTTTGCGCGCTTTGCGTACTCCGGAAAGTTTTACAATGAGGGGATGCTTTACGCTGCGAATCTTTTGGGGCGCAAGGATATCGTTGAAGCACTTAAGGCGCCAATTGACCAAGCAAACGCTGAGATGAATCATGCCGGATATTTTATTCATCTTCTTAAAACTGAGGGCGTAGAAAAGTTTCCAGCGGACTATTTAGCAGTGTTACTCGATGATGCTAAGCGAGCACCTGCGATTTTTAACGCACAGATTCACGATATTAATCAAATTCTAGCCCAGTTTAACGGCGGTATAACGTGGGCCTCAGTCGATTTTAGCCCCGCAGAAAGCGATCTTTGGATAGCTCAGTTTTTCAAACCGGGCGAAGCGGGTTATTGGCGTGCATACGAAATCGGACCAACTACTGCTAGCGAATGGCGCAAAGTCGGATTTAAAACTCCCGGAATTGCGGCGGCGTGGCGAGATGCGAATTTCGATCCGGAGACCGCTGCTATCTGGGCTAGCAAAGGTTCCGCGCCGGCGCTTGCACGCAAATGGCTCGATGCTGGGCATAGCCCGACTGACGCGCTCTCATATATGTCGAAGGGGATTTTGGATCCGGCGAATCTTCCGAAGGGGGAGTAACTCTAAGAAAAATTGCGGGATGATCCCTTAGTGATCCCCACGAATCCTGGCCAATTTTCGCCACGAAGGATTAGTACTTCGTCATCGTGGGATCGATCTTATCCGCCCAATCCAGTACCCCGCCTACAAGATTTTTAACGTTTGATCTACCTTGGGCGATCAAAAACTCACACGCCTTGCCACTGCGCCCCCCACTCCGGCAATAGATCACTACCGGAATATCGCTTGGAATTTCATCGAGCCGAGCTGGAACCGTCTTCAATGGAATTACAGTACCCCCGAGCGATGCGATCTCAACTTCATGCGGTTCGCGTACATCCACTAAAGTTGGAGATGCTCCTGCATCGATCAGCTGCTTAAGCTCTAGGACTGTTATCTCTGGAACCGTTATCCGAACGCCGTCCATTTGTACCCCTGAAATGTCAAACTAAATTCCCCATACGATAATGCCCATACGATAATGACAGACTCGACTTCTCGTAGCATGATTCGAACCATCACAGGATAACTTCTATGAGTCGCACCGAAGAACCGCAACAGTCGGTTTATTTTTATCTCACGAGCCTTGCCGCACTAGGTGTCGTATTTGGCGATATCGGAACGAGCCCTCTCTACACCATCCGAGAATGTTTCGACGGTCTGCATGGCATAGCGCTCAATCAAACCAACATCCTCGGTGTGCTTTCTCTAATTTTTTGGGGAATGATCTCTATCGTTTCATTTAAATACATCGCCGTTGTTCTTCGAGCGGATAATAGGGGAGAAGGTGGCGTATT
>JBGSNS010000029.1:0-2194 GCA_041739515.1 Bdellovibrionota bacterium
ATACCACTCACGCTTTGCTCAGTTATCAACTCAGACCAGTTCGGTTCATTCAGATTCATCTCGTGCTCCTTCCTAGCTAATAAAAACAAAGCTAGCACTGATGATTCAACACGGTAATTACGCCGTAGATTGACCGCTTACGTACTACCTCCGTGTTAAAAATGGCTTTCTATTGGATTGCACACCTTTTGGATTTAACACGGAGGAGAGGAGGATTTCTTTTGAACACCCACACACCACGCTAGTCCATCGATATTTTTGGATCCTCAAATCTGAGCTTTATGGGTGTCCAGAGCCTCTTCTGTATTGCGAGGTGGCGACTATTCAAAGGTAAAACCGCCCCGGATCGACATCGTAAATTAATCGCTTGTAATTTACGATGCATCAATATAAATTGGCATGATGGATCGTTATCTTGCCGCCCAGATCTCAGATGATTTATCGCGAAAAATGGTGTTTCTCGGCGGACCTCGACAGGTCGGCAAGACGACTCTGGCGAAAGAGTATCTGGTCAACAAAGCTGGCTACTTAAGTTGGGATATAGCAAGCCATCGAGCCCTAATCCTGAAACATAAATTTCCGGAAGCGCCAGTATGGGTCTTTGATGAGCTGCATAAATACCGGCGGTGGAGAAACTACATCAAAGGAGTATTCGACGAGTTTCACCCACAGCAGAAAATCCTGGTAACAGGAAGTGCGCGACTAGACCTCTACAGATTCGGCGGCGACTCCCTTCAGGGTCGTTACTATTATCTCAGGCTTCACCCATTCTCGCTCAAGGAAATTGGAGGGACTAAGTCAGATTTTGATCAACTTTTCAAACTGGGTGGATTTCCGGAACCGCTTTTTGGTGCCTCCGAAGCGAGAGCACGCAGATGGTCGATCGAATATAGAAACAGGCTTATTCGGGAGGACATCTCATCGCTTGAGAGCATTAAAGATCTCGGTTCTCTGGAGCAATTGGTTCTCGCCCTGCCGGAGCGGGTTGGGAGTCCACTGTCGATAAATTCACTCCGCGAAGATTTGCAGTTGAATCACCAGACCGTTAGTCGTTGGCTTGATGTGTTGGAACGAACGTATGCAATATTTAGACTGTCGCCGTTCGGGTCTTCGCGATTGAGAGCTGTCAAGAAAGAACGGAAACACTATCACTACGATTGGTCTTTAGTAGAGGACGCAGGACTACGATTTGAGAACCTTGTGGCGTCTCATCTACTAAAGTGGTGCGATTATCAGTTCGATACAGGCGGTAGAGAGATCGCTCTCATGTACTTTAGGGATGTGGATGGTAGAGAAGTTGATTTTGTTCTTACAGAACGAAAGAAGCCGATACTAATGGTAGAATGTAAAATAAGTGATTCGAAGGTTTCCAAATCGTTAATTTATCTCAAGGAAAGGTTTCCCGATTGTAGGGCAGTGCAGGTGTGCATCGATCTCAAGGCGGACATGATCGACATCAATAGAGTAGAATTGAAATCAGCTCGAAGTTTCTTAAATGAGTTGATATAGTTTAGCTTCTGGCGAGCGGATGCAACGAACGCATCGCTAGCGTTTTATCTTTCGAGCTTAGTATGACCCTCCGCTCCCGAATCGGACTACTCGCTGACGTTACTAACGGCAGATTCTTTCGCGGGCAAGTTTCCTGGGATGCGTCCGGCATAATAACGGCTATCGAGGAAACTCCTGAATCCAATAACGACGTGTTTATTACACCGCCACTAGTAAACGCTCACGTCCACGTCGAGAGCTCAATGTTAGTGCCGTCGCGGTTTGGCCCCCCGTGCTTAGCATGCGGCGTCGGGGCTACGGTTTCTGATCCGCATGAAATTGCGAATGTGCTTGGAGTTGATGGTGTTTTATATATGCTGGAGAATGCCAGCCAGGTTCCATTTCACTTTGCTTTTGGTGCGCCCTCTTGTGTTCCAGCAACATGCTTTGAAACTGCAGGAGCAGAGCTATCTGCTACAGCAGTAGCAAAATTATTGGCAGATCCACGCATATATTATCTTTCTGAAGTGATGAATTATCCAGGCGTTATTCAGCGAGCTGAAAACCTGATGCAGATGATTGAAGCAGCAAAGAACATAGCCAAACCAGTTGATGGTCATGCGCCAGGTTTAAGAGGAAAAGACTTGGAGCGTTATGCGTCCGCCGGTATTTCTACTGATCATGAATGTTTTACTTATGAAGAAGG
>JBGSNS010000030.1:0-15247 GCA_041739515.1 Bdellovibrionota bacterium
ATACCACTCACGCTTTGCTCAGTTATCAACTCAGACCAGTTCGGTTCATTCAGATTCATCTCGTGCTCCTTCCTAGCTAATAAAAACAAAGCTAGCACTGATGATTCAACACGGTAATTACGCCGTAGATTGACCGCTTACCCACAGCGCGGGATGTTTTTACACTGGAGCTCGCGGAGAACTCAGTAGATAACCCGTTGATTTGGCTTCGTGTTCTCCACGGGCTCCGGTGTAAATATTAGAAGAGTCGGACGCATGACGTAAATATCGCTTCCACGAATTATGTTACATTCCCCCTCAGACACGACGAGTATCTACCACTCGTCCATAGACTAGATTGATAGCGCCGTCTCACTATCGATCCGCTCGATAGCTTCCGACACGTTATTGCCTAAACCCCCAAGGACTACGCAACAATAGTGCGCAATTCTCCGATACGTAGTTGCTATGAAAAACTACGGGGGTTGGACTCTTCTCGAAACGATCATTTGCATCGCGCTCTCTGCCACGATTGCCTGGGCTGCAATCCCAAAGGTCTCGGCCTCAGCACTTAAAACCGATGTAAAACTGTTCGCTGAAGTTCTGCGCGGAATTCGGCATCGCGCAATCGTTGAGCGACGGGAATACGAAGTTTCGATTCAAAGCGGAACCTGCTCAGTGTTCCCTCACCAAGCCGGATTAGTAGGATTATGCAAACACTTACGAACTCACTCTCCAGAGTCGATTAGATTCTACGCAAACGGTGTGGCATCTCCGAAAACCGTTTCGTTTATACATGACGATACAGTTTGCAACGTATCAATAGCTCAACGAGGACGGATACGGGTAACCTGTAACGAGCTCGGTGTGCGATGAAACTAAGTCATCCCTCTCGACAGAGTGCGAGCGACGGCTCAGCGTTACTAGATGCCCTCCTAGCAATTACTCTCCTTGCAACGGCAAGCATCGCTGTTTTGAAGAGTGCGACGGCGATAAATTTCATGACTGCGCAGATGACGGCCGCTCTAAAGCCTGAACCGCCGATCGAATCATTCGTGTGCGTTCACGGCGAAATGCAGCATCACCTGATATGTACCGCTGCGGATACTAACGGAAATACCTTGGAGCACTATGTCGTACTCCCGTGGTAGCTCACTTATCGAAGTCATAGTGGCGATGCTAATTATGGGCTTCGCGATCAGCGCCACTCTAAGAATGGTTCCGTTCGGTGCAGCCACAAGTTTGCGCCGATCAATATCGAACTTACTTGTGCTAAAAACCATTCAAAACGAACTTCAGCGAATTAGCGACACGGCGGACCCAGCTATCGCTTCGCCACGAGTGGTACCGAACATCGCTGATGAAATCGGGTCGTTTTCTGCGATTACACAGCCAATGCTCGGAAGCTCGGCATTGGTGGGTGCAATTGTCTCTCATAATCCCGATGAAATTGAATTTGTAAAGCAACCCATCTATGGACTTAGTTTCTCCACGGTACGGTTTTCGTCGAACGAACCCACTGCAGCAATCGGTTGTACACCTACGAGTTGCGTAGAGCTTATATGTGCAAATAATTCTTGCAGATTATCCTCAAAATCGTTGCTTCTCGACCAAGACGAACGAAAACTTCCGTTCCTATCCGTTATCTACCCAGCAACAGAGGTCTCCGTTCTCTACCAAAGCGAACGAGCCTCTCTGAGAAAAATTCTTCTAATCGATGGTCGAATCACTTCGAATCAACCAATCCTCGACGGGGTGCAAACCTTTGTTCCAGCCGTTTCAACACCAGCTAATTTTCTCGGTGCAGTCGTATTGGAAGCGATCTTCAGCTCAACAAACGATCCGTCGCGATTACTCTCCACATCAGCTGTGCAGAGAGTCGTAGCACCGTATTGGGCTATCGAGTTTCTAACGTTTGGAGGACTATGAAATCGCTTGCTATAGCTGTCATTTTGCTAGCGGCTCTTACGTTCTTCGCCATTACACTCGGGCACGGTGTCACTATGGGAAGGTTGCTACTGCGTGACGGCTCTGAGCCCCCTGTCATAAGTATAAATGCGCTCACGGCCACCGATTTAGACATCGAGAGCCCGATTCAACTTCACAACCGCACCATTTTGCCGATAGTGGCGAGCCGTGATGCTTGGCGATGCAACGACCCACAAGTGTCACCAGAATTCACGCATTTAGGAAGAGAGATCGTGTCGCTACGAGTGGCCGAGCGAAGCTGTATAGAATCTGAACGAATAATTGCTGGTGGTGTCATCGATGGAAATCTTTCGCTAGCGCGCCTAACGGTGGATGGCACGGTGGTGGTGACGGGGTACAGTGAACTTGGCGAGCTGCATGTAGAGAGCGGCTCGACTGCATGTATTGTGAGCTTCGGAGACGTTTGGGTCGATACCATCATCGATTCTGATTTCGAATCGTTAACTGTGGTCTCAACCGGCGGTAGAATTTTCGCACCATCAACTCTCCCATCGCCTCGCATGTCGAAGGTCGCATTGTTTTCCGCACACGAGATCCATCGGGGAGTGCTCTGGAGTTTGCCTCGTAATTGTCTGTCTGAAGCGGTGTCTATGGCAGAACCACTCTAGGTCCTGACGAATCGCCACGAAAGTACGCAGTATATGTAATGTAGCTAAACAGTTGCGAATTTCTTGATAACCAAATGGTAGCGACACTCATGGGTATTCTCGACACCCCTTGCGTGACAGCCGTAAGAAAGAATACTTAGTTCGCAGCTCTGCGACATTTGAATTTACACTGGAGCTCGCGGAGAACATGGAGGAAAACCCGGTTATCTCCGCGTTCTCCGAGAGCTCCAGTGTAAAATATTACAGCCCTGCGCTGCACGGATTGATCGGCTCACTCTGGCTCTATTACCGACTCAAATTTCGTGGAGATCTCTCGGCTCTAGACCCTACTCTCGCTGCAGGAAACGAATAAGTTTCGGATTTGAAAATTGAGTTGAGATTTCCGTATGCGGCAACCAGTTGGCATCGAGGGGTAGCGGCCTCGAAGAGGCGTAAACTATTACGCCATCAAACGTTTCTTTCTCTACGCTCTCGGCAAAATTGGTCATACCCGCCGGAATCACAAGCTGCGGAACTGCGTAATACAAAAACGGTGCAGATAAATATTTTCCGGCGTCTTTGCGTTGATAGAAACGGGCGTTCTCAGCTTCTCGTGCTCCAGTTAATATAAGGATGGTTTTAGCGCTATTTTTACTCAGTATCGCCGCCGCCTCTTTCCAACTCTCGCGCGGTTGCTGAGCGAATAAAGAAACTCCTAATGAAAAGACAGCCGCTACCGCGGTGAGTCTAAAAAAATCGGGCGAGCCAGCCACAACGGCAGTCGCTGCGATCGTCAATCCAACAAATCCGATAGCGAAGATCGACGCGCCGTGTGAAAAAACTGGGCTATTGAAAAACCCAACACCAGTTACCACTATCCACCAGGTTAAGCCGAGCGCTAATAATGCGCGTCTATCGCCTTCGTGTTCCTGAACGTGTTCAGAATTCTTTCGTTTTATCCCCACCCCGAGGCCTAGCAATAACGCCGTGATAGTTAACGGAATAAGATCCCAAAGTGTAAAAAGGTTGCCTACTCCACCAGTCGCCTTGAGTTCCGCGCGAGAGTGAAGCTCAACTATATGCATCAACGCTGGTGAAATCGGAACAACGATGCACGATAAATAGAATAGCGCGATGCGCCAACGCGGTCGCTGCACCACGGGCCAGATAAACCAAAGAACTATGTGTGAGGCCAAGAGCGGCACTAACACTGCATACGAGGACAAAATCGCAAGAAATACTGCGATAAAATGTCCAACTACGATTACGATCGAGCGCTTTCTGAGAAATACGATCCAAAATCGCAGCGAGATCAATAGAAACATTAAACCCAACGAAAACGGTTCCGCTGTGAAGGTAAGCGCTAGAAAACTCCCTGAAAACGTCAAAATCGTGAAACACAAAAGGGCAGCCATCCGAGACGTCAGCGTTGAAACGAGAGAATAAAGGGTAGCTAACATGAGTATCGAAGCGGCTATTGATACTCCTCGAAGTGCTAATTCATCGTTGCCAAATATATCGGTAAAGAGGGCTACTAATATGTAGTAAAGAGGTGAGGAGGTGGCGAAGAATGAGCTTTGCTTGATGGCTTCAATGACTCCATCTCCTGTGATAAACGCGGTCACGGATTCAGAGAATGAAAGTCCCCCTGTAACTGGTAGTGCAAGGATGGCTACTAACAGCGCGGCCACGGCCATCCAGGTCATTCGCTTCGAATCTGTATTTTCTTCCGCCTTCGTCATACGATGGAGACACTATGTCTCAACGAACCCCTTCAGTAGAAGTCCCGATTTCCGGCATGCATTGCGCCAATTGTGCCATAGGCGTCGAGAAACATCTGCGTTCCGTCGGACTAGCTGATAGCAAGGTTTCAATAGCAACCGAATCAGCGTTTGTGAGCCCTACCGCTGAGTGGCCGCTGCCCAAGATTGAAGCTGAGATTAAATCTCTTGGATACTCCGTGAGACCCTCAAGCGAGAGTCGAACTGAGCATGATCACATGTCAGCGCATGACCATACTGGATTTCTACAAAGCGGGTTAGCCGTGCTGGTCGCTACATTGTTTACCTTACCGTTTCTTGTGCACATGCTTGTTGACGTGAAGCTGTTGCACAATCCGGCTGTTCAAGCATTTTGTGCCTCAATCGCTTGCTCCATCGGTCTTGCAAAGTTCATCCCGTCAGCGATCTCTTCGCTCAAGGTAAAAGTCCCGAACATGGAGGTTCTGATATGTATCGGGATTTTCGCATCGCTCGGATATTCGTTTTACGGATGGTATATCGGCGATCACGAGTTTTTCGGATTCTTTGAAAGCGCAGCTACGATCTCAACCCTGGTGTTGATCGGTGGATGGCTCGAACAGCGTGTCAGTAGCCGTGCACGCTCTGCCATTACTGAACTTGCAAAGCTTCAGCCTTCAACAGCGACCAGAATCGTTATTGAGAGTGGTGTTGAGAAACGTGAGGTTGTGGCGAGTCGTAATCTTAATGTTGGGGATATTGTAGCGGTCAATACCGGGGATCGATTCCCTGCTAACGGAATAATTACCAGTGGAAAATGTTCGATTGACGAAAGTATCGCTACCGGAGAATCAGCGCTTCAATCGCGAGAAATCGGCGATCTAGTGATCGCTGGAACGGTTGTCAGCCAAGGTTCGGTACTGGTGCGCCTTACGGCTGTTGAGGCGGATTCGTTCGTTGCTTCGATGGTAAAATTAGTGAAACGCGCCCAGACAGAGAAGCCGCCGATAGCGAGAACAGCGGATCGAATTGCTGCGGTTTTCGTACCTTTGGTGCTGGGAATTTCCTTGCTGACACTTTTAGGATCGTTGGTTTTCGATTTATCCATCGGTGAGGCGATTACCCGCTCCGTTGCTGTACTTGTGATCGCTTGTCCATGTGCGCTCGGCTTGGCAACACCCGCTGCGGTAATGATTGGAATTGCTCGTGGAGCAAAGCATAACGTACTGTTTCGTAGCGGTGTGAGCGTAGAAGCGCTGGCACGAATTGACGCAATCGCGTTCGATAAAACAGGCACGCTCACCACAAGAGAACCAACAATCGAGATCTCATCAGTCAATCCCAAGTTTTCAGTTTCAGATCTTAAGCGAATAGCGCTCGCCCTCGAGCAACATTCATCGCACCCAATCGGTAAGCGAATCGCTGAGTTTTGCTCTGATGTTTCCCCCATCGCACTTAGGGATGTGCGCGAAGAGATCGGCGTAGGTGTTAGTGGCACTGGGGATGGTGGGCAGCGCTACACCATTGGTCGTGAATCTGGTGGTCGTGAATCTGGCGGTCGTGAATCCGATAAATCAGGCCGAACGGTAATCGCGGTTGATGGTGCTCCTGCAGGCGTTATCGGAATTAATGAGACGCTCCGCGATGGTGCGAAATCAGCGCTACAACACTTCAATACGGAGTCGATCTCCACGACTGTGGTGTCCGGGGACTCGCAGGCACGTTGCGAAGCTCTAAACCTCGGGTCTGAGGTTGAGTTAGTGGGTGGTGCATCTCCAACCGAGAAGCAGGCTACCATTGCAAAGATCGGAAAGCAGGTCGCATTTATCGGCGACGGAGTGAACGACGCGCCGGTATTGGCGTCAGCATCTGTTGGCATTTCACTAGGCGAAGCAAGCTCAGTGGCGGTGAATACAGCCGACGTGGTCTTAGTCGGCTCTAATTTAAAAGCTCTTGTCACCGCTCATACGCTAGCAAAAGCCACACTCGTTACGATAAAGCAGAATCTCTTTTGGGCCTTTAGCTACAATATCGTCGCCATTCCCGTGGCGATGGCTGGATTTCTCTCCCCCTCATGGGCTGCGCTTGCGATGGGGTTCTCGGATGTCATCTTAATTATCAACTCGCTTCGATTGCAGTTTAAGCGCATCGATTGAGTTTTAAAAACTTAAAATTACAGCAGCGCATCTTTCTAGATGGCACGTTTTGCCCTACCCTACCCCGCACTCCATGGACACTCCAGCTAGCAGTGAAAATCAAACCTCAGAGAGAGACACGAATATCGTGCGCGATAATGTAGACGTTCTCGAATATGATGGTAGGCGCTTTGTTATAGTTGGCACCGCGCATGTCAGTGAAGCAAGCGTGGCTCTAGTTGAACAAGTAATCGCTGATGAGAATCCTGACTGCGTAGCTATCGAATTGTGTGAAGCTCGATTTCAGGCGCTATCCGATCCCGATCGCTGGAAAAAAATGGATATCATATCCGTCATTCGCCAAGGTCGGATGGCGATGCTCGTAGCGCAAATGATGTTGGCATCTTTTCAAAGAAAGATCGGCAAAGAACTAAAGGTTTCCCCTGGTCGCGAAATGATGGTCGCAGCGGAGGCTGCCAAGCGCATAGATGCCAAGATATGCTTCGCAGATCGCGATGTAAAAGCCACGATGAAGCGCACCTGGGCAGCACTAAGTTGGTATCAGAAGCTAAAGTTAATTCTTTTGGGGCCATTAAAACTTTTAGATCCGGAAAAAGTAGATGCATCCGAAATCGAACACTTAAAGAAAAGTGACGTTCTTGAAGAGGCGATGAAAGAGCTTTCCATGCAGTTTCCGGGGGTGAAACACGCGTTAATTGACGAGCGGGATCTTTACTTAGCAGAGAAAATTCGTACTGCAGATGGAGATCGGGTAGTGGCGGTCGTTGGTGCTGGACACGTTCCCGGTATTAAACGCCATTTCGGAAAACCTGTAGATTTAGAGACCTTGATCGTCGTGCCGAAGCCAAGTCCGTGGGGTAAAGCGTTTGGATGGAGCTTCTTGGTCGTATTCGTGGGGTTGGTAGCTTACGGATTTATCGAAGCCGGCGCTCAAGCGGGAGCTGAAATGGCTATCTCATGGATCGTGATAAATGCGATCGCAGCTGGGATCGGAGCAACTCTCGCCCTTGCCCATCCTCTAAGTATTCTTGCCGCAGCGTTGTCAGCACCGATGACAACACTTCACCCTATGTTAGCCTCCGGTTGGTTTGCGGGATTAACGGAAGCAATGGTGCGCAAGCCTACGGTAGCAGATCTCGAAGCAGCATTGGATGATCTGCAAACTGTGAAAGGATTATTCCATAATCGAGTGACGAAGATTATCCTCGTAACCGCGCTAACGAATTTGTTCGGTATGGCTGGATCGTTTGTTGCGATCGCGTATCTAGCTGATGTCGCTACCTCACTAGGAACCCAGTGAATTACGATATGGATCCCTTCTATAGATTTATCACGCCCTTACTTGGATTCATGATCGGGCTACTCGTGGCAATTCCGGCATCGACAGCTGGGATCGGGCCTGCGGCGTGGATTATGCCAGTTATGGGTCTATTCGTGGGGTATAAGAACCGAAAAAGTAGGGTATTTTTCTATTTTTCCCTTTTTTGTGTAACCGTCCTATCCGGGGTAATCGGATTGTCGATGTTTCAGACTGAGTAGTCCGATACGGAAATTCGCTTCGGCGGCATCAAGAAACAGTCCAGTTGGGGAAACATGCAAAAGGATAACACTGAATCATTTATCACCGAAGGTCAGAATATCCTGCGCGATGAAGCCAAGGCTGTAGCCCAGGTAGCGGATCTTTTAGGCGTTAGTTTCGATGCCGCTGTAAAACTAGTTTTGGAGCTTCCACCAAGTGGGCGCGTCGTTGTAACGGGGCTTGGCAAAGCCGGTATTATCGCTCAGAAAATTTCGGCCACATTAGCGAGCACAGGTACCTCATCATTTTATCTTCATCCCACCGAAGCATTGCACGGGGATCTAGGAAGATTTCATAAAACTGATTTAGCTATCGTACTTTCTAATTCCGGTGAAACTCCGGAGATAATTCAATTGCTTCCACAACTTCGGGCTGTCGGGGTTCCAATCGTAGCTATTACGAGTTCAGATAATAACACCCTAGCTCAACACTCGGACGTTATTCTGATTATCGGAAAACTTAACGAAGCTGGAGCGCTCGGACTTGCACCAACATCCAGCACGACAGCGATGATGGCGCTTGGTGACGCTCTAGCGCTCGTGGTGTTGAACGCACGGGGATTTACCGCGGAGCAGTTCGCCTTCAATCATCCGGCCGGAAACCTTGGACGTGCGCTTATGAAAGTGAGCGAGGTGATGCGCTCCGGTGCACAGCAGTGTGTAGTACGTGAATCAGAACTGGTGAAAGATGTGCTAAGAAAGATCTCGCTTACGGCGGGACGCCCCGGTGCTGCTGCAATAGTTGATGCTTCCGGAACTCTGGTAGGGGTATTCACTGACGGCAATCTGCGTCGTTGTCTTGAGAGTGGCAGCGCCTTTTTAGACGCGCCTATCGCTTCTGTAATGGGGAAAAATCCAAAATGTATCGGCGCTGACAGGTTCGCTAAGGAGGCGCTTGCAATGTTAGTGCAACTCCATATCGACCAATTGCTAGTTGTTAATGCGCGGAACCAACCGATCGGATTGGTGGATATACAAGACGTCGCCGGGTGGAACTAACGCCTACAGATCGTACATCGTGTCGTAAGGTCATGGGTATCCTTGATAACCTTTTTTAAGTCCTGATCGGTTCGTGGACCGGACTTGCCCTTTCGGGGTTCCTTCTGCACCGAACATCTGACGATCTTGCGTGCAAAGGATTGAGATCCATCGGCCGCTTTGGAGAGAAGCTTACGAATAGTATCGACTTCTCGCTCAAAGTTTACGGTAAGGCATTCATCTCCACAGACGAGCACCGCTTTTAGAACTTCTGAGTTGATCTTGCGATTTGCATCTTTCAAGATCCTCAGATTCTGAGCCTGAATTTTCTTTGCTCGTATTTTTCTACAAGTTTTCTGTCTCTTCGCGCGCTTTACGTCAGCAGCGATCCGCTTACGGATGGAGTTACCAGATTTCTTCAAATGCCTCGCTATCTGCTTCATCTCTGAGGTCGGCTCGACGTACGAGCAATTACGAGTGGGTGGTTGACACGTCGTCGTATCAATCGCTGGACCACCACATACTCCACAAGCATCCAGTTCCTGCGTGCACAGGCCGGAGGTTATCGGTGTTGGGCTTGCTGTAGGCGCTTCCGTAAGAACAGGGCTCGGGGTCTCGGATGGGACGATGAGCGGTACCTGCGTCGGAGTGGGTGTGTGTGTAGGAGGCGGTGGAGCGATCGATGGTATTGGTGAGCTCGTTGGCGTATGCGTATTTGTCGCAATCAAGGTCACAGTCGGCGTCGCAGTGAACGTGCGTGTAATAGTTGGTGAACTGGTCGGTGTTGTCGTAGCAGTCGGAGTAATTGTCGGCGTGAATGTGCTCGTCACCGTGGGTGTCGGACTTGCTGTGACTGTGGGGGGGGCAGTGTACGTACTTGTATAGGTGGACGTAACCGTTGCGGTCATCGATGCAGTCGGCGTCACAGTGAACGTGCTGGTAATAGTTGGTGAATTGGTCGGTGTTATTGTCGCAGTCGGAGTAATTGTGGGTGTAAATGTGCTCGTAATAGTTGGTGAACTGGTCGGTGTTATCGTAGCAGTCGAAGTTATTGTAGGCGTAAATGTGCTCGTTACCGTGGGTGTGAGGGTATTAGTCGGAGTCGCTGTCAATGTCGGAGTAGAAGTGAATGTACTTGTATAGGTGGGCGTAACCGTTGCGGTCATCGAAGCAGTAGGCGTCGGAGTAAACGTCCTCGTACGCGTAGGAGAGGCCGTTGGCGAACTGGTCGGCGTCACAGTGAACGTGCTCGTAATAGTTGGTGAACTGGTCGGTGTTATCGTAGCAGTCGAAGTTATTGTAGGAGTAAATGTGCTCGTCACCGTGGGTGTCGGGGTATTAGTCGGAGTCGCTGTCAACGTGAAGGTTGGAGTCACTGATGGCGTTGCTGTAATGGTTGGAGTAGCCGTTGCTGTCGGAGCTGTACAGGTTAATCCACCACTCACCCGAGTCGCTTCCAAAGTGCGAGATGGAGAGCCAATCACTATGTAGATCTTGAGTACATTCGGTCCAGGAACGGTGAATGTGTCGAAAATGACTTCGTCTCCAGCGGGAACCTTGATAGTTCCAGTTTTCGTGGGAGTTCCCTGTAGTACCCACTCAATAGCGATATCGAATGAGAATGGATTCTTGAAGCTCCATCTCCTGGTCACATCCGGCTGCTCGGAACATAGCGAGTTTAACAGAATATCCGCTGGGCAGAATCGTTCAGGAATTTTTAATTTAAACGCCGTCTTCTCCTTCGAGGAGCCTGGAATAAAAAGACAAACCACCTTCCCTTCTCCTGCATAAGGAATCGTCAGTGAAAATTTAGAGGACGCCGGGACCTTCTTCACATGACCGCTAGCGATGGGCTGCTCCTCGCAAGATTCTTTTACTAACGCCCATTTTAATTCCTTTATCGCCTTCCCTTGGTTAACGATCGTGTAGTTAATCGCATCGCCCATGAATGCGAGACAGCTATCCGCCACCTCTAACAACGGTCGCGGAGTGGCGGTTGGCATCACTGTTGCCGTAGAAGTTGGGGTTACCGTGAAAGTGCGAGTCACCGTGGCCGTAGGCGTGGCGGTCGGAGTCGCAGTAGGAGTTGATGATGCAGTCGGTGTAGCGGTAAATGTAAACGTCCTGGTAGGAGTCTGCGTAACTGTAACCGTTGCGGTTGGAGTCTTTGTCGGGGTGAACGTTGGAGTTTTTGTCGGAGTAGTAGTTGGAGTGGCACTCGGAGTTGCAGTAGCCGATGGTGATGGCGTGTATGTCAGGGTAGGCGAAGCTGTTGGAGTTGGTGTCGGAGTAGCACAAAGTGAATTACCTGATCCATCAAGCTGAGCACAGCCTGTCTCAAGTAGATCCAACGTCAGATCTAAAGAATGAAATCCTGTCCCGTCGATCTCCATAACGATCGCACCAGCTGATCGGACGTTTGCCGCTGAGCTTCCAGAGCAGGGAACAAGCGATGAGAATGGGAGCGCGAGCGTACGCGGCGAGTAAAACGGCGTAGCTATCGCTATCTCACCGACGGAGCAATTTGCCCCGCTATAAACTGTAAATCGGATGCTGCAGGGTCGATCCGCTGACTCTACGATAACCCGAAAACCTTGACCGTTTGCGGGATCTCCTAGATCGACTCCTCCAAGACCGTTTGTATTAAGATTATCTGGATCGGCATCTCCGTCCCAAATTAAGCGAGTACTGCCACATGCTAACGGATTTGCTTGATGATTAAAGTATCCAAGTTCGGTGAAACATCCAACAGAACTTCCTGTAATAGATTGTCCTGGACAGCGGGATAATAACGCCCAGTACGATCGATACCCACCAATGGTTGAGCTTATGGGATTCGATACGATGCCTGTGGATGGAGTGTAGTTCGCCGGCGGGATGGTTCCATCAATCGGTCGCAGATTTTCTACTCTGTAATCGCCAGCAAAATCATCGATATGAACCTGCGCAGTCGCAATACCAGCGGCGATACTTAGCGTGGCACTGAGGAGTAGTAGCGCTTTAAAGGTTTTCATCGGCTTTTGTGTTTGTACAATCTTCCCGAGATTTGGGATGCTGATAACCCGTCCTTGGTGTCGGAATTGTTCATTTTTTCAGAACTCTAAACTCATCCAAATTCAGAAAATACTAGTATCTCCTAGTAGTTAGCTCATTCATTCGCCCCACGCTGGAGCATCGAACCCTACATGCCGGATACGGGGGCAGGTCGGTCATTATACCGACGCGGGTTTTAAAGAGGTTGTTATGAAGTGTTTGATGTTTGCAGTATTTCTCTCGATCCCATTCATAGCTCCTGCGACCGCACACGCAATGACCCCTGCAGAATTGCTTCAAGAAACATCAGCCTTAGTTGATCGTTTAAACGCTGGCGAGCTAGCAGATGCTGATGCCACAATCGAATCTCTTTCCATGCAGTTAGTCGCTGAACGGGCTCAAGCAACCGTTGGAAGCTTAGAATTCGATACTTTAGAACTCGTTGAAGCAGACCTAAACGGAGCTAGAGAGTTCCTTACAAGCGCCTCCGCTGTATAATCAGTTCTTGCGAGTCATCGGATACAGATATAACGCCGAGCGTCTATCTGAATCAAACGTTATCGTTTGCTCAGCTTTTACTGGAAACTCAAACGCATTCGAAATCAACAATGCCGTCGGTTTTGATTCAACTGAAAGCTTCATCCAAAGCCTAGCCATTACGGGAGGCGCTAAAAAATTATAGATATAGTCTGCCTTCGAAACATCTACGCGCCATAAATCCGAGAAAGAAATTTGCACCCGACTTCGGTATGGTAAACAACGGATCGTCGCTACGAGCCAAGCAAGAGGACTAAGTTCACACCCAAAAAATTTAGCTTTCGGAAAACATCGAGCTAGATACGCAAGCATTCTCCCGTCTCCACACCCAAGATCAATGAAGTAAAAAGGTGTATCGCGCGGTAATAAGTTCTTTACTGCATCGTATACTTTTCGATGGGTTGGATAATACGGAACTCCGGAATACAACGTCGGAATAAACAGCAGTAATAGAAATAGAGCGAACGGAAGTAACCAACCGGAATAGAGTGTAAAGTTTTCGCCGCTAAACGAGGCGACAACTGCCAACGGGAATAATGCATTTAATAGAGTGATCTCAGTTCTGGAGCGACACAGGAGACACATACCGATTGCGGCGCTACAGGCGCTGAGCAATGCAGCGGGAAATGGAACTCCGCGCGTCCAGAGAGCGTGACCAACGACCGCCGCGCAAATCTGAGCCGCCGCGCAAACAAATACAGTAACTAATGGCTTAGCGAAGTTCATTGAAGCTCGAGGGTAGGTAGTTTCTTAAATTTCCATCCTTGGAGAATGTTTTGGTCTCCGAGATCAGTCGCTCACGCGTTGCTTGGTCTTCCGGAAGTTTTATCTGAGCACGGAAAAATAGATCTCCTCGCTCGCCTTTAGCATTCCCTACTCCCTTTCCACGCAATCTAAATTCCTGACCGCTCGATGTAAAAGCGGGGATCTTAAGTGCGACAGGTTCATCGAACGTAGGAACTATCAACGTTGCTCCATTTACAGCCTCGGACACTGACAAAGCCAACTCGATAATGATCCCACGCGATTCAACCGACACGAAGGGATGAGGTGCAACTCGAAATATAACCAATACCTCCTCTCCGTTCTCTCGCCTGGACCGCAGTTGAAGGATACTGCCGTTACGTGATGCGGCCGGAACATTGAGAGATATTTTTCGATCGCGTTCACCACCGTCGGACTGCAACTCAATGGATTTTTTTCCACCCAGGATCGCTTCACGCATCGATAGCGAAACCTCAACAACGGCCAAACTTCGTTGTTTGCGAGGGATGAAGTTTTCGCCAACAGATTTGACGCGACTCCAAAGCGAGACTGCGGCCTTGGGCGTCGCCGATTCGGATCGGTGCTTACTACGAGCTGAGCCGCTTTTCGCTTCAGTTTTTGTCGACGCGGGTCGTTGGGACTTAGCGTTTGCACCAGCAGCCTGGTTGGCAGCGTAGGCCTGAGCCCTTTTTGCAGCTTCACTAAAGTGAAAGGCAGTTTGAAGTTCCGCGTCGTAAGCGCTGCGTTTCGTTTCATCGCTTAATGTCTCGTACGCTTCTGAGATCGCGGTAAATCGCTCTGCTGAATGGCTTCCAGGGTTAACATCCGGGTGGTAGCGCCGCGCGAGAATTCTATACGCACGCCGAATTTCATCGCCTGAGGCGCTACGTTGTAGTCCCAGAGTTTGATACAGGTCTTGGTCTGAGTTTTCGAACACGGCTACACTTGTACCGCATTCAGAATAAGACTTGCCAGCCGTGCTGTAGACCGCGATTGTGGGGGCACCGTGAATACCCCCCGCCATAGAACTCCCCAGAACAGCTTTCGGGTGCCTCCTGCAGTATCCCGTTTTGCTGATGCGGTCGTGTCACGTGCGAATATACTTCACTACGATGGAGTAGATCGAATTCGTGAGGCATTCACGGTGGTTCCGAGGGATCAGTTTCTTGAGGATCGATTTAAATCTCGCGCGCTTGAGGATTCCAAACTTCCATGTGGAGCGGGTCAAACGAGTCCAGCACCATACTTAATCGCTCGCATGTTGGCGGCTGCGAGAATTACTCAAGGGGCCTCCGTGTTAGAAATCAGCTGCGGGTCTGGGTACGTTAGTGCTCTGATGTGTGTGCTTGGTGCTCGCGTGTTTGCAACCGAGTCGATAGGATTGAAGGCGCAGGCTACTCGGAAGCGACTCGACGCGCTCGGGCTAAATCGTATCCTAGTCGCTACGGGACATCTCGCTTGGTCCGATCATGCCCCTTTCGATGCTATCGTATCCCACCAATTGGTATCAGCAGAGCACGAACTTACAAACCTTGTGAAACTGCTGAACCCTAACTGTGGAATTTTGGTTGCACCAATCGCAGGTGACGAGCACAGTCGCCTGATTACTGTGCGGGTGGATTCTTCAAATTCGTATGTCTCCTATATCTAAAAAAAGTTCCGTAAGTCACTTATTTGCTCCCCGAGAACCACAGGCCCCCCTGACAATCGTGCCGAGACTCGGGGTATTCCCGACATCCCTTCGGCGCTCGCCGTAAGAAAGAATACGTAGTTCGCAGCTCTCCAACTTTTGAATTTACACTGGAGCTCGTGGAGAACGCGGAGGTAAATCCGAAGATCTCCGCGTTCTCCGCGAGCTCCAGTGTAGAATATTACAGCCCTACGTCGCACCGATTGATCGGCTCAC
>JBGSNS010000168.1:0-12330 GCA_041739515.1 Bdellovibrionota bacterium
GACTAGGATCATTGAAAGCGGTGTGAAGGAAAAGATCGCCGGCCGCAAATATCGCGGGGGCTTCCAGGCGGGAGTATGGGGCCACAAATTCAAACGCGTCCAGCGAGACAGCATGTGCACGAATCTCTTTTTCAAGCTCTGATCGTAGTGCACGATCTTTGGCGGAACGCTCGTTCCAACCTAAGAAACGAATCACTATGTCCTTTCTGGTTTTTAGAAGCGCCAGACACCCTCGCAAAGCAGACTCAGTTCTCAATCGACGGTATCCATTTCCCCAATTGGTAAGAATAACTTTTCGCTGCTCAGCTCTCTGCCCAGGGGCCCGTTGCACAAATAGGGATGTATCGACTGGGTTTAAAATTACGCTTGAGGGACACTCGATGTTTCCGAGAAACCTATCACTCGCGAGTTTACAAAATTTAGATTGATAAATCACAAAAGAAGACAGCTTTAGCAGCTCATACGACATGCGATTCAACGCAGTACAATCTCCGGAAAACCAGGCCGGATAGTGTACTCCATTCTGATTAGTCACTATTGGAATATCGTGGCGTCTCGCCGCCCGGAGCACTTGAATGGCTCCACGATAATGTACAGAGCTGACCCGATAGATTAGGGAGCATCGAGGAAATGAGTGCTGAAATGCCTGCGTCAAAATACCCAGCTTTACCGCGCCGCCGAGCAATTGATCTGAGTACAATGCGGGGTCATGGGGAAATTGGCCCGTAAGGTAGCATGGGCGAACCGGGCTACCATTTAGCCTTGCGATCGATGAACAGCGATACATTGCTGCAAGCGTACTAGGGACGGTACGCACTCGCCGCAAAACGCGCTCAATCGTGCGATTCCACATCACTGCGAACGCCTAGAGAGTATCCGCTTAATCGGTCCAAGTGTCCTGCGTGCAACCGCATACGCTGATTTCGCTGCGTATAGCTGCCTTATCATCGCCGGCCTTGTCAGATTATCGAAGGCACGTAGGAGGGCGGGACCACATCTGCGAGCATCCAAAAACATCATGGCGTGATAACCGACTTGTCGCCGCTCAGCCTCACTGATCGGCATTGAAATGACAGTCACCTCGCGGGGATCTATAAAAGGCAGCAAGAAAATCGAGATTGCTTTCACTACCCCAGCGCCGACTTTTCCACCAAGGTCATCGAACAGAATAGATGGAGCCTTAGGAGCGTTACGATTACTCAAGGCTAACGATGTGAGATCGGACCAAACACTTAAAAAATCGTGTCCTGCATCTATAAAAGCAAAGTCGTATGGGCCCGCTATGGGGGGATAACATTTTAATGATTCTCCGGTGAGAAATCGCACTAACTGCGACTCTGGTGCGTTCATTCCATCCCAAATCTCACGAAGTTTCGCCGGTGCTTGAATGGTTTTACTTTGAACTTCACGAGGCCATACTTGCTCTGTATCGATCGAGAGACGATCTAGCGTATCGAGCCGTGGATCGGTAATCGTCCCCTCCGAGTGCAGACTCTTCAGGCTGTGAGCGATTGAAAGCGACCCGAAGCCCCGACCAGTGCCGTATTCAATCACTCGTGTGGGGCTCAATGAGTTTACCAATAGCCAAAGCAGCTCACCACGTAACTCATTACTTAGATAAAATTCCTCGTTCTCAGGATCGAAGCGAAGTGCGGTGAGCGCCGCCCTCGTGGGTTCCACCTTACGATAATGAGTCCATCCAAAAGGCTCCTTTTCACTCAGAAGGCGGCGTAAAAAATGTCGACCGCTGATCCATTGCCAGTTCTCCGGACCGTCTTGGGTTGGTGTTGGAGCCCGATTCAAAAATGGAATTCGCTTAGGAGTTATCGCTCCTCGATACATCGAAGCGATCGAGGATCGAATCTCAGCCGATACACCAGGTGGCCCAAGCTCTGAAAATTGCTGTTCTGCGGTCTCAAGATTCACTAAATAACCCTATTTCTATAAACAACCCGTGGAAATGAAGGAATTATAGACAAGCGGTTTGCCGCTTGGCCTCCCTCGTTACGGCGGATATACCTAAAGTCGCATAAGTAATGCGACTTACTATATCTATCATATGGGCGCAGCGCCAAACACTATCTTACCGAACAGTCCGCTATTTTTAGTCGGTGCCTACGACCGGCGAGCATCCTCGGGTCAATTTAGCGCTACCGATGCTCTTGAAGCGATGATTCGCGCATCTGGGTGTCCGCTACGACGTTACCTCCTTCCAATTAGAACTCGCACACGCATGGCTTTGATCGACTACCCAAAGATGGTTCTCCTCGGGATTGTAACCGGAATCCGCTTTTTACTAGCCGTCAAATTCAGCAAACAGAAGCCGCGGGCGATAATTGCGCCGCTTGGTCAAAGTTATGTTTCATTTCTTAGAGAGGGGCTGCTAACACTTCTCGGATCAGCGGTTTCAGGGGCCCCGTCTATTTACGTGCTACATGCGACGTATTTTCTCTCCTGGCCGAAAAACTCGTTGAAGGCGCGTGGATTTTTGGCATTGCTTCGACGCTCGCGCGCGGTAATCGTGCTCGGACCGCGCATGCAAGCCTGGATTGATGAAAATGTAGGTGCGGATCGTCCGACGGTGATTCAAATTGATAATTTGGGCGAGATCCCCCCACTCACGCTTGAGGCCGTTGAGCGTAAACACAAAGTGTTAGACACCCGAGTTAGACTGCTCTTTTTTAGTTCCCTTTTTCAATCGAAGGGATTTGGGGATTTCCTCAAAGCGTTAACCGTTCTGGACAATGATACACTGTCAAGTTTAGAGCTTTCATTCTGCGGTGCAGTGCAGTCTAACCCCTTTGATTCGGAGCGAGTGTCGATTTTGGAGTCTGAGCGGCGCATCGAACAAACACTCGGCGAGTTGCGCATGCGTGGCCTGGTTGCTACTTGGCATCGTGCAGCGTCGAACCAACAGCGCGAGCAGTTATTTCATTCAGCCCATATTTTTGCACTTCCATCATACTCGGAAGCGCAACCCTTGGTGCTAATCAACGCAATGCTCTCTGGTTGCGCGTGTATCGTTACACCGGTTGGGGAAATATCGAATATGCTCAATTCTGATTCAGCAATCTTTGTAAAGCCTGGTGACACCGCCGCAATTGCCCGCGCGATTACGCGATTGACAATCGACAACGAAATTAGACTCCGCATAGCTGGCGCAGCAAACAGAATTGCTACCGCACGATTCAACGAGCAAGTGATTAAACAGAAATGGCTCGATGTATTGGCTTCGCTCTAGCTGTCAACTTACCCCGTTTTTCCCCATTAAGTGGCTAACCCGAGAATTTGACCGTATCTCCAATGGCCAACTCCAACACCTTAATGTACCTACCCGCGATCTCGTTAATAGACGGCGGAGAGACGAGATTACGATAACTCTCCAAATTAGCGCACAGCTCCTCTAGAAGTTTCGGGATCTCGGTTTCTTTACTAAACCCAACCCCTCCCCACGAAACGAGTTCGGGGTGGCCACCATCGTTTCTGTAAATTGCAGGAAGTCCACAGCTTAATCCTTCGATTAGAGCATTTGAGCACGGATCAGATTCGCTAGCGGTAAAATACACGTCGTGAGCACGCAAAAGCGAGGCTAACTTTTTAGAATCGACAGCTGGAACGGATGTAATATTTTCAAACTTCTCCTGCACTCGACCGACGAACGTCATCTCGTACTTTGACCAGTCAAGGTGCGAATCCATCCAGCGCAGTACCGCACCGCCCTTTCGGGGATTATCCGACCAGCTCGACGCAATCAATTTTAGCTTAGCTCCGTTTCCATCGTGTGCATGATTGTTAGGAAAAAAAATAGAGGGATCAACCGCGTTTGGAATTACACACGGATTCTTGGGTTGGTACCCGGATCTAAGCGTTGTCTCATAGCTCCAAAGTGACTGCATCACCGTTCTGGTGGCAAAGGCTGCATTAAGTGCAAAGCATTCGTCATCCGGCTGTCTGTTGCCGTCCCCTCGGACCACCGCGGTTGGACCATCGATTCTGTGGACAACTGCGAGCCCACGCCGATCGGCGTAATCCCTAAATCGCTCTACCGGAAACCAATTCGAATTGAGCAAGTATACATCCACATCGCTATGATACCGATTCTCGCTAACCCGCACGCCGCGTTCTAACAGAGCTGATTGTAACGCGCGAAAGAACTGATTCCCCCCTCCGTACGGTGGCTTATGAAATTTATAAATCATGCTTACATGAATTTTCGGCCTCGGTGAAAGAATCGGACGTAAGAGTCGAGCGACTGTCGATTTCAGTCCGAGTTGATTTAGACCGCGTATCGCGGATTTCTTAATTTTTTCTACGAGATTAATTTCTAACTCTTGATCTAATGATGCTCCTGCTTTGCTCTTCTCTGTCTTAATAGCCGGTACACCGGCATCACCCGGTAATATAGTAGTCGAAACGTCCACTATCTGTTCGTAAATTTTATTCCATAATGGAGCACATGCCTCCGGCGTATGGTGTTTAGCTACTAGCATCGAGCGTTGTTTGATGGGCTCCAGTGCGGCGGTAGAAATAAATTCTGAGAGATTCTCACCGCTATGCTTTTTGGCTGCGGAGTCTCGGAGATTGACACCTCGCAGCTTATCAAATCCCAGCGCCATAAATCGCTCAACCCCTTCCGATACCGAGCTGAACAAGGAACTCGCGTCCAAAAGGTCCGGGGCAATGCCGACCGGAGTACTCAATAGCGGAGTCTCACACGCACTCGCTTCGAGAATCGCTCTTGGCCCACCCTCGGAGCGACTACTTACGATGTAGACATCGATTAGGCGATAGAGTTGTGCCAACAGATGACGGGCAACTATGTTTTGATCGTAGTCGTCTCCGGCGAACATCTCCCCGAAGTAAGTATACGGGATCTTACGCTGTGTTAACTGGGACCGAAGCCAATGCCTGCGTGGTCCAGCGAGGAGAAAATGGATCGGAACACCGTGACGTTGAAGCGCCTCAGCGAGTTCAAGTAAGATATCCGGCCCTTTGAGCAATTTGGGAGACGTGAGATCGCCGCCCTCTGAATCTCGCTGAAAACTTCCGATAATGACTCGCCCAGACGCAACTCGCGCCAGAGTGGTCCTTAGGTCTGTTAACTCGGCGGAAAACTCTACATTTCGATTGAAAATCCGTGAGTCAATCGCATACGGAACGTGATCAACGTTAGAAATACCAAGGCGAGGAAGCTTGTAAAAAGCGCTTCTTGATTGGGCTATCCACAAACTCGTGACTTCGCAGTAGAAAGGAAAATATGGATTCTCGATTAGTCCGGAAGGATCCGTTGGAAGGTGTGTGATAACTTTCTTATCTCGGAGCTTTGCGAATCCAAGTTGTTGAAGAGTTAGCGGCCAAACGGAATGTATAATTTCAGCCTCTTCAGGCCTATCTGTGAATACTACGTCTTTACATCCCGACTTCACAGCCGTTCGTACCTGGGCTAGATCATCATCCAGGGCCCAGCCGCCAGCATCACCACCCGTTAGAAAAATTTTCAGAGCCATTTAATTATACATCCGTATCGGTTCCATCGTTTTTACCACGAAGAGCGGGAAGAACACGAAGGTATAATTTAGATCTTCTATGTGGTCTTGAATGAACTCGTGGTGTAATGCTAGCTCACGATTGCTTGAATACTGTTTGGTCAGTTAAAATCAAAGTCTTTAAATCTTCAGACAAACTTTCAGGCGCCATGAAATACCCGAGATGGACTACTCTAGTAACGAGCTGATACGAATCCCGAATCGACGTGAGGTTTGGACATCCCCTTCATATCGGCGATTTCTTCTCGACACGCTACTCAAACATTACTCGAACTTCATCAAGGGTGATGTAGTTGACCTTGGAGGGAAACGTGCCAAGCGACGTGGAAGCTTCGTTGCCCCTACCGATGGAGTTTCTAGCTGGAAAGTCGTAAATATTTCTGCCGATGCGTCTCCAGACATACTTGCCGACATCACGGATCTCCCGTTGGCAAACGATTGTGCAGATGTCGTGCTGCTATGCGAGACGCTTGAACACATCGACACTCCGTATAAAGCTTTAACAGAGGCGTTTAGAATTCTTAAGCCGGGTGGAATGTTGATCGGTTCGTGTCCCTTTCTCTTTCCTGTGCATGGCGATCCGTTTGATTTCAATCGCTGGACCGCAGATGGATTATCATTCGCTCTGCGCAAAACGGCGTTCGATAAAATTAAGCTTCATGGAATGGGAGCCAGCCTCGGAAGCATTGCGATGCTGGTCGAACTGAGCACCGAGCACTGGATTGTAGCCTCGGCCAGCTCCGGCAATGTGAGCCTAATACGACGCCTCGTACTGCGTTTAAATCGCCTCCTGACGCGATTTGCGGCTTATGTAGAGTTACTATTGCTCGCTGAAGGGGTTTTCGACCCAGGGAACAAATTCACCACGGGATACCTGTTTATAGCATCTAAACCTGCAGTACCTGGTCAATCGACCTAGGTAGTTTTTACTCGTCTGCAGACATGGTGATGAAGGCACTGGACGCCAATGTGGGGAGCACCGCTACTCGAGAAGTGGCGCCGGCGATGTTTATCTTCGCGATCGCTTTCATGTTGTTCGCTTCGCAGGGTTTATCAACTTTCTTATCGCTAGAGGTGTTTGGGCTTAAAGAAGGAGTAGTCCCGATCCAAGTAGTCCTCACCTTTGTAACATATGCGACGCTTCAGATCTTCGAACCCAGATTTCGATTTCTCGCTATAATTTCACGGCATCCTGTCATCTTCGCATTGCTGATGGGACTCTTTCTTCTACAACTTACCATTGCTCGCTCCGACTGGGCCAGCCCAGACGAAGTGAAAGCCCCTTTTCAGTTGCTGGTTGGCGTATGCGTCTTTCACCTCGGATTTTTCTTAGCATCAAATCCAAAGTACTTGCGTACACTATTTTCCGCTCTTTTTTTTGCAGTTGGCCTTAGTGGGTTGGTCGCGTTATTCGAGTTTGCTACCGGCATGTCGATGCCGTGGGCACGTGGGGGTATCGTCGACCGGTTGGTTGGCGAGGGTGCCCAGGGATTAGAATGGTTCCCTGTCTCGTACGCATACGCAGTCTTACCCGCGCTAGTAATTTCGACCTACTATTTGTTCGTCCCGCAGGCATGGTATGCGCGTCCGGCACGAGCATTGTGCCTATTTGCATTACTCTTCGGGAGTCTTGGCCTGGTGGCGGCTTCCTCGAGATCAGGCCTTGTCGGATTGGTCTTGGGAGCTAGCGTTGCATATCTAGTCTCATCCAATCAGTTATCACGGGCAAAAAGATGGTTTTCATTTTGCCTAATTCTCGGACCAATTGCGGTTGTATCAGGCTGGGCACTCCTAAGCTGGCTTGGGAAAAGTGATATCACTGAGGATGCTCGTTTCCATGCTACTTATGCCGTGTATTTGCCATTGGTTATCACAAATCCGATCGGAGTGACGGATCGAGATCTCAATCAGCTGAGCACATTCTTCGACGCTCAGGAGAAACTCGGAATAGAACTCCCCCTTGAAACTGTCCTGCTTGGCACCGCAATCGCACCTCATAACGGCATCATGACCGCGGGAATCCAGTACGGATGGCTTGGAATCGCCTGCTGCATCGCGATATTCGGCTCAGCAATAATTCGAACCTATAGGTCCATTTGCGCTAGTGAATTCGTCAACCCTCCGGAGCGACACCTCCAGATAGCTTTGCTCGGTGCCATCGTCGCATTACTTGTACACGCATGGTTTCACAACATGACGATTTTTTCAGGTGACATGAGAAATTGGCTTCCGTTGGGTCTGATTTTTGGATGCCTCAACATCGGCGCGGTTCGCTCCAAACTCGCTCGCATGTCGAGTCATAAATTTCAGAGCTGTAACAAACAGATGTCGTATTCCCCACACGGAGCGGGGCAACCCGAATCGTATCAGATCGTACAGAATGGTTCTCGCGGTAGTTTAAGTGGTCGCATGTAGTTTGATTTTAGGTTCTCAAGGTTTTTTAGATGGCTCTGTTAAAATTTATACTCCTGCGAAAGCTTAGCCTAGCGATTCAGCGCAAGGCGTTGCTACTAAATTTGCGCTTGCCGTGCATCCTAGCGATTAACATCGCAATCGTAACGGTGAGTTATCTCTCGGCACTAGGACTCCGATTCGATTTTGATTTCTCAGTAGCACTGGCGCGTTCGTGGGTATTGCCGTTGTTATTACTCTTGGCATTTCGCGTTACAGCCTACGCTTACTGGAATATCAACCAAGGGCGTTGGCGATATTCTTCAACGAAGGACTTGATGAGCCTTCTAAAGGCGCACTTCGTCTCTTCAGCTTTGCTGACTGCTAGTATATTCCTATTTCAGATCTCGGTGTTCCCGCGCTCCGTTATATTTATCGAATTTGGGCTTTCAGTACTACTGAGCGGAGGACTTCGTCTTTTGACAAGGTTAGCAAGCGAACGGCTAGTGGAGATATCTCGCCTTGCCACGAAAAACGATCGGGAAGTCCTAGTGCTCGGCGCGGGTGACTCAGGACATCTCTTAATCAAAACTCTACTCGCGCATCGAAGGCTTGGTTATAAGCCGATCGGAGTTCTCGATGACAGCGAATGGTTAGTCTCATCATCGGTATTCGGGGTTCCCGTACTCGGTTCTATAGCAAACCTAGAGTCGATGATCGCGTCACATCCAAGACTCGCCGCCGTTATCGTAGCGATTCCATCGTATTCAGCTGAGCGATTCGCATCGGCAACCGAGATATGCGAACGATTTGGTGTTGCTCTCAAACGCGTTCAATCGTTTGAAGACATCGCATGCCTAGATGCTGGTGAGCAGCGTACAATGCTCACAGTTGAATCTGTACTCCACAAAGATCTAGTAGTGGAGCATGAGACGGAAGTTAGATCGGCGATCCGTGGCAAGCGGGTGCTTGTAACTGGGGCCGGTGGCTCGATTGGAGGCGAACTCGTTCGTCAAATTCTACAGTTTGACCCGCTAGAAGTAATCCTTCTCGATAATGGTGAGTTTAACTTATTTCGTGCCGCAAGAGAGTTCTCGACTGATGGAAAGAAATCTGTTTGTCGCTTCGAGCTAGGTTCAATCTGCGACGAAGATCGACTAGTCAAAGTATTCGCTAAGTATCGCCCCCAGTTGGTTTATCATGCGGCGGCCTACAAACACGTCCCCCTCCTGGAAGCCAACGTGTACGAGGCTTTCAGAAACAACATCGTAGGTACTCGAAACCTGCTTCGAGTGTCTCAAGCTACAGGAGTCGAACGATTCGTTCTGATTTCGACTGACAAAGCCGTAGATCCGATAAGTATAATGGGCGTTTCAAAACGGATCGCCGAGCTCCTTACCCAAGAAGCATGTGCTTCTTCCTCGGGAGCGTTTGCAGCTGCGGCGGTTCGATTTGGAAACGTGATCAATAGCGCTGGAAGCGTTGTGCCGCTCTTTAAGGAGCAAATTCTCTCCGGTGGACCGATTACCGTGACTCATCCCGACATGGAGCGATACTTCATGTCAATTCGCGAGGCTGTACGCCTAGTACTTACTGCGGGAACCCTAAGCGACAGTGGAGAAGTATATATTCTCGATATGGGTAAGCCTATCAAAATTGTCGACTTGGCGAAAAAGATGCTAGCGCTTTACGGCCGCAGAGATATTCCTATCGTATTTACTGGGGTTCGTCCGGGCGAAAAACTCACCGAGATCCTTTCCACCGACTCTGAAGTTCGTGGGGCTACACGATTCAAAAAAGTAAGCAAACTCGTAACATCCAGGGAGCTATCGCTCAATCACGCATTCGACTGGGTTGAAACGCTAGAAGCCCGTGCAGGAGTCTTAGACGAACGAACTTTGATAGCAGAGATGAAGGCGTTTGTCGGAGCGTTTACTGATTCCGAAGGGAGCTCTCACCAGAGAGTCAGTCGTGACAACAACCAAGCGCGACATCCTCTGATTTAGGTTGGATTTACAACCCAAAGAAGCGTTTAAACTTCGCAGCCAATGAATTCTGTTGTCGAATCATCTCTGAAACCGATCGATACGCAAGCTCCTCTCGTGAGATAGAGTCACTTGAACCACCCGATACAGGCCGACCGAAGCTATTGCGTGTATTCTCAGTTTGCGGAGCAGCGCCAAAGTTTCCCCATGAGTACGGTTGCGCAGCATCGGGATTCTCAAATTGCCGTTGTTTTTGATCAAATTCAAACTCTTCACGAGGATCTTCATCCCATTCTTTTTGTTCGCGTGGAAGATTGGCGTCGTACTCGGCGCGACGAGCCGCATGATTCAACGTGTTATACGCCTCAGTGATTATCTTGAAAGTTTCCTCCGCCTCGGCCGACATCGCGGGAGCGGCTTCGACAGCAGCACTCATTCCAGCATCGGCTAGAATATCATCAAAGTAATGTGAATCCGGATGGTAGATTCTCGCCAACTCCTTATAGGAGTCCTTAATTACTTGTGCCGACGCGTCCCGCGACACCCCAAGCAATTGATAGTGATTTTTCGTAGAGAGTGTCATCCGTGATCCAGCCCGATATGAATTATATCGACTTCAATGGGGAGAACTTTAGAATCGGACGAGTTTCAGAGTTCAGAAGGAGAAACGTAAATTATTCATAACCCAACGCACATGTGACGGGTGAGACTATGAGAGTTCCGCTATGTCATGGACGGAACGAATTACGAGCTTTCCAGCACGAGCTTTACGCTCGATCTCAAGCGGATTAAGCATAAGACTAGAGCCCGCATGAATGACCAACGCTCCAGCCTTAGCTGTCAGGAGGGTGTCGATCGTGGTATCCCCTATGGTTGGAAGATCGAGCCGAGAGTCTTGTTGCGGTTTTGCTCGCTTCACGACCGTAAAGCCCGCTCCGCATAGCTCTCCGGCTCGCGAGATACAGCTATCAGTGCCCTCAATTCCCTCCAGCGCAATGACCATGCCACGATGGACTATCGCGGTTTGACCTACATCCAATTCTCCGAGAGCACTTGCCGCTCGCCACCCCAACAGTGCGTCCTCTCGCTGTTGCGCCGAAAGTTCACCCACGCAAAATCCCGCTGGGGTTAGTAGTTCGGGTAACACAATATGCGGCGCTAATACCTGCATCCCATTTCGCTCGAACTCCAGAGCGATCTCACGTAACAATTTATCGTCCTGAACACTTCCAGCCCTAGCCATCACGGCGATAGCCGTGAAATCCGGCCAGAATCCCCGCAATAAATTCGGGCGTTGAATCCCCCCCGCAAATACGACTTCGGTGACTTTATGAGAGCGAAAGAACTTGATAATCTTACCGAGCTGTCCAGCCTTAACCCAGGTGAACTCACGAACCTGATCTGCTAATCCAGGATCCGTCTCGCCACGGTGACAAGCGGATACGACGACGGCTCCCCTTTCCGTCATAGCTTTAGCGATAATAATCGGTAGAATTCCGCTACCAGCAACGATTCCGAGCATTACTTTCCAGCTTCTTAAACAAATTAAGCTTCAGCTATCTGCCCATTAGAGATGTCTTCTTCTGATAATTCGTCTGAAGTTCTCGCCGTTAGAGCAACGCCGCGTTTCGACTTTAATACGAATTCGCAAAGAGCCCTTACCGGTATAGATGCGCCATTTTCTGCAAGTATCCCTTCGACTCGTTGGCGTAAAGGAGTAGAGGAACGTTGGAAGAACAACTTTTTATATACGGCCTGAACTAACGCTATTTCATCGGTACCGAATCCACCCCGTTCTAAGCCGATCACATTCACACCAACCAACGAGGCTCTATCACCTTGAACGATTCCGTACGGTGCCACATCCTTCGAGATCATCGAACCGGCTCCCGCCATAGCGAAATCCCCCAGATGCACGAATTGGTGCACTCCTACCAATCCACCGATCACGACATGCGATCCGATCGTAACGTGCCCAGCGAGAGCGACGCTATTGGCGATTACATTGTAATCACCAACCAGCCCGTCGTGCCCTAGGTGAGAATTAGCCATAAAAAGATTATGGCTACCCACCTTAGTAATCATAACTCCACCAGCAGTCCCCGGATGTAACGTTACGTATTCACGAATGGTATTCGAGTCGCCAATCACTAGCTCGCTTGGCTCACCGTTGTATTTTAAATCCTGCGGTCGAAGACCGACCGAGCAGAACGGGAAAAACGCGTTATTCTCACCGATCGTAGTGCGACCTTCGATTACTACATGGGAATGGAGGATAGAACCCGCGCCGATTACAACATTAGGACCAACAACACAGAACGGACCAACGCTTACCCCCGGACCCAGCGTTGCAAGTGGGGCTACGAGCGCCGTTGGATGAATTACCACTCTAGGATCTGTTGCCACTT
>JBGSNS010000235.1:0-14487 GCA_041739515.1 Bdellovibrionota bacterium
TGACTGATGAGAGGCGAGCGACAAATCCCTCAGCCTCACTTGGGGTAAGTACATTGCTGGACAAGCTAGTCTTGGTCGTTGGTTCCATTTTTCCTATGTCTAGCTCCTGTTATGAAGCGAAATTGAGTAACCGAATCGGACTTTAATTGCCTATAATGTATGCCGCCGTAGTTTAGGCGCTTTTAGCGCCTAGGCTCTGCCTCTGTTCTTGTCCTCTCGTGTTCTGTAATCTCGCGCAATGTCGAAGGAATCCGTGAATCTTAAGAACGTTCTAGCCGGGATATGCGAAGTTCCGCACGCTCTTACCGAGACACAAATTTCCGCCGTAACTGCCGACAGTAGAGAGGTTATTCCAGGGGCTATCTTCTTCTCAATCTCAGGTTCTCAGCATAACGGAGAGGAGTTTATCGCGGAGGCTGTGAAACGGGGGGCGATAATGGTGATCGCTTCAGACGGTGTCTCTCACGAATCGATCGAAGATTTGACGACCGAATCTGGCACGGTGGTCCCAATTCAAGTTGTAAGCGAACCACGCAAAGCGCTTTCGAGGGCTGCGAGTAATTTCTTCGCTACTCCATCGAAAAAACTCTCCGTTATTGGTATTACCGGCACGAACGGAAAAACCACATCGTGTTGGTTGCTTCATCAAACGTTGACAGCGCTTGGAAGCTTGACGCTGCGTTTGGGCACAGCCGGCAATTTTCTCCAAGGCGTGTTAGACGAGCAGAGCCCACTCACCACTCTCGATCCGGTCGAGCTTCATCGAAATCTCGCGCTCGCCGCGGAAAGCGATGCGACTCACGTTGTGCTTGAGGCCTCTTCTCATGCGCTTCACCAACAACGGTTAGCGGACGTGGAATTATCAGTAGCGATCTTTACAAATTTTACCCGCGATCATCTCGATTATCATAAAACCTTCGAGGCGTATGAAGAGGCTAAGCGTGGAATCTTTGATTTGCTCAAACCAGATGGCTTCGCCGTCATAAATATAGACGATGAATGCGGGCAACGATTCGCTGCGTATTGTTCTACTATCGGAAGACGCGTCGTTACGTTTGGGCGGAGTATCGGTGCGAATGTTAGAATTGTTCGCTCCGCCTCAGATGTTGCAGGCAGCGCAATTGCGCTGAATTTCAAGGGAGACGAGATCTCGGTTCGCACTCCGCTAATCGGTGAATTTAACGCCGAGAACGTAGCGGGTGTTTTTTCCGCTTTGATCGCGGCAGGCTTTGAAGTTAGCGCGATCGTAGATTCATTGAAGTTGGCTCATGGGGCGCCCGGACGGCTCGAGCGAATCGCTGAGCAAGGGCGTATTGCGTTTGTCGATTATGCACATTCTCCAGATGCGCTTGAGCGGGCACTGCTTGCTTTGCGCGGCATTACTAACGGGAAGCTCGCCGTGGTCTTTGGTTGCGGAGGGGATCGCGATCGTGGAAAGCGTCCGATAATGGGGCAGATCGCAGCGAAACTTGCCGATTGCGTTGTTATTACATCGGATAATCCACGATCAGAAGATCCGCAACAAATCGTTAATGAAATCGCTGCCGGGGCTGGGGGCAGCGCGATATGCGAAGTTGATCGAGCCAAGGCGATTGCAATGGCTGTTTCGAGTCTTGAGCCTGGAGATGTACTATTGATTGCTGGAAAGGGACACGAGAATTACCAAATACTTGGCGATAAAACTGTGCCATTTTCAGACCAATCGGTGGCGCGTGAAGCGTTACGAGAGAGAGTTTTGTGATGGGATTTTCGTGATTCAGATTTCATTGGGCAAGGTAGCAGAGGTCGTGGGTGGGCAGCTTGTCGGGGGTTCTGCAGCTGCGACGCTTGAAGTCCATGGTGCTGAATTTGATTCGAGGCGCGTAGTAGCGGGGCAGTTATTTTTTGCTTTGGCAGGAGCTAGCACGCACGGGCAATCGTTTGTATCTGCCGTGAAGAAGCAGGGGGCTGTGGCAGCTTTGGTCGAGGATGCCACTTTTCTCACTTCCGCAGATATTCCCGGTATCGTGGTCAAGGATTCCGTCTCCGCGATGCAACAACTTGCCGCCTGGTGGCGAAAAGAAGTTGGCCTGCCAGTATTGGCGATTACGGGCTCAGTTGGGAAAACTACAACTAAAGAGATCGCTGCAGCTATTCTCGGCACACTCGGACCCGGGACGTTTTCAACGGCCTCGTTCAATAATCACGTGGGAGTTCCGTACACTCTGCTACAGATCTCAAAGGGGGATAAATGGGCAGTGGTAGAAATCGGGATGAATCATCGCGGTGAAGTAGCTCCGCTTAGTCGGATCGCCGCGCCGAATGTAGCCCTGGTTACATACATTGCTCCGGCGCATATTGGGAACTTGGGAAGCTTGCGCGCGATAACGCAGGAAAAACTCGACATCGCTGCCGGACTCGCCACCGATGGAACCCTCGTCCTGAACTCGGATTGTGAATTGTTGTTAGACTCAGATTTGCTTGCAGCCGTTCAACCACAACCGTCGAAGACCGTGTATTTCGGATCGCAAGCTACCTGTACTACCGGAAATCAAATTCTAACTCTTGATGCTGCAGTGGCCACAGCAGACGGGATCGATTTGAAGTTTCATTACGATGCCAAAGCTTTCGTTTGTAGCGCGCCGTTGTTCGGTCTGCATCACGCCAATAACGTAGCGGCAGCGCTCTGCGGTGCGTTAGCTTTGTGTCCAGCGATTAATCTTGCACAGGCGGCAAAGTGTATCGCTGAGTTTCAAGTGCCCGAGAAGCGATTCGTTCGATTAAAGGCGAAGAATGGGGGCGGGGAGATATTCGATGATTCGTATAATGCTAACCCAGCCTCGATGCGCGCCTTTTTCGAAGCAACCAAACCGTTTTACTCGCAGGCAAAAACATGGGGAGTCGTTCTAGGAGAGATGCGGGAATTAGGGGGTTTCGAGGCGCAGTATCACCAGGAGATCGCTGAGTTTGTTGCTGAGCTAAAGCCTGCCTTCGTGGTGGCGGTCGGAGAGGCTGGGGCGTTGGATTATGAGCGCGTTTTGGGCTCCGTCAGTGGGATCGATTTTGTTAGAGTCGCTAATTCAATCGATGCGATTAATGCGCTTAAAACGAGGCCGTTTGAGGTTCTGCTAGTAAAGGGTGCCCGTGGGGTAAAATTGGAAAAATTGGTCGAAGCGATCGCTAGTAAGCCCGGCTAGGTCATTTACCTATTCTGTCGCGATGGTATAGATTCCGGAGGACATTTATCCTTCGACCGGCCAAACACGTGTTGTATCACTTACTTAATAACTTTTCAGAATCATCAGCGATAGCGAATCTTTTTCGTTACCAGACCTTTCGGGCGATGCTCGCCTTCATACTTTCGTTCGGCACGACGCTAGTTGCGATGCCACCCTTTATTGCGTGGCTACGAAGGACAAAGATCGGCAATCAGCCGATCCGTGATGATGGACCGCAATCTCATATTAAAACCAAATCCGGAATCCCTACCATGGGTGGATTGGTGATGGTTGGATCAATTGCTCTAGCGGCGATCTTGCTTTGTGATCTTACCGTTCTTTCCGTTTGGATTAGCCTCGCAGTTTTCTTGGGATTCGGAACGCTTGGGTTGCTGGATGATTGGCGCAAGGTAACTGAGCAGAATTCAAATGGCCTAAGTGAACAGCAGAAACTTTTCTGGCAGTTTGGGATCGCGCTCGCGGCGGCCTCCGGGTTACTTGCGTTAGGAATTATTAGCGGGTCAGTTGAGATTCCGTTTTTCAAGGACTTTGCCTTAGCGCTTGGAGTATTTTTTATTCCATTCGCAGCGTTGGTTCTTGTTGGCACTTCGAATGCGGTGAACCTTACCGATGGCTTGGATGGGTTGGCAATCGGATCGGTTATGACCGTCGCTGCAACGTATGCGCTGTTTGCGTATCTTGGCGGCAACCGAATCGCCTCGGCTCATTTAGGCTTGGTACACGTTCCGGGAGCCGGAGAGTTAGTGATAATCCTCTCTGCGGTAATCGGTGCCGGGCTTGGATTTTTGTGGTTCAATGCCCATCCGGCACAGGTTTTTATGGGAGATACCGGTGCATTAGCTCTAGGAGCGTTGCTCGGAATCGTTGCGGTGATTACTAAACACGAATTAATCCTTGTTCTTTGTGGAGGAGTATTCGTGGTTGAGGCGCTTTCTGTTATAATTCAACGGCGCGTATATAAAGCTACTAAGAAAAGATTTTTTCGGATGGCTCCGTTACATCATCACTTTGAGTTACTCGGCTGGGCGGAAAATAAAATTATCGTGCGCTTTTGGATTATCTCAATCGCCCTCGCGCTACTGTCTCTAACGACGCTGAAGATTCGATAGGCATTGATATCGTAGTTGTATGAATCGAAACGAACTAATTACACACCTCCATGCCAATGCTGCTGTTGTAGTATGTGGACTAGGGATTACCGGTATCGAAACCGCACTGTGGTTGCGCCGCGAGGGACGCGCCGTGACGGTGGTTGAGAAGATGACGGAGAACCAGTACGCCGCAGTGGATAAGTTTCATCGTCTAGAGGAGTTGAGATCCGCCGGTGTGTCTCTGGCGTTCGGAGTCGATGGAGAGGGCATAGGACAGTTCGTTGGCGGTGCGGGAGCGAATAACGATCGAGCAAAATTTGTAGTTTTGTCCCCAGGCATCAGTCTAGCTTCAAGCCTAGTGGGAGCGCTCAAGAGATTGGAAGTCCCGTTTATCACAGAGCTTGAGTTGGGCGTCTTGTTGGCCGGTGTGCCAACGATCATGGTGACTGGTAGTAACGGCAAGTCCACAACCGTTTCCCTGATACAGCATCTATTAACCGTAGTTGGTAAACGTTCGTTGCTATGCGGCAATGTAGGTACACCGGTGGTTTCAGAATTCAAGAAAGGAGAGATTGCGAGCGGACTTTCTGCGCGCTTCGATTGGCTAGTCGTCGAAGCCTCTAGCTATCAACTTGAAGCCTGCGAGAGTTTGGCTCCCGACATAGGCATCTTGCTAAATCTTTCCGACAATCACCTAGAACGACACGGCTCGATAGAGCGGTATCGCGAAGCGAAGCTTTCGATGGTGTTGCGACAAAAGTCAGATCAGTCGGTGATTTTAAATCGGGACGATCCTCTTTTATTCGGTGTGAAGGCGAGATTACCATCTAGGGTCTTGACCTTCGGGGTTCGTCAATCTTTGTCTGGTGCCGTTGATGCCATGATCGACGGAGATCGAGTTTGTATTAATGACAACGATAAGAATTATTTTTTTGATACAGGTGGTACCAAGCTAATCGGAGCGCATAATCGGCTGAATATAGCTGTAGCCTTGCTTGCGATCGCTGTGGCTGGTGTAGATCTCTCACAGAATTCATCGGTCATTCAGGCAGCGCTTAATTCTTTCGTGCCATTGGAGCACCGTCTTGAATTCGTTGCGACAGTAAGCGGTGTGCGAATTGTGAATGACTCCAAATCAACAACAGTCGCGTCAACTGTTGCCGCAATTAGAGCAATTTTGGGCGAAAACAGTGAACGCGCTGGAATTGTCCTTTGTGTCGGCGGTGCGGCGAAAGCTGGATCCTGGGCGCCGCTGGTAACAGAACTGCAGAGAGTCGGCGAGCACATTCGAGCGGTGATATGCTTCGGTCAGGATGGTGCAATGATCGCTGATCATCTGCTCAGCTCCACTTCTTTAAACGTCGTCATCGAGTCGGGTATGAAGGCCGCAACTCAGCGTGCGCTTTCAATTGCGGGCTCGGATGAGTTCGTGCTTTTTTCCCCAGGGTGCGCCAGTTTCGATGAATTCTCCGATTTTGAGCACCGTGGGCGGGAATTTAAGAGTGAGGTGCGGTTGATTGCTGCAACGAGACAAATAAATGATCCGATAGCTTCGGCTGGGTAACGGGATCACCTGGAATAATTTCGATCGCTTTGCTTGGAATCACTGGCGCGATCAGTCCGATCTCAATTTTTGTGAACCACACGAAAACTTTGCTCTCTTCTTGAAAGGGCATCTTTTCATTTTCTGCCCATTGGCAGAGTGTTGTCTATGCGCCAAGTTTTTTTCGATCCAACCGATAGAGCTAGGGTTAAATTTGTTCCTCGACTCGCGGATGGGATTTTTTTGGTTTTTAGGGAGCGCGCCTGGGTTACTTCGCAGTCGTTTCAATCACTTTGTAGGACCGGATTCATCCTCCTAACGCCATTGCTTGGCAGTGAACGTGAGCGATCCTTGAAATATCGCCTGAAAAGCCTACAACTCATACTTCTACGCCAAAAGCTCCCACGGACAAGCTGCTTTGAGTCCCCCATGGGCTTCTCAGTCGTTTGGATGCGTTGCAGAGCTCACTGCTACTAACTTTAGTTGCACTCACTCGGTGCGGCAAAGGGGTTGAAACGACTGCGAAGCAACGCTTCGCGCTCCCAGGGGGCTACTACTTTTTTGATTTCCCACCTTTTGCGACGCTGCGCCCACCCGTATTCTGCAGCGGTATGGACCAGATCTCGATGTCCCTCTCTTCCGCCATTCCGCGGAGCCGCACGGTGCGAGCTCCGTTATTTCCGGACTTAACTTTACTTGCAATTACTGTTGGGCTCGTAGTCTTCGGGATCGTAATGCTTTACAGCACCACGGCGAATGTTGCTGAGACTCGCTTCGGAGACTCTCTGTTCTATGTAAGGCGACAGATCGCTGCTGCGATCGTCGGGTTTGCAGCGCTCTTCTTTGTCGCGCGAATGAGAATTGAAATGATTGAGCGTTGGGTGCCCGCATTCTTCGGACTTTCCGTGATTTTGTTAGGACTTACGTTTGTTCCCGGACTGGGGGATGCAGCGGGTGGTGCTCAGCGCTGGTTAAAGCTTGGGCCGATCCGATTTCAGCCGGGAGAGTTCGTTAAGCTCGGAGTCATTCTCTTTCTTGCACGTTACTGGGCACGACAGCATGAGGTCGTGAGCGAACCGTTCCGCGGATTGTTGCTGCCACTCGGAATTGTCGCTGCAGTGGCGGCGATGTTTCTTAAGCAGCCTGACTTCGGCAGCTCATCCATAATCTTTCTGTGCGCTTTGGGAATGAGCTTGATAGCGGGCGTTAGGCTGCGCTACCTATTCGTCGGCGCTTCGATGGCGATGGTCGCCGCTGCCATCTTAGTCTTGGTTTCGCCGTATCGCATGGCGCGCATCGCAAGCTTTCTATCTCCGTTAAGCGATCCTGCCGGGCGTGGATACCAACTTATTCAATCTTTGGTGGCTGTGAGCAGTGGCGGTATGTCAGGTGTTGGATTGGGCGAATCGCAGCAAAAATTATTTTTCCTTCCAGCGGCTCACACAGACTTTATCTTCTCCGTAATTGCGGAGGAGCTTGGGTTCGTGGGAGCTATCGCCATTATGTCCGCGTTTTTAGCGCTGCTCTTTCGAGGTCTACGTTTAGCGCGCTCCTTAGAGCAAGGAAGTTTCTCAAGCCTAGTGGTCGTCGGAGGAACGCTGTTGGTGGTGATTCCGGCGATGCTGAACATCGGAGTTGTTACCGGACTTCTGCCAACCAAGGGGTTGGTATTGCCGTTTGTCGGATACGGTGGATCGAGCTTATTAAGCTCGCTTGTCACGATAGGGCTGATCTTTTCCGCTAAATCCTCCGGTTCTGTTATTACGGGCCATAGTTTTGGCCGCTCAGTGACCGCTGGATGGAGAGCGAGTCAGTGACGCCAGGATCAGATCATAAATCCGAGAGAAAGATCATTATCGCGGCTTCCGGGTCCGGTGGACATCTCATTCCTGCCTTGCACATCGCGCGTGCGTTGCGAGATTTAGATGAGAACCTCGGAATAGAGTTTATCGGCGCGGGACGTCCGTTGGAGAAACAGCTTATAGAGCCTCTCTATCCGCTGCATGTAATAGCAGCGGCTAAAGTGATGCAGCAGGGAGCGTTCGGAGTTGTAAAGTTTGTAGGCACGATTCCAAAGGCGATATCTCAACTGCGAAAGTTGTTTGTTGAATCGAAGCCCTCGGTGGTTGTCGGAGTTGGCGGATATGCATCAGTGATCCCCGTTGTATACGCATGGTTTTGCGGGGTTCCGACACTGATACATGAAGCGGAGCGAAGGCCGGGATTAGCTAATAGAGTTCTTGCGTTTTTCGCTTCGGTGGTCTCGGTTGCCCGCGAAGAATGCAGAATTCTAGGCACCAAACAAAGATTGATAGCGGGGCAGCCGATGCGTGCTGGATTAAGCAATTTGCCGATCGCTTCAGCGTCCCCGAAAGCTTTGTTGGTAATCGGGGGATCTCAAGGTGCCGCTTCGCTTGATGGAGCGGCTAGCATGATCGCTTCGATAGCGATAAAGTACGGACTCTCAGTGCTGCACCAAACTAGAAAAGACGGCCTTGACGCCGTGCGCACCGCATATAATGAAGCCGGTATCTCCAACGTAGAAGTGGTTAGTTTTATATCGGATATGAATTCTGTGTATGCAAAAAGCGACATTATCGTGAGCAGAGCAGGAGCGAATACCGTTAGCGAAATAGAAGTCATCGGGCGTCCAACTATATTTGTTCCGTACCCGCATGCCCAGGCGGATCATCAGACGGATAATGCGCAAGCGTTGACGGCACAGAAGCGTGCTGTGATTTGTACGGAAGGTCCGAGATTCGTTGAGCGATTGGGCGAGATGATCGAAACGATCTTAGTAAAATCCAGTCCTAACACCGAGCGATCTAAGATTCCTAATTATCATGAGATGAGACGTGCGCCGGCGCGTACCAAGAATGAAGATGCGGCGAGTGCTATAGCGCAGCGAGTGCTAGAACTTGGGAAAATCAAAACTTGAATCCGCTTAGCTATTTGCGGTCGATGTAGAAATCTTCGTTTTAAATAATTCAGGCAATGAGCATACCTTTCGCGCCGTATAATCAAACGCGAGCATGCCGGTCTTTGCTATCGCGATCTCTTTGAGTGTCGTCTTGTTGCTCAGTCTAAACAGCAGGCCAAATCCGCGCGATGCGATATCTGCTACCGCAATCTCTATAACGGCAACATCGCCATAAAACCCTTCGGAGCGATACTCAATCGCTACATCTGCCATAATTAACGACGCTCCACCGATATCTAATTCAGTGAATCCGTGATGCTTTAGAAATCGTAAACGCGCTTCATGGATTAATGAAAGCACAGAGTCATTGCCCAAGTGCCCACCGTAATTAATGTCGGAAATGCGAAGCTCTATCTCAGTTCTAAATGAAAAAGTTTCTGGAAGTTCGATTTTAATACGCGGCATTTCTGGCGTCCAAATGATAAACTGACCTGGGAGTGGTTCTAGCGATGGCGCTACGACCATCAGCAGCAAGGCTACCAATTAAATTGCAGGGTGTCAGGTATGCAAGCACTCGTAGAAGCGTGAATAAGGACACACAAGAAACGTATATAAATGGACACCCAAGGACCGCGCACCATCACCTTCTATGGTTCTGCATAGGTAGCTTTCAGTCTAATTGGCTCAGTGAAGTTTGGGTGTCCCTCAATGCGCTGATGGCATTCTGGGGCTGCCCTCGATATGCGGGAGATTTTACTCAATTAAATGAGACGGTTATCTATAAATCTTCAATAACAAGCCACGAAGGCGACTGCCTGCTAACACATTAGAAAGACGCGATGGAACCATCTAAGCCAAATCATATCGATCTAACCGGGGTGTTTGGCACCGCGAAGTTCCGCGACTGTGGCCTGACTAAGATAGTTCGAGAGGAATTGACCCAACACGGAGCTGCAATCGGGGCAGAAATGGAACGGTATTTAAATAGCGTTCCGTGTTCTCTGATGATTGGCTCTAAGTCGGGCGAAGCAATACTAACGTTCAAGGAACACGTAGAGCCGACCATTATCCGGATATCATTCGAGTCTCTCACTGCCGCTCAACGCGACATGCTGATGAGATCAGTCCCCGACTCAAAGCCACTTACATCTACATCCGCACTCACAATGCCCGAAGCTACGCTGTCGCAGTATGAGCGGATTACGAATGTGATCGCGTCGGGCCTCGAACGTTTGAATTCGGCAAAAATGAAGCCGACCCCGATATCTGATGGATATCGCAGTCCTAGAGACTACGCATTGCTCGCTCGCGGTTTGCTCGCTGAACGCTATGCGGCTGCTGGTCAAGGGAAAGAGGCAGCGACGCTCTACAATACGCTCTGTCGTCAGGGAAGCGAAATGATGCGCGCTCTTCCTAAAGACTTTAACAATAGCGGAGAAGCGGTCTCGAATGTTGTAGGCGAACTGTTTGGATGTCTAATTAGTGGGGCGGCTCGAGGGAGCAATAAAGAACTTTTGAGCCTTTCGATGGGTGCGATCTTGAACGCTTTGCCGCGAGACATAGAGCCAGGTTATCAAAAAGCGTTTCTATCTTTTGTTGACGCATCGTTAGTAGAATTAATTACCTCCAAACACCATCGTACTTTCCCAGATTTACTAGAGCAACTTTCGTTGCTTCATCAGTTGAGTGTATTGCAGTCTGTGTTCTATCAGATCGATGCGCGAGTAACGCGTGAGCGTTTTGATGCTCTGCAAATTCAATCCGAGAAAGTAATTGCTCGGTACTTGGCAGAACTCGATTCGTTTGACGATTCAGATCATGATCCGGTGGAGGCAACGCGTCAGGCGTGTGCGTTAAGCGGGGTTCGTCTAAATCATCGGGATGTTGACGAGATTCTAAGCTCCGACGAAGTCAATCTGGACGAGGGGCAAGTAGTTGGAGCAATTGCCGGAGTGTTGTTGTCATCCGGTCGGTCGGGCGAGGCACACGATTTAGCATCTAAGTTTTTGCGTGACTTAGATGGCTATGATGGAGACGATCGACGGGGTGAGGCCCGAGCATTTATTCACGAAATCTTGCGTATTACCCCGCATGGATATGCGCTCGCAACCGAAGCGCTGCAGCCGTTAAGTAGCTCCGAAAATGTCATTTCTCATTCATTTGAAATCATTCTGGCAGCCTATTCCGCTAAAGCTATTCACTGGGCGGACGGCGCACTTGATAAATGGCTAGATGATCTTCCCCAAATCAATTCGAAAAGTCCATTGCTTCTAAAGCGTGGCTCTTACCACGGAATGGTTGCCGAGGCGCTTAGAATATTGCGCGCAGATATTCCGGAATTTGAATATCGCGGAGTCGTGTTTACGAGGATATTCGATAACTTCGCGGATAAGTTCATCGGTAGTCGAAACGATCTAGCGCTTATGCAGAGAGTTTTTACGCTCGCTGGGGAGTACGGCTTAATTGAGGTGCTCTCGCGTATGAAAGCGTATCACCGATTCTCTCCGTTGCGTCGCTATGAGCTAAGCCTCGCAGCAATTGGATCACGAGCACTAGAAGGAGAGCCTGAGTTAGCCAGAAAAGTCGTTCGAGAGGCTCGCAAAATTCTAATTGACTCTGCCATTGATGCCTCACGCGGCGAAGCGGTTGGGTTTGAGCCGTTGCTTCATGAGGATAATTTGATCGAGGGGTACCTCTATCAGGAGAGAAGGCTTGTCGGCGCTGTGCTCAAAGCTAATCTATCCCCGGAAAGTGAAGAACTCGCTGACTCCCTTGTCGGCGGGTCGTTGCTCTCGGGACCGAACGTTTTGCCTAAAATCCTTTACGAACTCGCGGGGGACATGAGGCGATGGGAGTTTAGAGAAGATAAGCCGACGATTTCCGACTAGGAGAGTAATTCCCTGCTTCAGATTCTTGAACGGTGCGGTGGCTCAGTCGATGGGCGCAGTATGGTCGCTGAGCTTACGCGGTAGGCGTCGCTACGTCTGGGAAGATCTGTTTTGCCGAGGTGTACCAGCCGCCGCACAACACCGGACCAAGGATAAGCAATCCTAGTCCAAGCGGAATCGTCGCGACGAAGCCCAACGCTATCGCGATTAACCAGAACACTAAGAGAGAAGCGATGTTAAGTAAGCATCCTTTGATGCTGTGCTTAATCGCATCGATAGCGGAGATATTTGAAAAGGCGATCAACGGCGCTGCAAAATAATTAAGAAACGAAAGAACTACGGAAAAAACGACTACGAGAAGGACCGCTAAAACTCCACCGCTTCCAGCCACCATCGCAAGTGCACCAGGATCACTGTTCGCCACGGCACCACTAGTGATAGCACCACCAAAAACGATGCCTCCCACAACAACGGCGAACAGCATAAACAATCCGAAATTGATCGCTGCGAGGACTAAGATAGGTACTACTTTATTCTTTGTCTGCTCAAATACAGTTGTCCAATTAATAGCCCCACTGCGATCTAGTTGCGCAAACGCAATCATGATCACAACAGGAAGTGCGAACTGCAACAAAAGCGCCACTAGTTGTCCGATGACCGGAATGAAATTGAGTATCAGCATCGTGACGAACAGAACGACCACGCCGAGTATCCATGTGAGCCAGCTCATTTTAAAGAGACGCCATCCTTCAGAAAGCCAACCTATCGCAGCGCTACCGGGGACGGTGATTATATTGTGGTTCATGTAAATCTCCTGGAAGTAGGGCACGTCGCTCGGGGTCATCGCAACGATGCCGCGGAGTTGGCCGTCATACAAGCACAAATGTTAAGCCCCATTTTTGCGGCGAAAACGTTGTGTCTATGAGTATCCCATGCCGATAACCACCTCGTATTCAGACGTCCACCGTAGAAAATGATGTTTTAATCCTCCAATCTGAAGTAGGGAGCCGTCTGACGTACCCCGCTTGTTTAAGCGCTTCCGGTGCTATATCCTCCCACGCCAACCAAGAAATTGGTGGTTATAAGGTTTAGGACGTGGATATGACACAAGAAAGAACGTTATCGATTATAAAGCCGGATGCAGTTAAGAAGAACGTGATCGGGAAGATTTTAACCCGTTTTGAGGACGCTGGATTGCGAGTTATCGCCTGTCAGATGCGCCAACTCTCGAGCGAAGACGCTGGAAAATTTTACGAAGTGCATCGCGCCCGCCCGTTTTTCGGCGAATTGGTCGAGTATATGACCACCGGTCCAGTGCTGATTTCCGTGCTAGAGGGCCCTAACGCTATTAGCGTTAACCGCACCTTGATGGGTGCTACCGATCCGAAGAAGGCAGACAAGGGTACAATCCGAGCTGACTTCGCTGATAGCATCGCTGCTAACGCGGTGCACGGTTCTGACTCAGCTGAGAACGCAGAGACAGAAGTAAAGTTTTTCTTTCCTAATTTGCGGTAAGTTCGATTCGCCACTGCGGTGATTCGATTTTACGGACGAATTTTTTCACGGTGGTATGACAAGCGCACTTCCGATCTTGTCCCTTTTGGACGCCCGAAATGATGGGTTAGTTGCTGTTCGCGCTTCGAAGGAAAGAAGTCAGGATTCGAGCAATACATCAAAGTTGAATATCTTTGAATTTTCGCGAACTGCGCTCGGCAAAATTCTTAAAGACGAGTTTGGACTACCTGCTTTTCGTTCCACTCAGATTTTTCAGTGGTTGTACCGCAAAGGTGTGACCGACTTCGAGCAGATGACTGATCTCGGGGCTGAGTTGCGCGAGAAACTAACCGCTAAATTTGAGTTTCGTGCCGCAGAGATTCACACCCGACAAATTAGCTCCGATGGCACCCGTAAATACGTATTTAAACTAGCAGACGGTAAGCTAGTTGAATCCGTAATGATCAAACAACCGACCCGCATGACGCTATGCGTTTCTAGTCAGGTCGGGTGTGGAATGGGGTGCAAGTTCTGTCAGACCGCAACCATGGGATTCGTTCGTCACTTAACGCCAGGTGAAATTATGGCTCAGGTGATGGGCGTTATCGAAGATGCAAAGCAGTTCGGTGATGGATTCTCCAATATGGTGTTTATGGGAATGGGGGAGCCTCTCCATAACTATAAAGGAGTACTCGAAACGTTACAGATTCTTACCGATCATCACGGGCTGTCCATTTCGCAGCGACGCATCACAGTTTCAACTTCCGGCTTGGTTCCTGCCATCAAAGCGTTTGCGACGGACAAGGCTCCAGCGAATTTAGCGATTTCACTAAATGCTACGACCGATGATGTTCGTTCACGGGTGATGCCGATTAATCAGCGATTTCCAATTTCGGAATTAATGGCCGCAGCTAAGCAATATGCGGAGCTCTCCGGTAAAGAGGTGACGCTTGAGTACGTGATGCTCTCAGGATTGAACGATACGGCAGCGGATCTTTCGCGCTTAGTAAAACTCGTGAATGGATTGCCTTCGAAGATCAATCTTATTCCTTACAACGACAACGCTGGGCTTGGATTCGACACGCCCGCTAAAGCGTGGGTGATGGAGTGGCGCAATAAACTTGTCAGCAAAGGGATTAACGCCACGGTGCGTTGGTCGAAAGGACAGGATATTAACGCTGCATGCGGCCAGCTAGTTACAGAATCGATCAGAAATCGGGCGACTTCGAAAAAAGCTGGGTCGAGTTAATAAGATAATCATTGCCACGTAGGACCGGAACCTAGGACCCGGAACCCGGAACCTGGGACCCGGAACCTGGTACCGCGGACCGCT
>JBGSNS010000239.1:0-9592 GCA_041739515.1 Bdellovibrionota bacterium
CTTCTAAAGCTGGAACTGTACCTTCGGCTGTAGAGATAACTTGTTGTTTGGTGGGAATAGAGCCCGTACCGCCCTGCAAATTCAAGAAGGCAAACGACACTACGAAGAATCCCCCAAGTATGAGCACGACTAAAATCATGCTGCGTCGGGCGTTAAGCCTTATTTTCACTCGTTACCCACGGCCTCACGTATTCGTACGATTGACTCAAGAACTGCCCGAAGTTCTGAGAACGGAAGCATTGAGGGACCATCTGATGGCGCATGCTCTGGATTGTCATGAGCTTCAATAAAGATCCCGTCGATCCCAACAGCCACAGCTGCTCTTGCTAGATACGGAATGAACTCACGTGAACCACCGGAGGATCCGCCAGCCCCACCCATCGACTGAACACTGTGGGTGGCGTCGAATATCACCGGATAACCGGATTTTCGCATGATCGCTAAGCTGCGCATATCGACCACTAGATCTCGATAACCGAAAGTAGCGCCACGTTCACATAGCATAATTTTTGTATTTCCAGTTGATGCGATTTTCTCAGCAACGAGTTGCATATCGTCGGGCGGCAAAAACTGACCCTTCTTTACATTGATCGGTTTCCCTGTTTTCCCAACTCCGATTAAGAAATCCGTCTGACGACACAAGAATGCAGGTGTTTGCAGAACATCGACCACGCTGGCAGCGGACTGCGCCTCTTCGATCGAATGAACGTCCGTTAAGATCGGTAGATTAAAATCTTTCTTAATTTCACCGAGGATTTTCAAACCGGCATCGAGGCCCACGCCACGTCTTCCAGAGAGACTCGTGCGGTTCGCCTTATCGTACGAGCTTTTAAAGACCAGCGACAGCGGTAAGCCCGCAACCGTCTTCACGATCGTCTCCGCGCACTTTAGAGCATGCTCGCGAGATTCGATTTGGCAGGGGCCACAAATCAGCAGCAACGGGCTTCCCGGTCCCACGGATACGGTTTTAGAGATGTTTATAGGGGCTCTCCGGCCTAAGACGGACCCGATTTCGGTGCTCATTTAACTATATGTAGCTGGGGAGCGTCGAAACTGGAAGAGACCCGTAAATCTCGCTGAGCTAGAGCAGCCGTTATAAATGCCTTAAAGAGCGGATGAGGGGTACGCGGCGTGGATTTAAATTCTGGATGAAACTGAACGCCTATGAAAAATGGGTGATCTGCTAATTCGATCACTTCTACGAGCTCTCCACTAGGAGAGAGCCCTGACAGCACTAATCCAAGCGAACTCAATTTCTCACGGTAAAAATTATTGAATTCATATCGGTGCCGATGACGCTCACTGATTTCAGGAACGTTGTAAATTTTTGCTGCAAGAGTTTTCTCAGTGAGTTGACACGGATAGGCTCCGAGTCGCATCGAGCCACCTTTGCGGTGTACGGAGCGCTGAGTCTCCATCATATCGATCACAGGATGCGCCGCATCCGGTGTAAACTCGGTACTGGTAGCGTCTGGAATTTTTGCAACGTTACGAGCGAACTCTATCGTAGCCACTTGTAGTCCGAGACAAATTCCGAAGAACGGGATTTTGTGTTCTCTCGCGTATCGCACAGCGCTAATCTTACCTTCGCCGCCTCGTGCTCCAAATCCACCGGGAATAAGGATTCCATCGATCGTGCAGTTTTCACCAGAGCATCTCGATACAGCGTCTTTTACCGCTATTTCAAAACCGTGCTGTTCGATCAATTCGCTATCAACGAATACGATGTTAACGCTAACACCATTAGCAAAACCACCGTGCTTGATGGCTTCTGATAAACTCTTATAGCTTTCCGTTAAATCGACGTACTTGCCGACCATGGCGATCGTTACGTCTCCATGCTTCGGTGCTTTAAATACTTTAAGGATGTCTTCCCACGGTTTAAGGTTCGGGGCGCCGGTCCAAATATTTAATTTTTCTACCAACCGTTGATCTAACTCTTGCGCATGAAGTTTTAGTGGAACTTCGTAAATAGTTTCGCAGTCAGGAGCGTTGACGACACAGTTCTCGGCAACGTTACAGAATAAAGAGATTTTTCGCTTCGTCTGTTGATCGAGCTCGCGATCGGAACGACAAATTATGATACCTGGCGCGATACCAAACCCGAGTAGTTCCTTCACAGAGTGCTGCGTAGGTTTAGTCTTTAGCTCATCTGCTGGCGGGATATATGGTACGAGGGTTACGTGTACGTATACTGAGTTTTCTATTCCGACATCTATTCGCATCTGCCGAATCGCCTCAAGAAACGGCAAGCTTTCGATGTCTCCTACGGTGCCGCCCACTTCAACAACGCAGATATCAAACCCTTCTGCGGCTAGAAAAACACGTCGTTTAATTTCATCAGTAATATGAGGTATTACCTGTACCGTTTTCCCTAAGTAATCTCCGCGGCGTTCGTTGCCGATCACGGTTTCATATACCTGACCGGTGGTGAAGTTATTGACTCGCGACATTCGAGTCTCAATGAAACGTTCGTAGTGACCGAGATCCAAATCGGTTTCTGCGCCATCATCAGTTACGAACACTTCTCCGTGCTGAAACGGGCTCATGGTGCCGGGATCTACGTTTATATAGGGATCGAGTTTTACTGCAGTGACTTTTAGTCCGCGCGCCTCAAGAAGCGCCCCCATAGAGGCGGCACATACTCCTTTTCCGATTGAGGAGACCACTCCGCCAGTAACGAATATAAACTTTGTTGAATGAGTGGAATCTTTCATAGCGGACACTCAACCTTCAACCGACTGTTAGATTTATGCAAGCGAAAACCGGTCAGGTAATTCAGATAATACTCTCCATGCATTATCTAGAATGAGACAGTCCAATTTGAGACGGCCCAATATGAGATGTCCTGGACTGCTACTCTGAGGCTTTACCCTCTAATCCGGTACAACTGCCTTTATCTCCATCGCCTTAGCGCCGTCCTCGGTGGCCCTATATGGCTGGGTCATCGCCACCCCACGGATCTTACACAACGTAGTGTTGCCATCCTCGCAGTAATATAGCATCGCTGAATACTCGATCACTCCGTTGCCGAGAGGACGTGCCGGCAAATTTATCTGAGGCGTAAGTTCTGAAATCCGGTTAGTCAGATTAAGCTCGGTACCTGGTGAGGTCACAACTATCCTGGAAGGAGCCTCTAGGTTTAGATGGTGATTAGCTGGCAGTAAAAAATCGAACGATACTGAAATTTCCGAATTTGACGCGATCACCTGCTCCGGTAAAGAAATATCGAGTCGGTTAGGTAGAAACGGCTTCTTAGGTGACGCAGGAGATTCACCATCAGCGAGCGCGGAAAGCGATAGAAAGCAGAGTATTAGGGCGGAAATTGTGCGCATGCTTAAAGCTTGAACTGAAGTCGCTTGCTCCACAAGCACCCAGTTCTAGCGCGGCAATTTTTTAAATAGTTAAAACATGGTACCCAAGATGCGATGTTAGTTAGTATCGACCGCATAAGTTGCGCCTTCGCCAAGGGCGAACTCTTTACCGATCTCTCGTTTGTAATCCATGAGGGGGAGCGCTTGGCGCTTATCGGCCCAAACGGCTCCGGTAAGTCAACTCTTTTGAAGTTTATCGCTGGATTAGCATCTCCTGATGATGGAGAGATTATTCGTCGCAGGGGACTTACGTCTGCTGTCGTGGCCCAAGAGGACTCCTTTCCAGCTGGAGTGTCCGTACGTGAGGTGCTTGAACGAACTATCGAGAATCTTTCCGGGGATGAACAGCGTAGACGAGTAGCTCAGTGGATCGGAACAGCGGGGTTTTCCTCACCGACGCAAAAAGTCGAAGAGCTCTCTGGAGGATGGCGAAAAAGGCTGTCGATCGTGCGTGCGCTTATCCAAGAGCCAGAACTATTGATGCTGGACGAGCCAACTAATCATTTAGACCTTGATGGAATCCTTTGGCTCGAAGAGTTGATTACCAGATTTCGAGGTACGACGGTTTTTGTCAGTCACGATCGGTATTTTATCGAACGCACCTCAACCCGGGTTATTGAAATTAATCGGCAGTTTCCAAAGGGCTTTGTTTCAGTGCCTGGAAAGTACAGTGATTTTCTTGAGGGGCGCGAAGAGTTTGTAGCTAACCTTAAATCGCAACGCGATTCGTTAGCGAATAAAGTTCGCAGAGAAGTGGAATGGTTGCGACAAGGTGCGAAGGCCCGTGCCACAAAATCCCAGAGTCGAATTCAGCGCGCGGGGGAAATGATCGATCAGTTGGCATCATTTAAGATTGATGACAGAAAAGTTGAGGCGGAATTTAGCGAATCAGGGCGCAGAACCAAGGAATTAGTCGTTGCTGAACACGTTTACGTAGAATTTGATCACCATCGTATTTTTACTGATCTATCAGTCGTTATTAGTCCTGGCTCTAGGATCGGGATCGTCGGTCCCAATGGCTCCGGCAAAACTACGATTCTTAAGACGTTACTCGGCGAGTTGAAGCCCACCGGTGGATTGCTAAAGCGTGCAACTAATTTGCGTGCTGCGGTTTTCGATCAATTAAGAAAGCGATTAAATCCGGAGGTGACACTTCACCGAGCGCTCGCACCGGAAGGGGACTACGTAATCTTTAACGGTAAACCTGTGCATGTTTCCGGTTGGGCATCTAGATTTCTACTAAAGCCCCAGCAGTTAACGACGAAAGTTTCCTCACTTTCAGGCGGAGAGCAGGCTCGAGTACTCGTTGCCTCGATGATGATTCAACCGTGCGATATTTTGGTGCTCGATGAGCCAACTAACGATCTCGATATCCAGACTCTCGAAGCGCTCGAAGATTCATTGATGGAGTTTCAGGGCGGCGTGATCGTTGTCAGCCACGATCGGTATTTACTTGAACGAGTTTGCTCGACGGTTTTGGGGATTGGTCCTGATGGAAAGATCACTACATATGCAAGCTACCTGCAGTGGGAGGCGGATCGTGAGCAGCAATTACAAGAAATAAAATCCCAGGCCAAGAATAAGCCTTCTGGTGGTTCCAGTAAAAATGCAAGCGATCCTGCATCGAAGGGACGACTCTCTTACAAGGACAAGCGGGATTGGGAAACTATCCAAGCCCGCATCGAAGCTGCAGAAGCACTGGTCGCTTCAGTTTCCGCGGAGCTTGAGTTGCCTGAAAATCATTCCGACGGCGAGAAGCTTATGGAGTTAACGGAGAAGTTATCCAATGCCCAAGAAGACGTTGAACATCTTTATGGCCGCTGGGCTGAGTTAGAAGAGCTCGTTAAGGCGGTACAGCCGCAATAAAGAGGCGCAATAAATAGGACAGTTCCTGACGAATCCCCACGAAAGTGTGGCAAAAATTCGGCAATACCAGGCACTTGGCGGAGCAATCTCGATCTCTTCAGCGCAAAGAACACTAATTGTGCCACGAAGTGCACTCATTGATGGTGGTAGGTCCACCGGAGCCGCCTACGAGGAGGGGGCTTTAAACAACCAGCCGCTGCTGAGCACGCAAGTGTTTTGGTGGTGAACGGCGCTGGAGAAGGCGGAGTTAAATCCGTCATGTAGGTACTAAAGGAGACGAATGCCCACCAAAACTGGTCCACCCCCACGGCCATTAAGTTAAGGAGTATCGAGCCTGTCTGAAGTGTATTAAGTTTCCGAGTAAGAGGTGACTAAATCTGAGCTGCATTTTAAAAAATGCGTACAGCTTTAATAAAGTTCACCGAACTCGTGACATCAGAAGAATTCCTACAAAGACACAAGACATCAGCGAGCTGCTTTACGCGGCGACGTAAGCTTCCGTTTGGGAGCGTTTTAGCGCTGATGCTGCGCAAGAGCGTTAAGTCGTTACAAGTTGTGTTAAACGAATGGTGTAGAGGCTCGTCTGAAACCATTACGGCGAGCGCGTTGAGCCAAGCGCGCCAAAAGTTTCGTCATACTGCGTTTATAGAGCTTCTAGAGGAATGCGTCGTACGTCCGACGTAGGACGGGAGGAAATTTAAGCGATTTAAGGGGCATCGACTTCTTGCGATCGATGGCTCGACACTGCATCTCCCTACGAGCAAAGAGCTGATCGATACGTTTGGCACTGTGAGATATCTCAACGGTCACCAAAAACTAGCCTGCGACACCGAGGAGTCAAAGGTATCGGTTCTCTACGATGTGCTAAATGAGATTCCGCTTTCGGGGAGCATGCATGAGGGGCGAGCGAACGATATCAAGGCTGCGCGTGAGCACATAGATTTGCTGCTCCCCGGCGACATTGTCATGGCGGACCGGGGTTACTGCTCGTATGCTTTTTTCGCTGAAATACAGCTTAAAAAGGCAGATTTCGTCGTTCGTATCAGAGACAAAACGTACACAAATTGTCACCGGTTGTTTGTTGATGGGACTAAGCGAGATGAAATAGCAGAGGTTCCTGCTCCTGGGCACTTTCGCACAGCAGAGCATCTGCCAGCCAGTATGCGGATGCGCTTTATCCGAGTGGATTTGCCCGATGGTGAGGTAGAGATCCTAGCAACCTCGCTGCTTGACCGCGTAAAGTATCCAACGAGCGTGTTTAAACCATTATACTATAAGCGCTGGAAGATAGAGACCTTCTTCCAAGCGATCAAAAGTCGCCTCGCCGTCGATAATTTTACCGGTCGCACGGTGGAAGCAATTAAGCAGGACTTCTTCTCAACACTATTTGTTAGTGGACTTGAAACAGTACTTGCTGCTGACTCGAATAAGCAGCTTTCCAAAAAACAAACTCTTCATTCGCAACAGGTCAACAAGGCGGTGTCATTCCATGCACTGAAGGATAGAATTTTGCTTCTCATGTTTGATCCACCCTATGACTTTGACGAGCAGGTTCGACAACTTTTTCTCCTTAACCCCACACTTAGGCGACCCGACAGAGTTAAGAACAAGGAACGACTGTCACTGAAATCGAATGCTAAGAGTTTGCACTTCCAGAAGTTCGCCAGAAAGGTCGTGTTCTAATGCGAAAATTCCTTAACTTAATGGCCGTGGGGGTGTACCAGTTCGTGGTTCGTGGTTCGTCGGTACCAGTTCGTCGCTACTGGAAGCTGGATGAGTACTATAGAAAACGCTCTTATTTGCAGCGGCAACTCCGAAACGCATGCACACGACTCGTCGAATATGTCGATTGTTAACGAGGCAGGATTCGAGGGCAAAACGAAGGTCTTTATCCAAGAATCTCGTATTCAATTTAGCCAATTGACCAAATGAGTTAGGTAAAAAAATCAATCAATAAAAACATATACCCAGAAATTTGAGCGAAATCCCGATGATAACCAATGGAATAGTGTGCGCGTGCCGATGTTCGGCACGAGCAAATTACCTGAGGCTGTAGCTGGTAAAGTTGTTAAATGCGGTTGTCGTTAGGCAGTAATATTATCTCTCTTCAGGCCCAAAGGCGGCTGAATGAGAGTACTGCTGCGCTTAGCTCCGTTTACGAACGTCTCTCTAGTGGTCAGCGAATCAACCGCGCTTCAGACGATGCTGCAGGCTTAAGTGTTTCCGCAACCCTCGGTGCTAAATCTCGCGTCCTTGGGCGAGCTAATCAGAATATCGGCGATGCTCAATCTCTGCTCACAATTGCAGACAGCACATTTGGGGAGATTAGCAATATCCTCGGTCGCATCGGTGAATTGGCGGAGCAAGCCGCTAACGGATCGTACTCTTCTGGCCAGAGACGAAATATGAATAGTGAGTTTCGTCAGTTACAGCTCGAGCTTGAGCGAATTAGTGATTCGACTTCGTTTAATGGACTAAATCTATTAGGTGGGACTCAGTCAACAAGAGCCGCGACAACTATTCATTCTTCTGGAGCTAGCTTAACTGTTGGAGATGTATCCTCTGATGGCCGGTTCCAGGTTTCAATTGATGATAAGCGTTTCCAGATTCGAGATAGAGATACCGGTGAAGTTCGCACAGTCTTAGGAAACCTAGGAGACACTGTTCACATCATTGGAGTGACGGATAGTGGCGACGCCATCTTTAGTCAACAACTAAACTCTGGCAGTCTCGATATCTTCCGATATAGCTACTCCGATCGGACGACAACTCAACTTGTATCCTCAACACCTGGTTCCTCTGAAACACAAGCAACAATAAGTTCTGATGGGAGCACATTAGTATTCTCAACCGATGGTGATGTGTATCAAGACGGCGTATCAGGACTGAATCCAACTAGTGGTACGCCCGGTGTATTTAATATTTATACCTTAGATCTAGCGAGCGGGATGATTCGCAATTTATTCACTACAAGCAACTCCATTTTAAGTCTAAAAATTAGCGCTAATGGAGAGTTCGTTGGGTTTGCTGACCAGACATCGGATAACATCGAGTTATTCTCCACTATCACCCGTCAGCAAACCACATTTTCAACCGGGGCTTCCAATGGCCGCATGATCGGCATTGGGAACGATGGGCGCGCACTCTTCCTCTCCAAGAGCAATTTTACAGGTGGCAACGCTAATGGTGCATACCAAATCTTCGAATTGAGTGCAGCCACCAGCGCTGTCCGACAAATCACTGATGCGTCGTATGAATACAATTTCGACCCGTCTAATAGTTTCGGATTGAGTGCTGATGGCAGGCATATTTCATTTCTAAGCAGTAGCTACTATGGCCCAGGGAGTACAAACCCAAGTGCAGCATTTCAACTGTATCAAATCGATACGATCCAGGGTGGTATCAGACAAATGACCCAGTACACCGCAGCCAACGGGCCACTGGATGACATATCGGGAGTTGATTATCGAATATCTAGAGATGGTTCGACCATTATCGGAGCAGGAAGCAATCCCAATACAATCCTTGAAATCGATACCACACTAAGTGCCACTAGTTTTAACTTCGAAGTCGGCTTCGGTGCTCTCGGATCGATCGACGCATCGATCGGAAGCCTCCTAGGAACCGTACGCGGACTTGGGGCATTTGAGCTTTCTAATATCCAGTCCGCGCGAGCAATCCTGCATCGCAATTCTAAAAATATCGACGCATTAGCAGGCGCACGCGGAATAATCGGAGCTGCATTAAGTAGGGTAGGAATAGCGCAGTCGTTAGTGCAAGGGCAGAGAACTGAAGTTGATGCAGCAAACGGCAGAATCAAGGATGCTGATATCGCTTCGGAATCTGCCCATTTAATTCGATTGCAGATATCGCAGCAAGCAGCGAGTTCGGTGCTTGCTCAAGCAAACCAGCAGCCTGCGTTAGCTATAAGGCTATTAAATTAGTGTCTAATAGATCTGGACTCTGAACTTAAGCGTCTTTTAACGCTCCCTATTTGTTAGACCTGATACCTAAGCTAGGTTGACTGAATGGGACTCTTTCGCAGTACAGCGTCACGTTGTGTTCACTATCCCGAAACGGCTACGGGTGTTTTTTCGCTACGACCGCGGGTTGAATACGCGCCTCACGAACTTCGTGACTTTCCGCCGCAATCTTTTTAATCATCGATAATCGTAGTGATATTGATGAGTTATGCTCAACCTCTAGTATACACTAATTTATTGTATCTAGAATGCTATTAAGAATCCCATAAAATATGGTGTTGCGTGTAACCATATGCATTTGTATACACTAGTTTATAATGGCAAGCATCCAACGCTACTCCGTGCGCGGCAGAACTTACTGGCGAGTTG
>JBGSNS010000259.1:0-7262 GCA_041739515.1 Bdellovibrionota bacterium
CGGTGAACCTTTAACCGGAGAGCCGTATGCGGGAAATCCGCCTGTACGGTTCGGAGGGAAGGGAGACCTGTGTTTGATCAGGTCTTTCTTACCCCTATCACCAGAGGACCACCAGAGGAACAGTCCAGAGAAGGATACGTCCCCAGCTACTTCTTCGCTGCTTTCGTCTTGGCCGACGAAGGAGCCTTAGCCGGCGCAGTCTTGGCAGCAGCAGAAGTGGCAGTCGCCGACTTCTTCGGATAGCTCTTCTTGTGATTCGCAGCGCCAGCTTTCTTATCGTGTGGTCGGCTCTTTCCGTATGACCGGTTAAATAGTTTGCCCCGACGTGTGCGCTTGTCTCCCTTGCCCATGAATCAACTCCAACAAAATGTGTACCTTGGCGTACCATATCGAAAATGGCGTGTCACTGCGGGCTTCTACTCAAATTGACGATTTGTAGGTAGGCTTGGCCCGATGCAAAAACTTTGGCTTATCGACGGCAGCGGTTACATTTTTAGGGCGTTTTACGCGATCGCTCCGCTCACCAATTCCAAAGGATTTCCGACTAACGGGCTCTTTGGCTTCGTGCGCATGTTGCTGCCGCTGCTTAAGCAAATCGGCTCCGATCCAGTTGCGCTCGTGTTCGATGCTGGGAGGGCCACTTTCAGAACAGAGATCTTTCCGGCTTATAAAGCGAACCGCTCCGAGCCGCCCAATGAGCTCGCGCAGCAGTTCCCGTTTTTTAGAACGTTCGGTGCAGCGCTGGGATTTCCGATATTGGAGCTTTCCGGGTTTGAGGCTGACGACATTATCGGCACCCTGTCGCGCAAAGCCTCAGCCGCTGGAATTCCGGTGACGATTGTTTCCGGTGATAAAGATCTGTTGCAGCTCGTTGACGACAACGTCGATGTTCTCGATACGATGAAGTCGAAGCGCTACCAAGCGGCTGAAGTAATCGAGAAATTCGGCGTACCACCCAACCAGGTTGTAGATGTTTTGGCACTCATGGGAGACTCCTCCGATAACGTTCCTGGATTATCCGGAGTGGGTCCTAAAACAGCCACGCAGCTCGTGACAGCGTATGGATCAGTCGAAGAGATTTTAAATCGAGTAGCGGAAATTGAAGAGAACTCATCGATCCGCGGGCGGGTGAAGATCGCTGAAATTATTCGCACTGATCCAGAGGCGTTGCGTCTCAGTAAACGACTCGTCGAGATCGATTGCAATACGCCGGTAGTCTTGCCGGGGGAAGCCCAACCGCTTAATCAGCTACCGATTGAAGAATTGATCAGCAAATTATCTGTTCGTTCCTTCGATGAGAATGAGTTGTACCAATTGGTTTCACAGTTCGAATTCGATTCTCTAATTGATGGAAGAGTAGTCGAGACGTTGCGTAAGAGCGCCGGAGCTCCCGCTCAGGTTGTTGCGGTTGCCGGCCAGGCAGCTGCGCTTTGCGTGACTGCGCAAAATTATTCCGATATTTTATCAGCGCTTGCAACGCAAAGTGAATTCGCTCTCGATTTTGAAACCACATCTCTAGATCCACACCAGACGGATCTTGTAGGAGCTAGTGTGTGCTGGAGCGCGGCTGGACCGGCATACTACTTTCCGTTTCGCTGCAACGCGGAGCCCGATAATGCGCTCGATCCGAAGCCCTTTCTTTCGACCTTAAGCGCATCGAAGGCGTTAATCATAGGGCAGAATCTAAAATTCGATCTCGAAGTGCTGCTTTCTTTGGGCACCACGGTAACGAATCCAGTCTGGGATACGATGATCGCAGCGCACATGCTCAATCCGGAGCGAGGCGCTTATAACTTGACGGTGCTTGCCCGCGAATTTTTGAATCGTGGTGTAATCGAATTCACAGATCTTGTGCAAGACGGCGGCACGTTTGCTGATGTTGCGCTGGCACGTGCTGTTGAATACGGCGGGCAAGATGCGCAGATTGCGTGGGATCTTTACGAAAAACTAAAGCCTGAAGTCGAAGCGCTTGGTCTTGTGGCCCCGTTTACTGAGCTTGAAATGCCGCTTGTGTCGGTGCTCGCCGCGATGGAAAGCCGCGGAGTGATGCTCGATGAATTGTTTTTAGCGCGGCTGTCCGATGAGTTTGCGCAAAAACTTGGCGTGCTTGAAAAGCAAATTCATACGATGGCCGGCGGGCCGTTTAACATAAATTCCCCCAAGCAGTTAGGTGTAGTTCTTTTCGAGAAATTATCTCTTCCAACCAAGGGTTTGAAGAAAACAAAAACCGGAATTTCAACCGATGCTTCCGTTTTGGAAAAGCTAGCAGACGCGCATCCTCTCCCGAAATTGTTACTAGAGTATCGTGGATTCTTCAAATTAAAGAGTACGTACGTCGATGCGCTGCCGCTTTCAGTTTCGCGTAAGACCAGGCGAATTCACTGCAAGCTAAATCAAGCAGGAATGGCAACCGGCCGCTTGAGTAGCTCCGATCCAAATTTACAAAACATTCCAATCAGTACGCACGAGGGGCGGCGAATTCGCGAAGCGTTCATAGCACCTCCAGGAAAAAAATTACTCTCCGCTGACTATTCGCAGATTGAACTTAGAATTCTTGCCCACATGGCGAATGACTCAGCGATGCAGCGTACGTTTGCTGAAGGAATCGATGTCCACTCGGCTACCGCACGAGAAATTTTGGGTCTCGCGGTCGATGCTCCAGTATCTGCAGAGCAGCGTAGAATCGGAAAGACTATTAACTTTGGAATAGTATACGGCATGGGCCCGTATCGTTTGGCCCGCGAACTCGGGATTTCTAACGCTGAAGCATCTCGATACATCGAGGGATATTTTGCACGCTTCGCCGGAGTGCGTACATTTTTCGACAAAGTAGAGCACGAAGCGCAGATTGGCGGAGCGGTAGTGACGCTCGGTGGGCGAAAGCGATTTCTGTCGCAAATTAGCGGCGAAGGACGAGATCCGGATTTCGTGCGTCGCGCTGCGTTGAATGCGCCAATTCAAGGAAGCGCTGCAGACTTAATGAAACGTGCGATGATCGAGATTGAGAATCTTTATCGCGCTGGCAAGCTTCCCGGAATCCTTTTGCTTCAGGTGCACGACGAACTCCTATTTGAAGTTCCAGAGGGCGACATTGCGCAGTTAGGCCAACTGGTTAAAGCTACGATGGAGTCTGTTTGGTCGCTCTCTGTGCCGCTGGTAGCTGCGGTTGGGGTCGGGAACAACTGGCAAGAAGCTCATAGTTAGTCGCTTAGTTTTTGTTTTTTATATAGATTTTAGTCTGCTAGGTTGGGCCTGGGGCGGTTTAATTGGTGCGGTGTGTTAGCCATGGATCGAGTCGCTAAAAACAAACACGAAGCTAGTGTGTTGACCAATGATCGATCCGCTGTAGTTGGGCCCGATCAGGCGATGACGCAGGGCGCACAGGGGCTCACCGCACAGGATCCAATTCCGAACACTGACGAGGTCGAGTTAATCCAACGCGTTCAACGTGGCGACAAAGAGGCCTTTCGCGTCCTAGTCGAGCGGTATCAAGCTCGGGCTGTCAGGCTAGCTTTCACCGTAGTTCGAGAGCGAGCCGAAGCGGAGGATGTGGTCCAGGAAGCGTTTGTTAAGGCGTATCTTTCAATTGCAGAGTTCGAGAATAAGTCTAGCTTTTTCACGTGGTTATATCGAATTATCGTCAATATGGCGATCGATTTTCGGCGCAAACGACAACGTCGTGGCATTGAGCAAAGTTTCGACTCTCCCGCCCAAGGGGCTGATAGAAATGAAGAAAAGCCGCTTTCCGACGTCATACCAGACGAAGGCCCTAATCCAGAGGCACAGTTTATAGGAAAACACTCGTTAGGAGTGATGAAGCGGAGTTTAGACAGTTTGTCAGAAGAGCACAGAGTGGTGGTCCTCCTGCGTGAGATAGAAGGCTTAAGTTACGACGAGATCGCTGATTCGTTGGGCGTGGCCAAGGGCACGGTGATGAGCCGGTTGTTCTATGCGCGAAAGAAACTGCAAGACGATGTTAATAAAGAGTAGTTCGTTATGAGTAGATCTGAAAAAAATTGTGGTCGAAAAGATGATTGTTCGAGTCTGAGTGTTAAGCATCAGGAATTGCTATCGCTATATTTTGACGGCGAGAGTTCTTGGCTTCAATCCATAAACGCCAAGCGATTACTTAAGTTTTATCCGGCGGCAGTGGATTACGTAACTGCTCTGTCTGAGCTGCGCACTGATGTTAATCAGGTATTGGTGCCTTCGAGTTCATCGATTCCAAAGGTTGATTTGTGGGCCAGAATTGAGAATCGAATTGAAAACGAAGAGCGAAACGCTGTCTTCTCAAGAAACGCATCTTCGAAGAAAGTCTCCAAGGAAACTTGGTTAGCGAAGTTTTGGGGTGGTTTCGTTGGTGATGCAACTCAGGGACGCGGAGTGGGGATTGGATTTGGGGCCGGAGTGGTTAGTGCGGCGCTTTTGATGTTTGCGGTTGTTCCCTCAAGTGGGCCAGGAATCAATAGGCCGGTAGAAGTTAGTAATTATAACTTAAACGCGGATCGACATGAAGTTCAGGTGGCCCAGGCTGTCGGTGGAATAAATTCTGAAGCACAAGAAATTCGTTATTCATTGGCTGATATTCAGGGGACTGACTTCGATGTGAATGGTTCTGCTCAGCGGAGTTTCGGTGTTGGTAGTAACGGCTATAGATCTATTAGTTCTAGTCGAGAGGTGCAGCCCGTTGAGATCGATTGGGTGCGCAGCGATGGAAGGCTTCGAGTAATGCGCGACGCGCATGAAAGTAATCCAGTAATTTTTGTAGCGCCGCGTTCACGCTCAATCGGAGTCATCAGCGGCGGAGTTAATAGCGGAATTCGAGACAGGACATTATCTCGTCGTCCTGCTAAATCTACGCTCGCTCCGTTTGACGACACGTTTGGTGTTGCATCAGTAGCAAAATCGTCTGACGCAGCATCTGATGCGATGGGGCGATAATAATGTTGCGTCGTATCTTCCTAGTTTGTTCCGGTCTGGTTGGCGTAGGTTCAGCCAGTATCGAACTCGCCCTGGCAGATGCTGTTAACATTCGGGTCCGTGCCATTCGGGCCGAAACTGCTGCGCCGAGCGGAGAAAATAACAGTGATAAAGTGATCAACTGCGAAAAATCACTCCAGGACATCGATGGAAAGCTTCGTAAGTTACCATTCCATACCTTTTCTCTGGTCTCTGCTCAGTCGGAGCGTGTTGATTTGATGAAGAAAGAGACGATGTATCTTACAGGCGGAAACGAACTCACTGTCCGACCGCTTTATGCGGCTCAGGGGAAAGTCGGGCTTTGGTTGCGCTGGACCGATAGCGCGGGTGCAAAAGTACTAGATACTCGTATGCATCTGGCGACCGGAGAGAGCATGGTTGCTGGCACGGATACTGGCCAGGATACCGCTACGGTATTAGCGATTGACGTTAATCCGGCGCAATAGGACTCCAACACATTATTCCCCTTAATTTCACACGATTCGGCAGTTCTTGCCAAAAGATTGGCTAAGTCAATTCAACGACTTAGCACTAGGAAAATTTGTCGCGTTAAACCCTTAAGGGATCTAGCTGGTTAGCCGAATACTCTGTGGCAAGGGTTTTGCTGCAGTGCAGTCGTGGGTGCTTAAAGGGAAACGCCATGAAAGATTACAAGCCAACAACTGATGAGAGCGCTGAAGCAACCGAGATCATCGAGCTCGCTTCAGAGCAAATCGAATCGCTCGCTTCCGCCTTTGAGCTAATCGCTTCGATGCTTGGGGACGCTGAGGACAGCAACACCGAGCGCCAAGTTGAGGCTGCTGAACTAGCATCTTCAACGATTCATTAGAATCCAGAGCGCATTCACCCGAACGTTTATCAGTTTGAGTCATTCCATCCCGGCCAATAGGCTGTAACGCCCCTATATTAGTGTATCGAGTTCGACCCGGGCAGTTTGATGACGCGATGCCGTTATACGTGCTAACTACTTCACGTTGAGGGCATGCGTCGCGGTGGAGAACGAACAAACTGATATCGTAATCGTAGGCGGGGGATTTTTCGGAACCTCGCTAGCGAACTATTTTGCCAATCGCGCACGTGATCAGAAAAGATCCTTAAAAATCATCCTTCTTGAGCGCGAGAATGCTTTACTTAAACGTGCATCGTTCGGAAATCAGGCACGGGTGCACGGCGGGTATCATTATCCGCGCAGCATAACAACAGGGTTACGTTCCCATGAGAATTATCACCGTTTCACAGAACGATATCGAGACTGCATCGTTGACTCGTTTAAGAAGTATTATGCCGTTGCTTCGAAGACCTCAAAAGTTAGCGCCGGCCAGTTCCGGATGTTCTGTGATCGAATCGGAGCTCCACTTAGACCGGCTACAACAGAGATCCGAAATCTGTTCTCGAAGGATTTAATCGAGGCAGTTTTTGAGGTCGATGAATGCGCATTTGATGCTAGCAAGCTTCGCGAGCGAGCGTGCGAAGAGTTGAAAGAGAACAAAATCGACGTGCGACTTAATAACGTTGCTACCAAGATTACCAAAGGTCCGGGAGGCGAGCTCATCGTCGCTACGTCCACTGTGCAGAAACTTGGGATCGCAAATGAACCTGATCTGCTGACCGCTGGACCGAAAATCTCGGCCAGTCAAGTTTTTCTGTGCACCTATGCTCGTATGAATTCGGTGTTAAAGGCTTCGCAGCTACCACTAGTTCCTGTTCGCAATGAGTTCACTGAAATGGCGTTGATTGAAGTCCCTGAGGTGTTGCGCAACGCAGGCGTTACCGTGATGTGTGGGCCATTTTTCTCAATCATGCCGTTTCCATCCCGAGGACTTCATTCGTTAAGCCACGTTCGCTACACCCCGATTTTTAGTTGGAATGAGAACGATGCCGAGAAGGATTGCCCGGTGTATCAACCGGAATTCGATCATCCAGCAACGAAATTCCCTTTTATGCGCAATGATGCGATGCGATACCTTCCTATTCTTCAAGACTGTACGTATCGCGATTCGATTTGGGAGGTGAAAACGTTGTTACCCAGAAACGAACTCGATGATGCCCGCCCGATCCTTTTAAAACGAGATCACGGTCTGCCAGGATTGTCGTGCGTAATAGGTGGGAAAATCGATAACGTGTTTGATATGTTTGATGGGCTAACAGCGGAAATGGGGACAGTTCCTGACGAATCCCCACGAAAGTGCACAATATATGTAATATAGCTAAACAGTTACGAATCTTTCGATAGCCAATGATGGCGACACTCGGGGGTATTCCCGACATCCCTTCGGCGCTCG
>JBGSNS010000007.1:0-2800 GCA_041739515.1 Bdellovibrionota bacterium
ACCCCCGAGTGTCGCCATCATTGGCTATCGAAAGATTCGTAACTGTTTAGCTATATTACATATATTGTGCACTTTCGTGGGGATTCGTCAGGGATCGTCTCGATTTTTCCGTTGATCAACTCTTCCCGGGAAGAGTTGCGCAGATCCGAGTCGGCGTGATCCGCCCTGGCCCGGATAGGCCAACCCGTCCACCGTACTCCTTAGTATGCAAAAAATATTAGCAGCATATCCAGTCGTAACTGCAGGCACGATCTGGTTATGTGAATCGTCCTGATTTCGTATGGATGTTTCCCAGAAAAATTACGAAATACCTTGATGTGAACCACGCAGGTCTTGGGAAGCATTAGCTCACTGGCGGGTTTTCCGGAGAGTGCGAATCATAGATTTCTTTGCATGCAGAGATTCGTTCCAGGCCTTGTTTTACCTGCTCCGGATCGTTCCCAATTACGAGCACCTTTGCATAATTGGCTCCCATGAGCAGCTCACGCTCTCCGTTTTGGGCAACACGATACAAAGACCCTAATCCCATAACCACAAATTGCGGCCCTTTGCCGCCGTACAGCGCGTCCTTGCCGAAGAGTCGCTCTACGTCTGAAAAATCGTTAATCGGATTATTGGTCTTCACCGTAACTTGTTGCCAGAACGGAGCCTCGATTGTCTCTGCCACGATCCGGGACAAGGTAGTAGCGTTGGGTCTACCGTTAAGTTCAATCAGCTCAACGGATAATTCGCCGTTAGCGTCTTCGACCACCACGAGGTCAATGCCGAGATTCCCGAATAAGGACAGCTCTGTAGCGCAGTATTCGCCGATCAGGAGTATCTGCTCGTCGATCATTCTTCGCACATCAGGGGTTGGATAAAATGGCTTTGATCCGTAGAAGATTCCCTCCGAGTCGGTGTCTTGTTCGTGATAGCTATGAATTAACACCTTGCCATCATGTTGAACCTGAAACAGCGCACCACCGATCGTATGGACCTTGCGCGGTGTGACCAAATCGCGTGGATCGGTGCTGGCATCGAGCTGCACGACGTAAGCCGGAGAGATTTGTTCGAATGATCCCCGCGTAAACCCGGTGCAACTTTCCGCTTGATGTTCAAGCGCTAAAAGCTTTGCTGCGGCGATCTCAAGTGTCTCGATAGTTATCGGAGCGGAGAGGGGAATCACTGCATCCCCGCCAGCCGCTGTCGCATGCTTGACCCATACCCGACTTGCTGTGCTGTAGCGGGCTGCGCAACGTTCAAGATCCGCACGGCCCTCAATGACCATTCCGTCCACCACGCGATAGTCGAAAGTCGCAGCATCTCGTTGAAACTTAACTTTGTTGTTTGTATCCAGCGCGGAGGAGCGTTGCACCGTAATTGCTCCCGATTGAGTCATTAATTGATTTACGTGCTGAGTTGGAAGGCTCGCCACAAAGAATGCGCTTTTAGGAATCGATCCAGTACGATTCGCAAGGGTTACAACGTCAGTAAACGGCCATCCCACCCGATGTGTTTCGCCAAGAGCAACATCTGGATTAACCTCGAGCAACTGTGCGTCGTCCCGCAATACACCGCGTTCTCTAAGGTAACGTTCCATTCCCGGAGCAAGTGGAAGGGTCAATGCGGCTTCCCCTGGTCGCGTCGTACAGGCGGCAAGCGATGCCACTGAGAAATCTGTGGCCGGATCAGGCGTGATGTTCGGTGGATAGAGGATTCCACTCGATTGGCAAAACTCAGCGGAGGTATAGTTGTGGGCAAACACAACTCGTTGACCCGAATTGGGAGTTACGCCATGAGCGGTTAATACGTCTAATCCCAAAGCCATCGAAAATGCTCCGTATCGCTGATCACGCGTACGCGTCGCTGTGGCGTCTTGACGAATACTTGGTGTGCTCTCAGGGGGTAATTTTGGAAGGGCTGGCAGGGAGTTTAAATCACGAAGCTCAGCGAGGGAGGAGACAGAAGGCATAGATTACAACCGAACAACAGTAAACCGATCTAAAAATCGAGACCGGAGGAGCAACTTAATTGATCCTGATTTATTCAGGCAAGTAAAACGATAAAATATAATGAAATATAACGTATAATGTTATATATATAACATTATGCGAACGGTAGGAGCGGCCCTCTCTCGGACATCATCAATTCATCGCCAGAGTTGCAGTTTGGATTTCATGCAGGGCTCTTTAATCTCACCCAATTGGCTCGCTTTGTGCGGCCGATGGTTGAAGCTCGGACTGCAAAGGAGGTGGCGGAGCCATCGTTGGTGATGGCGCTCTCAAGAATGGCGCGTTCGTCGAAGAAGTCGTTATCACGCAAGATTCCCATTATCGGACGGTTCGAGGTGGAGAACGTATCGGTACGATCTGGCTTAAGCACCCTAACACTTCATCGATCGGCGGATACTCATCGCGCAACTCAGTCGATATATTCAAAGCTTATTCGCAAAGACTCATATTTTACGTTAAGCGAAGGAACGAGTGAAATCACGCTGATATTCGAACGCAGCGAGCTTACTACGGTCCTCTCGGCGCTTCCCAGTGGGGAGAGGCCTAAGCTTCGCAGGGATAACATCGCTGCTTTAGGTGTGCGATTTCATGCTCGGTATATAGAGATTCCAGGGCTTCTTCAGCGTATTTTGCAGCAGATCTCGCTTCAAGGGATTAATATCGCTGAGCTCGCTTCAACCGCTACAGAGCTGGTTGTCTATATCGCCGAAACCGACGTCCGCCGTGGATTAGACACTCTTTTGCGTGCGTTTGTAGATAGAGAGAAAAATCATTAGTCTTGCCCGCGTGAAGTTTATCGCCACCTGCCA
>JBGSNS010000026.1:0-3701 GCA_041739515.1 Bdellovibrionota bacterium
CTGGGACCGCGGAGCGCTGCTCCGCAGTCGATGGAATACTTTGCCGCAGCTTGATTCAAAGCAAGTTCGTCAAGAAGGAGGAGAATGTGTCTGTGTTGAATGTATTTGAAACTGCAAAGGTGTTGTTTAGACTGCGGAGCAGCGCTCCGCGGTCCCAGTGCTCCGGGGTCCCAGTGTTCCAGGTTGTCACTTCTTTTTCTTGGCGCGATCTAAGTCAACGGCTCGCCATAGATACCAGGCGGCGAATGTTCGATACGGTTTCCATTTTTCAGAAAATTCCAATAACTGTTTCGGCTTTGGTAAATCTTTCATTCCGTAAGTGATCGCGAAGCCGTTGCGTACGCCGTAATCAGCTGCCGGCATCACATCGTGTCTACCAAGCGTAAAAATCAAAAACATTTCTACGGTCCACGGTCCGATTCCGCGCACGGATGTTAGACGTTCGACAAGTTCTGCATCTGAAAGCTTATGCGCTGCTCGAGATGAAGGAATCACTCCATCCTTTGCTTTTTGAGCCAAATCTGTAATCGCCGCTACTTTGGCGCGCGAGAGTCCGGCCGCTCGAAGTTTAGTGACTTTCGTCTTTAGGATTTGATCCGGTGTCGGCAAGCGATCGCCATAGAGCGCCAGTACCCTATTCCAAATGGTCTTAGCGGCCGTACCGTTTAGTTGTTGATAAACGATCGACTCGGCGAGCGAGTGAAACGGATTCGTTGATTTCTTCGCTTTCAGAGTGCACGGACCGGCGGCGCTGATTAGCTTTGCGAAAGACTTGTCGGATCGTTTTAATGTTTTTAGAGCGAGTGCTGTCATAAGATTACAAAATTAAAAGTGGGCGGTCTGAGAGCTCGTTTCTTTTGCGAACGTTCTTATTCGTAGCGGGAAAGTTCTCGACTAATATTCCGTTAAGCTTATCAATAACTCCGATCATGCCCGTTGCAAACTGTCCCGCAGTGAACGAATTTTCGAGTTGTTTTACAACGCTCTCCCAGGTTTTATTTCCGGCAAGTTTATGAACGCCGCGATCTGCTATTAGTTCAATCGCGTGCTCAGCCAAAAGCACATAAAGTAGAACTCCGCTGTTGGCCTCTGTATCCCAAACCCGCAATCTCGAAAATAGTCCCAGGGCTCTAGCGTTTGGCGTCAGTCCGGAAAGAAGCTCGTAAGGAGTAAATCCTGCCTCTATAACGACTCGCAATTCAGCGCTGTGGCGGCATTCGGCTGCGGCAATAGCCTGTTGGAGAGTGTCGAGCGTAGCCTCTGAGAACGTTCGATTGAGTTTAGAACGTGTGACGGTTAGGTGTGACCACCAGCGTTTGCTGCAACTCATGTTGGCCGAATGTACGGAGATTGTTTCGTTTAATTCCACCTCTTTTGCTTCTACCATCGTCCCGATGCGCCTCCTCCGCCGAAACTTCCGCCGCCGCCGGACCATCCGCCACCACCGCCGGACCAACCGCCGCTCCTCCAGCCCCCATGGGAGCCGTAACCGCGTGCGGGAATACCGGCAAGAAGGGTGAATATAAACCCAATCATCGCTAACACTACCCCTAAGCCGATGCCACTAGCGAGTAATCCGACGAGGCCGCATAGTAACCCACCCACCATCGAGCCTGGAACAGCTCCGATGCTGGCCTTTAAGGCACCCCCGATTCCGATGCATAAAAATGCAGCCACAAAGAATAGATCGGAGATTGAGTTTTTCCGCGATGACGAACGTTGTGCAGGTGGAGGTAACGCTTCACCCTTAATAAGCGCCGAAATTGATTCGACTCCCGCGCTGATACCGCCAAAAAAATCTCCGCTTCTAAAGCGGGGCAGAATCTGCTCCTCAATGATACGTTTTGCAATTACATCCGACACCACTCCTTCGAGTCCGTATCCGACCTCAATTCGGACAGCACGATCATCTTTCGCTATCAGTAACAGGATCCCGTCATCAACATTTCTTCGGCCAAGGCGATTCTTTTCGACTACTCGAAGAGCGAATCCTTCGATCGGCTCAGATTCCGTTGTTTTAACGATTAACACCGCCACCTGCGCGCCTTTCTCCCGTTCGAGGGATGTAAGAGCGCTTTCGAGCGTTGCTATCTGGGCATCACTGAGCGTGCCAGTTTCGTCCTTTACATGGGCGACAAGCTGCGGCGGCACGCTCAAATCGGCGTTAGCTGTTACGACAAAGCAGAGCATTCCTAACGTGAACAGTAGGCAGAGCCCCGCAACACAACGACTAATCGCTTGTTGCACATTAAGACCCATTCGATATCGTCCAAACAAACCGGATCGATTAAAATTGAACCGTTGGTGGTTTGCTTATCGCATCTTCGTTTTCAACGGCAAAGTTCTGTTTCGGCGTATACCCAAACAATTTAGCCGTTAGATTAGATGGAAACGAGCGCACCGTTACGTTGAAGTTTCGTACCGAGTCGATGAAGCGCTTGCGAGCGACGGTGATTCTGTTTTCTGTACCCTCAAGTTGCGCTGATAAATCTCTAAAAACTCCGTCGGCCTTAAGTTGCGGATAGTTCTCCGCCACTGCTAGTAATCTCGATAGACCGGACGACATTTCGCTTTGAGCTTGCTGGAATTTCTTAAAAGCTGCTTCATCGCCGAGCTGATCACTGGACAATCTAACTGAGCCGACTCGCGCTCGCGCATTTGTTATCGATTCAAGCACTTCCTTCTCGTGTGAGGCGTAACCCTTTACTACGTTGACCAAGTTCGGAACGAGATCCGCTCTTCGTTGATACTGATTAGTGACTTCAGACCAAGCCGCTTTAATGTCTTCATCCCCACTCTGTAGGGTATTGTAACCACAGCCAGCGGAGAGTAGTACGATAAGGACTACTAGAAATTTAGAAACGATTCTGTTCATAACAAGTCCACAATGAATATAATCAAAACAGCGGCTCGATTTTAGCTCATTTCCGGTGAAGCCACCACGTTTATCGTCATATGAGCGGATGCTATTTATTTACGGATGCCTCCTTGAGACTAATTTACGTCCAGTTCTGCATAGCACTAGTCATGCTGGTGACCGCTACAAAAGCCTTGGCTCATCCCGTAAGTTACAAGGGGGCAATTGGGATCATGCCGAATTACTCGCGCGATAGACAAGATTTAGAGGTGAATTATTCCTTCAGCTCTAAAGCAGCAGTCGGGTTTTCGGCGATGAGAATGGACGATGAAAGTGAGATTTCGCGCTTTTTCATCCCGCGTCTGAACTATCGTGTCTATCGCGATAACGAACGAGGTTCGCAGACTAATTTTTATATCTCCTCAGGACTCGGCCTAAAGCGACATGCAGGGCACACAGATGGAGTCGGGATGATCTCCACGCAGTTTGACTCGGAGACGCGGCGACTTTACGGACTGCTTGGCACGGAGCACTTGTTGGGTTTCGACGGGGAAACTATGAATCGGTTCGAGGCGCGCGTTGGGATCGCTCCGTATTTAGGCGAATTCGATGATTTGCATACGTGGCTGATCGGTAGGATTGAGCTGACCCCTGAGCTAGAGAGGCTGTCCGAAAAGCCAGCATCAAACCTCGATAATTTAAGAATTAATAGTAAAAATTGGAAATTTTTACATTTAGGGCGTGGATTTTCAGAACAGGTTGAAAATTCGTTTGAAGGTCAGAGGTTTTGCCCGTAATTTTCTTATCAGGTCGCCCTTATAAGGGTTAATTTCGCGATATTGTG
>JBGSNS010000027.1:0-10267 GCA_041739515.1 Bdellovibrionota bacterium
GCCATTTTTAGAATCAGACGCGAGCTCTGCAGAGCCTTAGGTGATTGATCCGCGGAATAATACTGGGGATAATATTGGTAATATCTCTGTGGCGATCAATCCGTGGGCCAAATAGTCTAGCTATTGCGCCAATAATCCCCAACGCTGGGCCAGTCTCTTTCTTAGCATTCCGAAAATTAGTAACTCGGTTAGTAGTCCGATTGCCACTACAACTAGCATTACTCCAAACACTTGCTCCATCGCGTGTAACTCACGCCCGTAGTGTAGCAATTGTCCGAGTCCGAAACCGGAAATGATAGTCACAAAAATCTCCGCAGCAAGAAGGGAACGCCACGCAAACGCCCAACCCTGCTTCATCCCGATCAGTACCACCGGTAACGAGGCAGGAATCGTAACTTTCCAAAGCAGAGATAAACCGCTTGCTCCCATTGTGCGCGCAGCTCGATGATAAATCGGAGGAATACTCTTAACCGCATCTGAAACCGCTATTACAACTGACCACACAGTGCCCATGCATACAACGAATAGCACAGCCGCTTCCGTCTGGCCGAACCACAGTAAAGCAAGCGGCACCCAGCACACACTCGGTAGAGCTTGAAAACCAAGCGCTACAACACCGATCGTGCGACGCGCGAAGTCTGACCACGACACTAGAATCCCCAGAGGGATTCCTATTACTAAACCAACGAAAAATCCGATCGCTAAGCGCACACACGTTACCCAAACAGCACTTAGTAGCGAACCATCCTGAATACCAGCTATTAGAAATGCGAGGATTGCTGATGGCGAGGAAGAGAAAAATGGATCGATCCATTCCTTTCGCGAAGCAAGTTCCCAAAGACCTAAACACCCAGCCAGCAGTGCTAGTGGAAATAAGAATCGCTGGCATACCGCGGCTAGTGGACTTTTAACTGTAGGAGAACTCATCGACCGCCTCCTATGACTGAATCAGCGACGATATTTGGTCGATGAACATTAGTAGGGGGGAGCTGCCGGATTAAACTTGAGATTTGACGAGCCGCTTCTATGACGCCTGCATCATTGATTTCTCGTGGACGAGGTAGCGGAATAGTTACGGTACCGATTATGGATCCAGGCCTAGCTGAAAAAACACAAACTCGATCAGCGAGACACGCCGCTTCACGCGCGTTATGAGTCACAAAAAAAGTTGTAACCTTCTCGTCCTGAAAGATTCGCTGCAAATCGGTATAGAGTTGTTCACGGGTAAGAGCATCAAGCGCTCCGAACGGTTCATCCATGAGTAACACACGAGGACGCGGGGCAAGGGCCCGTGCGAGAGCTACTCGCTGCTTCATTCCGCCAGAGAGCTCGTGAACAGCATAGTCCTCAAATCCAGAGAGTCCCACCAGTTCCAGCATCTCTTCGGCTCGACAACTACGCTGCTTTCGTGAAAGCTCACCATGGAATTCGAGTCCAAACTGCACGTTTCCCATAACGGTGCGCCATGGAAAAAGCGCTGATTCTTGAAACATCATCATTCGGTCAGGCCCCGGTTCAGTAACTGCTTTCCCGTTTGAGGTAACTACACCGGTAGAGGGAGAAATGAGACCCGCGATAATATTTAGTAGCGTTGTTTTGCCGCAGCCGCTTGGACCGACCAAGCAAACAAACTCGCCTTCGCTCACCTCAAGTGATACCGGCGCAAGCGCGTCTGCTCGTCCCTGATGTCCATCGAAATAATGGCTCACATCACGAATGATGACCTTGGGAGAGAACGGGACGATTACTCCGGGTGCCATACCATGCCACTTAAACTTCCAGCATTTTTTAGAAATCCAACCCGCTGGGCTCGACCTAGAAAGATCGATAAATCTTCGTCCGTAATACTGTCAGAGAAAGAGATCCTACTCCAGCTCCTCTTTAATAGAGTTTCAGACATTGGGCGACCCATAATTCGAGCGATACCGGAGTTAAAAACGACCTGGGCGCGGACCTGGTCCTCTTTAATCCATGCTCCGAGATCAGAATGGGCTTTAATCAACTTCGCGACTAAGAGCGGGGATTTCTTTATGAATTCCTCGCTCACCACAAGCAGCGTGGTAATTGCGTCGCTCTCGTCTACGACTAGTTCTCCGCCACCTTCGTCCTCTAGGCGCGAGAGCCATGGTTCCACCGTCCAAGCGCCATCAACCTTTTTGGATTTAAAGAGTGATAACGACTCAGGGTTTTCAATTGGTACGATATTGATATCACCACCGGTGAACCCCACTTTCAGCCCGCCGTCTTTAAACCAAGCTCGAGCGCTTACATCCTGGGTATTTCCAAACTGGGGTGTTGCTACAGTGAGTCCGCGAAACGAAGCGGGAGTGCTCAACTCACGACCGGATTGGACGACTAGCCCGGAGCCGCCGCGTACCGCACCAGAGACCACTCGCAACCGTTTTCTATTCGATCTCAAAAATGCATTCAGAGCCGGGTTGGGCCCAATATACGTCGCGTCGATTGAACCCGCGAGCAACGCCTCCATGGCTGAGGGGCCCGCGTTGTACACCGACCACGTAATTGGTGTTCCGAGTTTGTCCTCGAACCAACCTCTTTTTTCAAATGATAATTGATGGGCGATAACTCCGTGGGCGTGGGTGATATTTGCAAAGTGCCCCATACGAACTGGTCGAATAGCAACACCAGTGTCCGCGACAGCGCGGAGCGAGACTAAGAACCACACAAGGGATACGAGCGCAGTGGTACGAAGTTTCATCGTGAATTTTCTACCTCTTATGCGCCTGGAGCTCAATTGTAGAGATTAAAAATCAACGACGAACACTCGATCAATTCAGCGCATTGGGTTATCTACAAAGGGTTAAATTGATTAAGAAACTTACCTTTACAACCCTCGGACTTGCGACCTTCCTAACGCCGTTGCCAGCCTACGCCTACATCGGGCCGGGCGCTGGGTTTGCGTTCTTAGGCTCCGGATTCGTTTTCTTTCTTACTATCGCGATGGCAGCGGTCACTATTCTTTGGTGGCCGGTGCGGTTTATCCGACGCAAATTAAGCGGGCGTGGAATTCCTTCGAATGCGCGTGCGAAAAGGGTGGTCATCGTTGGATATGATGGACTAGATCCTAATGTGCTTGACCGACTGAGTGCGGAGAGTCAGCTCCCCAATTTCGATGCGCTTGCAAGTGACGGCGGATATAAGCGATTAGGCACTACGCTACCTGCACTTTCTCCGGTTGCGTGGTCGACGTTTCAAACCGGTGTTAATCCCGGTGCTCATAATATTTTCGATTTCTTAACGCGCGATAAGCGCCATTGTCTCCCATTGCTGTCATCGACGGAAATCGAAAGTTCTGCAGCAAAGAAACTTTTCGGTAAGATCACAATCTGGCCCGCCAAATCCGGTATCAAGATCATGCGAAAGTCGCAGCCGTTTTGGAAAATTCTTGGCGAGCGCGGAATATTCTCTAATATCTTACGGGTTCCAATCTCATATCCGCCGGAAAAATTCGAAGGGAATATTCTTTCAGCGATGTGCACCCCGGATTTGCGCGGAACCCAAGGGACGTTTTCCTACTTCACCACTCGTCCTAGACAATTGAGTTCGGCCGGGAAAGTTGCTGAAGGCGGTGAGATTCACGCTCTTAAAAAAGATGGTACTGGATTTATCGGGGAGTTACTCGGGCCACCGGATCCGCAGAATCCGCGCAAGCCGCTCGTCGTTTCATTTCGCGTCGAGCCCCGCGAGGACCACGTAGTCGTGACCGTAGGTGAGCACAAACTGAGCTTACGGCTAAATGACTTCTCGCAATGGACTGAGGTGAAGTTTCTCGCTGGACGCAAAGAACTCCCAGGGATCGTGCGCTTTTGTTTGCGAGAGCTCACCCCGGAGATATCTATCTACGTTTCACCTATCAACGCACATCCGGAGAAGCCGATTTTTCCTATAGCACATCCGATCTTTTTTTCCGGCTGGCTTGCTAAGTGTCAGGGACTTTTCGGCACCCTCGGGCTTATGGAGGATACCTGGGGTCGCAACGAATTAGCGTTGGATGATCAACGTTTTTTAGACCAAACGTATCTAACCCACGATGAGCGCGAGAAAATGTTTTTTAACGCGCTGGAGAAAACTAAAGAAGGGCTATGTGTTTGTGTGTTCGATGCAAGTGATCGGATTCAGCATATGTTTTGGCGCTATCTCGACCCGAAACATCCTTCTCCAAGAGAGGATGAGCGATTCGCAGACACAATTCCTACGATGTATCGAAAAATGGACGAACTGCTGGGGAGGATTCGCAAGAAACTAAACCCCGATGATGTACTCATCGTTCTAAGCGATCACGGATTCTCCTCGTTTCGCCGCTGCATAAATATCAATTCCTGGCTGCTGCAAGAAGGGTACTTGGTGCTCAAGGATGGAGCAAAATCGGGCCGAGATTATTTTCAGGATGTGGATTGGTCAAAGACCAGAGCATTCGCCGTCGGACTTTCCGGTCTGTACCTAAATCAACAAGGCAGAGAATTTCAAGGGATAGTGCCGCCGTCCGGCGTTGCTGCGCTCAAAGCTGAAATATGTGCGAAGTTAGGACAGGTGTGCGACCCACAAGACGGCTCCCGAGCTGTGCGCAAGGTATACGATACCGCTGTTGAATATCGAGGACTCTACGCAAAGGACGCGCCGGACATGGTGGTAGGGTACGAGCCAGGGTATCGCGTCTCATGGGAATCGGTTACCGGTGCTGTTGAAAAGGACGTTTTCTCAGATAATTTAAAGGCTTGGAGCGGGGATCACCATGTTGATCCTTCAGCCGTCCCGGGCGTACTATTCAGCAATCGTAAAATATCAGGCGCCGCGCCGCATATAAGGGACTTAGCACCCACGGTACTCGACCTTTTTGCGGTGCCAGTTCCGAAGTATATGGAAGGAAAAGTTATCCTCTAATTCGGTGTTTTTTTCCGTGTCTTTCGTTCTAAGTTTGATAGGAGTTTTATATGTTCGATCCAAAAGTTAAACTCTCTAAAAAAGTTCTCGACAAGGCGCGTGTTGCTTCGCAGATTCTTGGCTGCGCTACGGTGGAGGAATTCATCGAGAAGACCATTGAGACCGAAGCAGACAAAGTGATGGCTCAAACTGGGTCCAAAGAGCTAAGTCCTGCGGAAGTCGAAGACGTAGCGAAGCAGCTTCAGGGGCTTGGTTACATTGATTAGTGCCATCGACGGTGTTCACACCGTTTTGCATGCAGCAGTAGCTCTGATTTTATCGCCGTTTGCGCGACTGGACCCGCTGTGGGGATTGACCGTCATTTCTGCGCTGCTTGGCGTATTATTGGTGCTAGCGTACGGCAAACTCTCGCGCCAGAGCTCGATTCGAAAAGTTAAGTCCGATATCTACCGCTCCGTTCTAGAGTCAGTTCTCTATCGGCACGATTTGAGACTTGCCCTAGGGGCTCAAGGAAAAATGCTGGTGGATGCAACGCGCTATCTCGGGCTAGCTGTGCCCCCGCTGTTGATTCTAGGTATCCCGTGTGTGCTCGTACTTGCGCAGTTAAATCTTTGGTACGGAGTCCGCCCGCTGGAAGTAGGCGAGACATCAATCGTAAAGGTAGAACTTCGCAATGTGTCAGATGTTAACTCCGTTGCATTTTCCGCACCTAGGGGAGTTGATGTGACGCCTCCCGTTAGAATCCCATCATCCGGTGAGTTGTTCTGGAGGCTCATCCCTACGCAAACCGGTTCAGGGGATCTCTCAGTAAAAGTTGGAGCGCAGGAGTATAAAATGCCGATCGTTAGCGGTGATTTTTCAGGGCCATTGCTCAACGCCTCGTACGCATCGTTCTGGGACCGCGTTATAGTGCCAAATGGCCCGATACAGGGGCCAGCCGATCTGGTCCAGGCGATTACAGTGCAGTACCCTGAGCCAACTTACGTTGTGGCCGGGGTAACGACCTCATGGTTGGTGATATTTTTCGTAGTTTCGCTCGCCAGCGGACTTGTTGGATGTAAGGTGTTTGGAGTGGCTGTATGAAGAAGAACAATCTGATTTTAATTACGTTTGATAGCTGCCGCTTCGATACGTTTGCTGCTGCAAAAACGCCGAATATCTCGCGCCTTGGCAAAGTCGAGAAACGCTACTCGTTTGCAAGTTGGACGGTGCCCTCTCATGTGGTGCTTCTGTTAGGCGCTAGCCCACACACTAATCCTAAAGGCGTGTTTGCATCTGAGGTCTATAAAAAGGATTTTATTAACTGGGGCACTAGACTTAATATTCCAGATATCTCGTTTCGCGGATTCGTTCCTCGATTATCACTTCCAGCGTTTCTAAAAGAGCACGGATATAAAACTAACGCTCTTGTTTCTATGCCGGTACTAAATCAGACCACGATCATTAACCAGCATTTCGATCGATATCAGTTGATGAAATCGCACAACGATTTTAACGCGATTATCGATCAGATGATCTTTGATGATGATCAGCCGTCGTTCTATCTACTGAACGTTGGTGAGACCCACTACCCGTATACGTTGCCCGGCGAGAGTGGAGATGACTTGCCACGCGTGCACGGCGTGCACGGCGTGTTTAAACACATGGATGATCAGATTCTTACCGGAAAGTCTTCAATTGATCCTTCCGTCGCCGAGGATTTTTTCAACCTTGATAAGTTACAGATCCTGAAGGAAAAGCAACGTACAAACGTGGAGTATTTAGATCGTTTGTTCGAGAAACTTTACGACACCGTTCCTGAGAACACTCACATCATGGTGATGGCGGATCACGGCGAGTGTTTCGGCGAAGACGGCTATTTCGGACACGGTCCGGTTATGCATGAGAAGGTTTTTGAGGTCTTCTTTATAGAAGGGAAGTTGCGCTAAGTGATTACACGCAGAAAGCTTGTCAAAAGTGCCGTGGTCGGCTTGGGTGGCGTTGCAGCCGCGCAAAGATTCGGCAGCCGTCCCGCGTTTGCGAGTAGCGCTGGGCTAGGCGGCAAGGGACGCGCCCGCAAAGCGATCGTGCTCGGCATGGACGGGGTTGATCCGAATCTCGTGCGACGATTTGTCGCGGAAGGCAAACTTCCAACTTTTAAGAAATTAATCGAGCGCGGACATTTCGGACCATTACAGACAACGATGCCTCCGCAAAGCCCGGTTGCATGGTCTAGTTTTATCAGCGGCACTAATCCGGGTGGTAACGGGATTTTCGATTTTATTCACCGCGATCCCAGTTCTTTTTCCCCCTATCTATCGACATCAAGATCGTATCCAGGCACCTCGAAGCTATCGCTTGGATCGTGGAATATCCCGTTAAGCTCCGGTCGCGTTGAATTGATGCGCCACGGGGCTAATATATGGACACCGTTTGATGAAGCGGGCATTCCCGCTACGATTTTTCAGATTCCCGGAAATTTTCCCGTAGTTGGGAAGAGCACTCGCATGATTAGCGGCATGGGAACACCGGATTTGATAGGTGGCTACGGAACGTTCACGTATTACACCGATACGTTTGTTAAAGATGCAGATACTTTCACTGGTGGGCGCGTAGTCCGAGTGCGAATGATTGATCATCATGTAAAAACCGTACTTAGTGGCCCCGCAAACGCGTTTCATGCGGGGGAGGAGTCTACAGAGATAGAACTCGATATTCATCGTGATCCAAGCGAGCCGATTTTAAAGATCGAAATTCAGGGACAGCAAATAATCCTGCGCCAGGGTGAGTGGTCTAGCTGGGTGCCACTAACGTTTAGCTTTGTTCCGCACCTATTTTCTACCTCTGGCATGGTGCGCTTTTATGCTAAGGAAGTTCATCCAAAGCTAAAAATCTACGTCTCTCCGGTAAACATTGACCCGATGGATGCAGCGTTGCCGATTAGCAACCCGGTGAGCTATTCGGCCGAAGTCGCTGATGCCGTCGGGCGGTTTCACACCCAAGGGCTACCAGCGGATACCAAAGGGTTAGCGCATGGAGTTCTCTCCAACGACGAGTTTTTAGCGCAATCAAAACAGGTACTGTACGAAAGCGAGCGAAACTTTCAATACGAGCTCGCGCGATTTACAGAAGGGCTCTTATTTTTCTACTTCTCAAGCGTTGATCAAAACTGCCACATGATGTGGCGAAATATGGATCCGACGCATCCGCTCTATGAGCCTAATGCAAGCGATGAAGCAAAAGGGGCGGTGGAGTTCTTCTATCAACGGATGGATGAGATGTTGCGTTTAGCGCTCGAGAAAGTCGACAACGATACGTTATTGATGGCGATCTCTGATCACGGATTTTGTCCGTTCGTACGGGAGTTTCATTTAAGCACTTGGTTAGTGCAGCAAGGGTACACCGCGGTAACCGATCCGAATAAGTATGAGGAGTCGCAGTTCTACGACTACGTTGACTGGGATAAAACCAAAGCGTACGCGCTTGGGATTAACGGAATTTATTTAAACCTTAAAGGTCGAGAAAATCGTGGGATCCTAACGCCAGAGGAAGGACAGAATATAAAGCGCGAGATTATAGCGAAACTTCACTTAGTGACCGACCCGTTAAACGGCAAACGGGTAATTTTAAACGCGTACGATTCAGAGCAGATTTATTCAGGCCCATTCACCGCATTAGCACCAGATATCATGGTTGGTTACGACCGTGGATACAGAATCTCCGATGAGGCTGTGTTAGGAAAATTCCCGCGCGGCATAGTAGGGGACAGAGTCGACAAATGGTCAGCTGATCACTGCATGGATCCAAGCGTTGTTCCAGGAATTTTGTTAACCAATTGGCGCTGCACCGGCAGCAGTCCCGGACTTTGGGACATGGCACCCAGTATCCTAAAAGCATTCGGTCTTCCGGTTCCCATCGGAATGACCGGAACTGCCCAATTGGAAGCCTAACCTAACCTCTGGACCGAAACCCCAGGACCCTGGAACTGGAACTGGGACCGCGGACCGCCGGTCCGCACGATCGCTTAGTTGAGTTCGATCATGCGGACCGGCGGTCTGTACTACGTCACGACATAGGTAACACTTGACTGCCACCACATGGGTAACAGTTGGTGAAGAAAATGAGGCTATAATGTCTTCATTTTCGGAGCCCTTATGTCATGGAGAACTGTGGTGCAAGCGAGGCAAGAATTCGTTAAAGCGGCGTTAGAAGAGGATATTAATCTAACTAGGTTAAGTGCCAATTACGGCATCAGTCGTAAGACGGCGTACAAGTGGCTTAAACGCTACGAGGAGCGAGGCAGAGATGGACTAGAAGATCTAAGCCGGCGAAGAAAACACCCTCCGTGTGGCACTGCTGCACAGATGCAACGAGAGATTCTAGAAGTAAGAAAGGATAATCCTGACTGGGGTGGGATTACTATCAGAAGCTACCTACAACGTCGCATGAAAAACGTTCCGAGTCCGAGAACGATAGACCGAATTCTCAAAAGAGCAGGCGTAGTGGATGCGCGATTGGTTAAGAATGTTCCAGCGCCTCATTGCGATATTCCTCATGCCATGAGCCCCAATCAGATGTGGAGTTCAGACTTTAAAGGCTGGTGGGAAACGAAGGATAAAAAACGCTTCGAACCGCTGACGATTAAAGACTGGTTTAGTAAGTATATTTTCAAAGCAGCTGCGCTTCGAGACTCGCGCACGGAAGCTGTGAAAGAGGCTTATTTCGAGGTTTTTAGCACATTTGGACTACCTATCTTCATGCTCACCGACAACGGTCCGCCTTTCGCTAATAATGGATTCTGTGGGCTCACAAAGCTTAGTCTCTGGTGGATTAAGCTAGGAATTATTCCAGTACGAATTCCTGCCGGAAAGCCAGGCAAAAACGGCTCCCATGAACGAATGCACAGAGACATCGCTAGGATTGTTGAAAGCAATCCAGCTCGAAACAAAAGTGCTCAACAAAGAAAGCTATCTGAATGGGTTAATAAGTATAATTACCTGCGCCCCCATCACGCACTAGCACTTTCTACGCCGGCTGAAGTTTATGTTCCTTCTACTCGCTGCTTTGACCCTAGTATTAAGGATTTCTCATATCCGGAGTCCTTCATTCCTATCTCCGTGAATAGCGCCGGATATCTCACCTGGAGACGAAGCAATGTCTATCTCTCGGAGGCTTTTGCTAAGGAAACCATCGCTCTCCAACCGCTACCAAACAGAGAATTCGATCTCTGGTTCCGAGATATCCGTCTCGCTACCACCACTAAGCAGTCTTTCGAGAAACTAATAGAGGTTTTCTAATTCAATCCTTGAGATTTAATACCGAAAAATGTTAACGAGTGTTACCCATGTAGTGGCAGTCAAGTGTAACCCCAAGTGGCGCAGTGCAG
>JBGSNS010000035.1:0-13470 GCA_041739515.1 Bdellovibrionota bacterium
TGACTCGTTATGCAGCTGGATTCTCGGTGGAGAAGGGTGGCGGCGGGGATCCATCGCCTTGGACTGCTCTGGGTGTTTTTAACGGAATCAAAGCGGCCTTGACGAAGAAATTCGGCAGCCCAGATTTTTCGAACCGTACTGTAACAGTTCAGGGCTGTGGACACGTTGGAATCTATCTTGTCGAGCACCTGGTTAAGGCAGGAGCCAAAGTCATAGTTTGTGACACACAAGACGCGAGGATTCAGGACGCGAAGCGATTCGATGTAACTGTTGTCAGTTCTGATGCAATCTACGACCAAGAGTGTGATGTGTACGCGCCGTCCGCTATCGGGCAAACCGTGAATCCCTCGACTATTGGGCGCCTAAAGTGTTCGATTATCGCAGGTGCGGCTAACAATGTGTTGGTCGATTCATCGATGTACGAACCATTAGCCCAAAAGGGAATTCTTTACTGTCCAGATTTTGCGATTAACTCAGGAGGAGTAATCTCCGTTGGTGCAGAGTACAATCCAGGTGGGTGGAGCCAGGCTTGGGTATCGGACAAAGTAGAGCGTATCGGACACACGATCGATCGAATTCTAAACGAGTCGGAGAAGCGCGCCAAAGCAACGGAAGTTGTAGCGCTTGAGCTTGCGAGGGAGCGAATCGCTGCTGCGGAAGAGAAGTCTAATACTCCTGTAAATTCAGCTAGGCTCTAATATTTTTAACCGCTAAGAGCACGAAGGAGTTTCGCCTTTGTGTCCTTCGTGGTGAAAATAGTCTCCGGGGACAGCCTAGTTGATTGAGCATTCGAGCTTATAATCATATAATCGCGTGATGCGAAGGCCTAAGGGGTTCGAATCACCAGCGACTCCCGACTACGTCTTAAAGAGCGCGTATACGCCGCGTGGAGATCAGCCCCACGCTATAGACGAACTAACTGACAACTTAAATCGTGGTCTTCGATCCCAGACGTTACTCGGAGTGACCGGATCCGGCAAAACTTTCGCCGTAGCAAACGTCCTTTCACGCGTTAACCGCCCAGCGCTTGTGATCGCACCAAACAAGACATTAGCAGCGCAGCTATATAACGAATTTAAAGAATTCTTTCCGGAAAATCGGGTCAGATATTTTGTCAGCTACTACGATTACTACCAGCCGGAAGCGTACGTTCCATCGACCGACACGTTTATTGAGAAAGATTCAGCGATTAACGAAGAGATCGACAAGATGCGGCACTCCGCAACACGCGCGATCTTAGAATCCCGCGATACAATAATAGTCGCTTCCGTAAGCTGCATCTACGGTCTGGGAGCTCCGGAAGACTACTTCGACATGATGTTGTTTCTGGAGGAAGGGCAGGTAATTGATCGAGAGGAGGTAATTAAGAAGCTCGTATTAATGCAATACAAACGCTCAGATTATCAGTTTAGTCGCGGAAATTTCAGAGTAACAGGAGAGACTATCGATATCTTTCCCGCCGATGAAGATTCGAAAGCGTTTCGAGTCCTTTTTTTCGGTGATGAAGTGGAGAAAATTTCAGAGATCGATTCGCTCTCTGGAGCATCGCTTCGACACTTAGGAAGATGCGCTGCGTACCCAGTAAGTCATTTCGTGGCCGGGAACGAACGGGTTAAGGATGCGGTAATTCGCATTCGCGCGGAGCTCGGACAGAGATTGATTCAGTTACAACAGGCGGGTAAATTATTAGAGGCGCAGCGTCTTGAGCAACGCACGCAGTACGATCTCGAACTTATGCAGGAGATCGGATTTTGCCCCGGAATTGAGAACTATTCACGACATCTGGCCGGACGTGCTGAAGGGGATCGCCCGACAACTTTGATTGATTATTTTCCGAAAGACTACGTGCTGGTGATCGATGAAAGCCATGTGACCTGCTCCCAAATCGGTGGGATGTATAGGGGCGATCGTTCCCGTAAACAGACGCTCGTCGAATTTGGCTTTAGACTCCCATCAGCGCTCGATAACCGCCCGCTAAACGGAGAGGAGTTTTGGCAATCCGCTGGACAAACTATCTTCGTCTCAGCAACTCCGTCAGACTTTGAGCTTGAACGAAGCGAAGGTGTTGTGGTGGAGATGATCAATCGCCCTACAGGGTTGTTGGACCCTGTGGTCGAAATTCACCCAGCGAAAAACCAAGTCGATCATTTGATGGGTGAGATTCGTGCGGTTACGGAGCGAGGCGAGCGAGTCTTGGTGCTGACTCTTACTAAGAAAATGGCAGAAGATCTTTCAGGATATTTTCGCGAAGCCGGGATTCGCGCTCGGTGGATTCACTCCGATGTAACGACGGTGGAGAGAGTCGAAATTCTGCGCGGGCTGCGAAAGGGGGATTTCGATGTCTTAATCGGAATTAATTTGCTGCGTGAAGGATTAGATCTGGTCGAGGTCTCGTTGGTAACGATCTTGGATGCAGACAAAGAAGGTTTTTTGCGTTCTACAAGATCACTAATTCAGATCATGGGACGCGCTGCACGAAATGTTAACGGAAAGGTAATTCTGTACGCCGATCGGAGAACTAAGTCGATTGATGAAGCAATCGCTGAAACTGACCGCCGTCGAGCGATTCAACGAGAGTATAATCGCGTTCATGGAATCGTGCCGCAATCAGCGAAGAGTGAAATGCCGGCCTCGTTGGTGGAACTACCGGAATTACTAGCGGATAAGCCAGCGCCGATAGGGATTCCGACGAGGCCGGACGACCCAGCGGCGATTCCAGCATATGTCGAAACATTGCGGGGGCTGATGTTCGCTGCTGCGGCTCGCCGTGAATACGAGCGTGCAGCTGAATTACGAGATTACATAAAGAAGCTACAGGAAGCAGCGCTGGTGGTGGGGTAGCTGTGCTGGCTGGGACCGCGAGGCGTCGCCTCGCGGTCGTTTCAACTCCCTTGCAGATACAGGTAAGTGAACCGGTCAACGTTTTCGGATTCAGCGAACTTTCATTGAGAATAGTTACTGCAATGTACCACGCTAGACTGCGAGGCGACGCCTCGCGGTCCCGGGTGTTTACCGGAACGAGTTAATAAAGTAGCTCGCCCAGGCGTTCGGGGATGTGGCCGGAAGTCGAGCCCGAATTCTCGTAGGCGATATCGATGCGGTGGCGCTCGATTCTGCTGCACCGCAGGTGGCTGTAGCTCGAACAAAAATACGTCGTCGTCGATTCGAGCTACGATTGACTTTGGAAAAGACCCGCAGAGATAGAGATTCCATGCTTGTTAAATAAACCTTGCGCGAGCTCGCAAAATCCGAATTTTGACTCGCTTCTAAAAGAACAGAACAGGAGTCGTTTCCTGTTGGCATCGAAACGGCCAACGAAGTGTGACCCGATGACGTCAGTGTGGTCGTCAGAGCCACCGAATTTCGTGCTGGCACCGGAGCATTAAGACAGCGTTGAATATCTGAGTAACTTTTAAACGCCGAAATTTGTGAGCGACTGGCGGCTGAAAACCTGACGTCATCAACCGGAAGACTCGGGAACATAATTGTTTGAGGAAAGGTTGCCGTGTCATGATCCGCAGATAAGTTGTGTCCGATCTCGTGGGCCACAGTCATATAATCGATCGCCGAATTTAAGTTTTGGCTTAGGCTAACACGTGTGGATTTTGATGGCGCACACGCACCAGGAAGATTGGCAAGCCCGATGATGTTATCGGATAAATCTTTCCCCGTAAGCAGATGATAGATATCTGCGTTTCCGTAACGAGAGCGCCCAGTGAGTACTGCAAATCCATCCAACAACCCACTAGAATCAAAAGAATTCAGATTAGCTCCATCATGTTTTTCACGTGCTACGAGAATCGGAGTAATCGACAAGCCTAAATCTCGCCGATAGATCGTGTTAACCTGGTTGAGCATCGTCACAATGTGTTGCTCCGTGCGATCTCCAAATTTTCTGCTGTATCGTGCATCCGCTACGAACGCTACTCGAATCGTCGGCCCAGATTCAATAGTTATCGCAGGAGCGCGAGACGAGCTAGCGCTCGAGCCGTTCGAGCTCGCTGAAGCAGTTGAAATCCTCGCTAGATTAGCCGGGGCGGCGTTTTCAGATCCGCAATTGACTGCTGATAATAGAGTACTAGGAACAGAGCTAACTTTCAGAGCTTCATCGGAGCCAGCAGTAACGCGCACATAACTGATTCTTCCTGTGCGTGGATTGCGAACGTTAAATAAAATCTCGCGAGTCACCCTTCCGTTTTCGTTTGATGAAGATGGCGTTGACGACACCCTTGTAGAATACGAGATAAGAATCCTCTCCGACGAACCTGCCACCGTGCCTACTAGCGTCTTTACCTTGATGCCGTAGGGAGATGAGCTGCTTTCAGTGAATTCAAGGTCAGATGGGAAGTTTACACGAACACGTCCAACTCGCGGAACGTAGAAGCTCTGGGGGCCGCTCCACGAACGGCTCCTATTTAGGTATCCCTCAGTGTCGATAGCCGCCGCTGATAGAGGCGAAAGAGAAGATAGTAAAACGCAGCAAAAGAAAAAGGCGTGTAATCTAGAGAAGGTGGATGAATCCCAAAGCTGATGTCGCATGGGGTGGGAGTGTATCATCACCGAATTCCTTAAGGGAGCGAACAGCGTGGATTTGTCACATTCTACAGAACTCTTTTCCCAAATAGGTAACCCCATGATATCATTGCTGAACCTGTGAAAGTCGCGCAACCCGACATATCTTCGAATGACAGCTCTCGTACAGCTGAGTTACGAGCCGTAGTGGATTCGTTTCCACTTCTTCCAGGTGTTTACATCATGCGGGACGCTGATGGAGCTGTGCTGTATGTAGGGAAGGCGTTGGAGCTCAAAACTCGAGTACGCAACTATCTCGGAGTTGGAGATGGCAGGTATCAGATCCCCGCACTGATGCAACGAGTGGTAGCGATCGAAAACATAGTGACCGCGTCAGAACAACAGGCTTTTATTCTCGAACGCGATCTGATCCAACGCTACAAGCCACGGTATAATATTCGACTTAAGGACGACAAAGCCTACTACCATGTGCGTGTTGATTTTGACGCCGCCTGGCCGAAGCTAGATTTGGTCCGAAAGCGAAATGAGGATGGTGCTCGGTATTACGGTCCGTTTCACTCCAGTGCCGAGCTACGAACAGCGCTTGATATCATAAAGCGTACCATTCCGTTGAGAACATGCTCTGATGCGGTGTTGTATAATAGAACTCGTCCATGCTTGGAGTACCAGATTAAACGGTGCTGTGCGCCTTGTTGTCTTCCGGTCGAGCGCTCTGAATACCTGACGTTAGTTCGACAAGCCACCGGAGTATTGCAGGGTAAAGTTGAAGAGCTTCAGAGCGATCTCAAGGCCGCAATGGATCGTGCATCCGATGATTTGCGTTTCGAGGAAGCGGCGGAGTTCCGTGACCGTATAGAAACTTTGAGATTGTTGCGTGAAGGGCAGCGTCTCAGTACTTGGTCCGGCGACGATAAAGATGTTTTTGGGTTTCATCGAGAAGAAACACTTGCTGTAATCTCACTGCTTCAGGTGCGGGACGGGCGGTTGCATGAGGGGAGCAGTTTTAGTTTCTCCGATGTAGTGGTTGATGACAGCGTTATGTTGGAAGCTAGTATCAGCCAGTATTATTCCGCTGTGGCACGGGATATTCCGGCAGAAATTGTGGTGCCGATTGCACCGGAAAATACGGAACTGATCGTAGCGGGACTTTCTGAGCGGAAGGGAAAGCGTATTGAGATCATAGTGCCAGAGCGCGGAGTTCGGGCACGGCTCGTCGACTTAGCAAGAACGAATGCACAGACGAGCTTTGCTTCGCGATTTAACGCAGAGCAACGCTACCAGGCGATCGCAGAATCCCTAGCACTCGTCTGTAAGTTGCAGCAGATGCCGCGCCGAATTGAGTGCGTGGATATTTCTAATTTTCAAGGCTCCGATACGGTAGGTGCTATCGTTAGTTTCTTTGATGGGGTGCCGGACAAGCCACGGTATCGTAAGTACAAGATTGCACATCGTGAGACCCCGGATGACTTTGCGTCGATCTATGAAGTCGTTAGTCGCAGACTCGCTCGCGGACTACAGCAGCAGGATCTCCCGGATTTATTGATCGTCGACGGCGGGGCTCAGCAACTGAATAAAGCTATAGAAGCCCGCGATGCGTTGGGAGCCGAGTTAGAAATAGTAGCGTTGGCTAAGCAAAGGACCTTGGCGGATCCACGAAGCACGGATGTGCGTAAAAGCCAGGAACGATTTTTTCTTCCGAATCATACCGAACCGGTCTTATTAGCGGATGGTGACGCAGTAACTAATTTAGTTAGTCGCATACGCGATGAAGCGCATAGATTTGTAATTACGTTTCACCGTAAAACTCGTTCGAAACGAGTTATCGGGTCGCAATTAGATTTGATTTCTGGTGTTCGGCCGGAATGTAAAATGCGCCTGTTGAAGCATTTTGGAAGTGTTGCGGCGATAGCAAAAGCTGATTCGGATGAAGTCGCTACGGTTGGGAGAATTCCGAAGAAGCTGGCGGAAAAGATCCTCCAAGCTATTACCAAATGAGTCCCGTGGATTACGCTGCGGTTTCGGATGCTGCCTCGGGTGGAGTTTTGTCCGATTCGTCAGTCGATGCTTCTTCACAAGAGGAATCATTCGAGGTTATCGCTGCTCTAGCAAGTCTCGCCCAAACACCTGACGAGGTGACGAGTTCGAAATCCGGCTTGCGAGGAATTGCTGCGCGCGGGAAAAGTGGATCATCCGAACCGTTAGGTATTCCCTCGTCGTCACATGCCTTGATCAGCTTTCCCCTAAGCTCAAATCCGCGCGGCGATACTGCATAGGTTTGTCGATGAAGAACGACTCTCTCTCGTTGACGATCAAACGAACCAAACGTTAGCGACCCAAGTTGCGTCTTCTTAAGAGCGCCGTGTGAGCCTTTGATCAATTCATTCGACAAGAGCTCTCGCAGCTCAGTGGTTCCCGTGATTGAGGTGCTACGGTTCGGTAGGGAGGCTCTGATATCGCGCTCATCGGGATCTCTATGCCGAATAGTTGATGGCGCAGAAGTGTTTCCGTCATTATCTAAAGCGTCTAGATCGCGGTCAATTTGAGCGATCAGGGTTGGATCCGCCCTAGTCTCATCGTCAATTCTTTCCAGAAGTGCGTCTGGAACATCCTTGCTAGAGAGATGTCGCAAGCTTGCGTTGCTGCGCTTTCCAGGATGAGTGTGCATGTCGCCGTTATTCGGCTTCTTACTTTGATTGGAAGAGCCATTCTCTTCGAGTTCCGTCGTTAACTGAAGCAGTTCTCGGCTACGCATCCGCAGCATGCGATCAATAGAGCCTGGCTTCTTACGTTCGAGGACTCCGAATGGACTGTCGGGGGAGAATCTGTGCGGCCAGTGATTTCTGTTTGGAAGCGTCAGTTCCGGTTCGGGAACTGACGCCGCGCGGTCGGATGATTGTTCATTGTTTGCTGCTAGCGCTCTCTTTGAGCTTGAAGAAGTCCTCGTGCGGCGCTCAGAAAGTGCTTCCTCCCCATTCGAAGGAATCTTCGGCGTTCCCGATGTACGATCGATTAAAAACATAGATTTGCAGCGTCAAATACTGAAAATTAGAAAACAGAGCTCGCCAGCGTACCTCAGCCGACCGGCTAAGCAAATTGAGCTAAATCTCCCAATTCAGGCCCGTTTACCGATTCTATATTTGCGCTATGCTCCCCACCAGTACCCTCGATCACCGAGGGAATAATTACGGTATTAGAGTAGGTATGGCGGAGTCGGAATTAGTATCGAAGATCACATCGCTTGCAAAGCGGCGCGGATTTATTTTTCAGAGCAGTGAGGTCTACGGGGGCCTAAAAAGCGCGTATGATTACGGCCCGTTAGGGAGTGAATTAAAGCGCAATATCGCCAATGAATGGTGGAAGGCGATGGTTCTTGCCCGCGAAGATATGGTCGGCCTCGATGCCTCGATCATGATGCATCCGACGGTCTGGAAGGCCAGCGGTCACTTGGCCGGATTCTCAGATCCGTTAGTTGATTGCCATAACTGCAAAGAACGATTTCGCGCTGACAAAGCACCACGTGCTGAAGTTGGTTCCGAATCAGTATTCGTTCGTGGCGGCAAAAAGGACGGGCAAAAAGTCAAAGGCATCGTAGGCGCGGTTGGTTATGTATGCCCGGTGTGCGGGAGTACGGAACTTTCCGCTGAGCGCCAATTTAACCTAATGTTTCGCTCCTCGATTGGTCCAGTTGATCCGGTAGATACGCTTTTGCAGCAAATTGAGGGGAAGAGCCTTTCACGAGAAGAGTTGAGGGCGAAGCTCGCTGAGGCAATTAAGCAGAGTGAGATCTACCTTCGACCGGAGACGGCGCAGGCGATGTTTGTACAATTTTTGAACGTACAGCAGAGCATGTCTATGAAGGTTCCGTTCGGAATCGCTCAGCAAGGAAAAGCATTCAGAAACGAAATTACAACTGAGCATTTCATTTTCAGAACGTGTGAATTCGAGCAGATGGAGATTGAATACTTTGTCGAGCCTGGAACGCAGGCCCAGTGGCATCAGTACTGGGTCAAGGAGCGGCTTGATTGGTGGAAGGTTTTTGCGAATGATCCGACTAAATTTAGAGCACGAGAACACGACAAAACGGAGCTCGCGCACTATGCGGATGCATGTTTCGATATTGAATACGACTATCCTTGGGGTTGGGGCGAGTTGGAAGGGATCGCTTCGAGAACGGACTACGACCTAAAGAAACACACAGAATATTCCGGAGTTAAACTCAGTTATTTTGATCAACAGAAAAATGATCCAGAAACTGGTAAGCCCGGATGGCGTTATACCCCTTACGTAATCGAGCCTTCGGCGGGACTTACGCGCGCGGTGCTATTATTCATGTTGGATGCGTATTCAGAAGAGTCGGGCGTTGATGCGGATGGCGAGAGTAAGACTAGGGTCGTGATGAAATTTCACCCTCGACTGGCTCCGATAAAAGTGGCTGTGCTACCACTTACTAAGAAGGATGGCCTTCCTGAGATTGCAAGATCAGTGGTCGCTGATTTCTTTAAGGCTGGGATGAATGCCAGTTACGACGAGCAACAATCGATCGGTAAGCGTTACGCGCGACACGATGAGATTGGGACTCCGTATTGTATTACGATTGATCACGATACGATAAAGGATCAAACCGTGACGATTCGTGATCGCGATACGACCAAACAGGAACGGATTAAGATCGCTGAAGCATTGGAGATCGTAAAGAGGCGGTTGGCGGAGTAAGGTTCATTCTCCCCTTTTTAGACCCACGGGACGTATGCCCTTAGTGGCGTCGGTGAAAGGGGTCTAAAAAGGGGAGAACAAGCCCGCCCACATCTCCTGGTACACCCGCCGTGTAATCGTCCCAGGCGGACGCCATTTAGATTGTTTAATAAAATCGTTTATCGCACCGCGGCGTTCCGATACCTCGGTCAAGTTGTTATGCAATATTGGGCTAAGCGCTGTGATCGTATCTAGCGCCAACCGTATGTCGTACGCGGCTGACGCCATCAGCGCTACTGCGCGCCGATCGGCGGCCATTTCAGCAGCCATGCTGTACTCGTTTGTTGAAGTTTCGTTTATATGCCCAAGCATGTGATGAGATATTTCGTGGGCTAGCACGAATGCGCACATCGCTTCGTTTGGTAGTCGCCTGAGTAACCCGGATGATAAGACGATTCCACCTGGATAGCTAAACGCAAGGATCTCGTTTACGTCGACGACATCCACAAGAACCCTGATTTCCGGTGAGTCATGAAGTAACCGGCCGGTAATTTCGTTCACCGTTGCTTGCGCGAATGCGATCGCTTCAGGATTATTTCTATCACTCGGAAACCGCGCCATGACCTGATTGCGATACGCTGCTGCAACCGATGGCAACACCTGGTGTGTCGAATATCCACAAGCACCAACGCAACAACACAGGAGAAGAGTCGATAATCGACGGTGAAACGATTTCATGCGTTGCTAGTCTGCCTCCGTATCTTGCTCTCGCCAAGGGCAGTTGTTTGGGCTCGCAGGGATGCTCCGGCGCTACTTCTATTACCTGGATTTCTCCTTAGCCAGGTATTCCCCCTCATTGCCGCGGTATTCTCCGTGATAGCGGCTCTGACCGGTCGTTGGTATTCAGTTATGGGAATCATGCTTGGATTACTTTCAGGTATCTTGGTTGGTAGTTCCCAAGTTTCTAGCGACACGGCCGCCTCAATTGGCTCCACCTTCTCGCCTATGGCGACCAGTTACCTGGTTCGGATTAAAGAGCTTAGTTATCCGCGGGTTGGAGAAGTGGAGTTTGTCGGCATTGTCGTGCGTTCCATGGATTTCAACTCGGGAAAGTTTGCACCTTTTCGCGCTAGATTCCGAGCGGTTCATCTTGCGTGGCGTAATTCGGCGGTATTAGAGCGCGATTCAGTTGTTGTCATCTTTGCTAAGCTACGATTGCTGTCTGCGAACGATATGCCGTGGGGATTCGAGGCCCATCTTATTCGCCACGGAATTGTTGCCGAAGGAAAAGCTGAGCTTATTAGCGAACCCCTTATTGATGGTGTGGTTATTGAAAACGCTCACAGCGCTGAAGCGGATCAAGCACACGGAATATTATGGTCGCTTGCAGTCGGTCGCAGAGACGTTGTTAGTAGAGATCTAGAAGAAGTATTTCGTAGACTCGGACTTTCGCATGTTCTGGTGTTCTCAGGATTCCAGGTCATGCTGGTAGGTGGGCTTGTGTCCGCGATAGCGAAGCGAATTTTGGTCTTATTTCACTTAAGTTTCCGTGTGGATATTCTCGCTCTTTTAATCGGACTGGGTTGTAGCATTTGGTTGACGGAACTAACCGGGTGGGAGCCGTCCGGGGTACGAGCCATCGTTGCGTTTGTGTATCTTGCTGCAGCGCATGTTTATCAGGGTACCAACTCCTCCCCGCTTCAGAAAATATCGATCGGAATTATCGGAGTGTCATTGGTTTTTCCAGGTGCGATCTTTGAGCCTGGAGTACAGCTTACGTTCGCAGCGCTATTGGGTTTAGTTGCGGCTCCGTCAAGCGGATTTATAGTCCCAGCAGTTACCGCGACGGTATTTTCATCGTTTGTCGGCTTGATTTGGTTTCGGCAATGGACACCGATCGCGTTACTTATAAATCCACTGGTCGCTCCACTCTTAACAGTTACCGGATGTTTGTTGGCGTATCCGATTCTGTTCTTGGAGTGGCTAACTGGATACATCGGAATTTTTCCTAAGTTCGGCATTGCAGCGGCGCAGCTGCTTGGAGAGTTTAACGTTTGGGTGATCACCTTGATCGCTCAGGTGGTTCCGGTGTGGATGATGTTAAAACCACGAGGGCTTACCTTATTTGTAACGCTGTTAGTGCTTGGGAGCTGCATTCTAGCGGTTTTGATCAATGCAACTATGCGATATCTCATGAGAAATGGCGTTGCGTTCCGCCAACAGAGCAATAGCATCTAATCTCAAGTGAGTTGCACAGTAGCCGGATACACCACGACTTTTGACTGTATTGCTAGGCAATACCCGTTTCGTGAGTGCATTCGAAACCTACTAGAGTTTTGTGATCAGGTGTCGGTGGTTGATGCTGGCAGTACCGATGGTACGTTCGAAGAATTATCCATGCTTGCGCGAGTAGAGAAGCGACTTGTGCTTTCGGTTCGCCCGGTAGACTTCACTCACCCGCGCTGGGCGATCTACATGGATGGATATCTAAAGGCTGCTGCACGCGCACAGTGTCAAACTGACTACTGCTGGCAAACCGATAACGACGAAATAGTTCCGCAGGCCGATCAGGCGATGATTCGTCAACTACCGGCGGCGATAGGGGAGATCTTCAAAGAGCGTCCAGTACTTTATCTTCCGATGGTAGAGTTCTGGGGGCGGTTCGAGCAGATTCGTGCAGATTTTTTCTCCTGGAAGCCGCGCTTTAGCATAAACGATCCGCGCATCACGCATGGGATACCTAAGTCATTAGCGCTTTACGACGCGAATGGGCACGAGTATCCGAAGCCCTTTGACTCCGATTCTTGCAATTATATTTGGAGAGACTCTCGCGAGGCAGTCCCATTGGCGTTGCCGGTACCGAAGGAAGATATCACAACGGATCCGGTACGCATTGAAGCGTTGTTTAACGATTGGATTGAACGACTGCCAAGTGTGTTGCACGTCTCGTGGCTAAACCTGGAGAGAAAAATCCAACATTATAGAGATTTTTGGCCTAAATTTCATGCCTCTATGTACAATCTTCCGGATCCGGATTTAGCGGAGCACAACGTAATGTTCTCTAAGCGGTGGAGCGAGGTAACAGACGAGGATATCCGATTAAAAGCTGAGGAGCTTTTACAAATTGGGCCTCGTTCGTTTCACAGAAAGATCGACCTTTCAAAAAAGGGTCTGACAATTCCTTATTCAAAAGAAATTCCCCCGACACTTAGAAGTTGGGCACTCGCTGCGAAAATGGTGTAACCCGATGAATCCGATTTCGATCATCATTACCTGCTACAACAAGCGCCAGTATCTGTCCGAGGCGATCTTTTCAGCGCTTCGAAATGATCCGCTCGAGATTGTCGTCGTTGATGACGGTAGCCTAGACGGCTCGCTAATAGAGGCTGAAAAACTTCAACAGTCTGATCCTCGAATTCGAGTATTGACGCAGAAAAACCTGGGAGCGGCTGCGGCCCGAAACACTGGCTGGGAGAATTCATCGGCCCCATGGCTCGTGTTTCTCGATGGAGATGATCGTTTAACGCCCGATTTTGCGACCAAAACAATTTCCAATGCTCAAACCACCGGCGCATCAATCGTGAGTGGGAACGCTGCGATGTTTGGGGCACGATCTGACGTTTGGAGCCCGCAAAGATGGGATCCGTACTATATCAGGTATGATAATTCACTTCCGATTAGCAGTTTAGTCTCGCGTCAGCTGGTCAAGGATGTGGGCGGTTTCAATTCTTCGTTACCATTTGCCGAGGATTGGGATCTATGGATTCGCTGCGGGGCTACGTGCCCTCTGGTTCTTCAGCTAGACGAAGTTGTGTATGAATACCGTCGAACGGAATCGGAAAACCTTAGTGGGTTCGTTGATAATAACTGGGAGCTCACCGCCCCGTTGATGATGTTGGCTAATTCTTCGCTCTATAATGTGGAAGATCTCAATTACGCTGCGAATCGTTTTATGGAGCGTGGCCATGAGTGGAGCTTGCCGCTGTCCAAGCAGTTACAGCGACATCCGAGTTCGCAGCTGCTTCATCTTTTGCATGGACTAGTCGCCGAAGGACGCGGAGATAGCGCAGCGGCGATTCAGAACTATGCTGCGACTCTCGGTTTATCAGACGCTGATCCAGTGGCTCTATGGCGAATCGGAAATCTGCTCGCCACGGCCGGGCAGAGTGCTGAAGCTTACGCGCTTCTGCATCAGGCGAGGATCGTACGACCGGATCTTCATGCTTTTGTTGGTGATACGCTTAG